>CAYQEG010000056.1:0-36928 GCA_964416435.1 uncultured Rickettsiales bacterium
ACGCCGATTGCTCGCCGGACTCCCGGTCGGGACTTACGCCGAGGACATCTAGGCGCGCGCAGCTCCTAGACGCCCGACAGGATGTGCAGGATGTCGCCGTCCTGCACGACGTAGCCCTTGCCTTCCTTGCGGTAGACGCCGGCGGCCTTGGCGGCCTGCTCGGAGCCATGCTCCAGCCAGTCGGCCCAGCCGAGGACCTCGGCGCGGATGAAGCCCCGCTCCAGGTCGCTGTGGATCTTGCCGGCGGCGACGGGGGCGGTGCTGCCCTTGCGCACGGTCCAGGCGCGGCACTCGTCCTTGCCGCTGGTCAGGAAGCTGATCAGGTCGAGCAGCGCGTAGGCCTCGCGGATGAACGCGAAGCGGGCGGGCTCCTCGAGCTCGAGCGCCTCCAGGAACTCGGCCTGCTCCTCCTCATCGAGGTCCGCCAGCTCCATCTCGAGCTGGCCGCAGATCCCCATCGCCGCCTGCCGGGCGCCTTCGGGGGGGGCGGGGGACCGGAACGCCGCGAAGCTGTCGTCGGACCACTCGTCCTCGCCGAGGTTGTACAGCGTGATCACCGGCAGCAGCGAGACCAGCGCGTAGCCGGACATCGCCTTGAGCTCTTCGGCGTCGAACTCGAGCTCGCGCAGGGGGATCTCCTCCTCGAGGGCCTCGTAGGCGCGCTCGAGGGCGCGGCGCTCCAGCGTCTGGGCGTTCTCTCGCTCGAGCCGATCGAGGCGCTTTTCGACGACCTCGAAGTCCGCGAGGATCAGCTCGGAGGCGAAGTCGTCGACGTCCCGGGCGGGGTCCAGGTCCTTCATGCCCATGGGATCGGGGAAGCCCCGCACGACGTGCACCAGCGCGTCGACGTTGCGCATCGCCGCGATGGTCTTCGCCTCGAGCGCCTTGGCGTCGCCCGCGCCGGGCTGGCCGGCAATGTCGACGAACGTGATCTCGGCGTAGATCGTCTTCTTCGGCTCGAAGTGGACCGACAGGTTGTCGACCCGGTCGTCCGGCACCTTGATGTTGCCGTAGGTGACCTCCTTGCCGGGCTTCACGCCGGGGGCGAGGGCCTGGAAGACGGTCGTCTTGCCGGAGCGGGGAAAACCAGTGATGCCGACCTGCATGGCCGCGGTTACTACCTCATCGAGGCTGGGTCGTCACCTCGACGTCGTCGCGAACCTTGCATTGACAGGCCATCCGGATCGTCTCGTCGGAGAACCGGAGCTCCTCCCAGGTCCACCGGGAGTTGGTCGCCGCCGGGGGCCCCTCGACCCGGACGCAGCAGGCGCCGCAGAGGCCGCGGCCGCGGCAGTTGAACAGCCTGCCGAGCAGGCTGCCGTACAGCGGGATGTTGTGCTCCTGGGCGATCGACCGCACGGTCTGACCGACGCGGGCTCGAACGCGAATCCCCTGCTTCACGAAGTGGACCTCGGGCATGCCGGCACGGTACACGTGGCCTGTGCTGGTGGTCCTGATCATCGCCGACTCGGTCCGGGCAGACGCTCCCGGCTTCGGGGGCGGCCCCGACGAGACCCCGCTGCTCGACCGCCTGGCGGCCGAGGGCACGGTCTTCGACCAGTGCTACAGCTCGGCCGCGTGGACGGTGCCGTCGATGGTCGCGCTGGCGACCGGCACGTTCCCGCACCGGGTCGGGGTGTCCCGCTGGCGCCACCCGTTCCCGCGGCGCAGGCCGACGTTGATGAGCGCCTTCGCGGCGGCCGGGTTCGAGGTGCGGACGGTGGTGCACAACCCGCGCTTCTGCCTCGCGAACACCGGCTTCCGGGGCACGGTCGGCGACTCGGAGGTGCCGACGGACGTGATCGAGGCGCTGAGCGCTCCGGTCGGGTCCGACCGCTTCGTCCTGATCCACCACTGGTGGACGCACCTGCCCTACGTCTGCGCGAAGATGGGCCGCAAGGCCTGGAAGCGGTCCTGTGACGTCGAGATCGAGGCGCTCGGCGCCGACCCCGAGGATGCGGTGCCTCGGCTCACCCAGGCCTATCACGACACGCTGGCCTGGTTCGACGGCGAGCTGCTCGGCCGCTACCTGGACGCGGCGGCGGCGTCGGGCCCGGACGTGCTCGTCGGGTTCACGGCGGACCACGGTGAGACGTGGGGGGACTCGTTGCCGGACGGCGAGCGCATCGGCCACATGTACGACCTGCACGGCCGCTGGATCACGGACGAGACGACGCGGGTGCCGCTGTTGCTGTGGGGCCGGGGCCGGGGGGCGGTGCCGGCGGGCGTGCGCGTCCCCGACTTCGCCCGCGGCGTGGACGTCGCGCCGACGCTCTGCGACCTCGCCGGCGTGCCCTGGCCGGGCCCGATCCCCCAGCACGAAGCCGCGACGCTGATCGAGCGGGGCATCGGGGAGCGCGGCGACGGGCTCGAGCTGGACGGGGTCAGCCTGCGGGCGACGCTCGGCGGCTCGCCGGGACCGGTGCGCGACGTGCTGACGGTCACCTCCCACAACGCGATCGTGCCGGCGAAGTACCCCCGCTCCGGCCGCCGGATGTGGAGTCGCTTCGGGCTCCGCACGGACTCCCGGCGGTACGTCTGGGATGGGCTGTTCGGGCTGCGGGAGGTGGTCGACTACGAGCGCCCGGCGGAGGAGGAGGGGCGCATCTCCCGGCTCCGCGACCGCTACATCTCGGTGCCCCGGGTCTGGAGCCACCTGGCCGACGAGCGGGCCATCGCCCTCGGGCCGGGCGCGAAGCTGGACCGGGAGCTGTACCCCCGGTTCGGCGGCCAGAAAGAGGAAGAGGACGACGGCGGACTGGGCGAGCAGATGAGGATGCTGGGCTACACGGGAGATTGACCCCCGATCGTGCCTCGGCGCGGTGCGCACACGGCATGTCGGGCGCCTCGGGCAGGGAGATCCGGACCGAAGCGGCGGACATACGCCATGTCCCCCGCTTCAGTCAGTCCCATCCGGACCGAAGCGGGGGACATGCGCCATGTCGGCCGCTTCAGTCAGGCCCAACCGGACTGAAGCGGGGGACATGCGCCATGTCGGTCGCTTCAGTCAGTCCCATCCGGACCGAAGCGGGGGACATACGCCATGTCGGCCGCTTCAGTCAGTCCCATCCGGACCGAAGCGGGGGACATGCGCCATGTCGGTCGCTTCAGTCGGTCCCATTCGGACCGAAGCGGGGGACATGCGCTATGTCGGCCGCTTCAGTCAGGCCCAACCGGACTGAAGCGGGGGACATGCGCCATGTCGGCCGCTTCGGGCAGGAGGATCGGGACCGAAACGGGGGACACACGCCATGTCGGCCGCTTCAGTACGCCATGTCGGCCGCTTCAGTCAGGGTTGGCCGGACTGGAACGGGGGAGATGCGCCATGACCGGCACCTGGGCCGGCCGGGCGCTCCCGTCAGACCCTCGCCGCGAAGGCTCTCAGGAACTCCTCCTGCTCGGTGGTCTCCAGCGACCTCGGGTCCCGGGTCTCCCTCACGGCGGCGATCGCGGCGTCGGCGTCCAGGCCATGCCGGGCGAGGAGGCAGGCGGCGATCGTGCCGGTGCGACCGACGCCCGCCATGCAGTGCAACACCACCCGCTCGCCCCGCTGCAGGGCGGCGTCGATCTCGTCCAGGAGGGCGTCCGCCTCCCCCTGGGTCGGCGTGTCCTGGTCCTTGATCGGCAGGTGGTGGAACCCCAGGCCGACGCCGAGGACCTGGCTCGCCAGGTCCGGCACCCCCGCCCAGTCCAGCTCCGACTGGGTCAGCAGCGCAACCAGGCGGCTCGTGCCCTGCGCCTTGAGCGACGCGAGATCGTCCGCGAGCACGCGCCCCCGGTCCCGCCGCCCGGGACACAGCGTCATCCCCAGCCGCCCCGGGCCGGGCAACAGCCCCGGCGCCACCCAGTCGACCCGAAGCGTCGGATCCTCCGACAGACCGTGGGCGACGTCCTCGGCCAACCCGCACGCCGACGCCAGGGCCCAACGCTTCTGCAGGTCGCTGCTCTCCCAGAACCCCAGCGTCTGGGCCGCGTAGCGCAGCCGCGCGATCGTCATCTGGCGTGGGTGCCGGTCCTCCCGGCAGAGCCTCCCGACGTGTGACCGAAGCAGCCGGACCGTCCGCCAACAGCGGCGCAGCTCCGGCGAGTGCAGGCCAGCGAGCTCGTCCGGAAGCGGCGCCCGCAGGTCCTTGACCGCTCGGAGCGCCCGCGTGATCAGCAGCGCCTGAGCCAGCTCCTCCTCGTCCGCCAGCGGCGTGAAGATGAACAGCAGGTCGTTCTCGAGCTTCGCCAGGTCCTTGAGCACGTGCCCGCGGGACGTGTGGAAGAAGTCGATGATCCAGACGTTCCGACGCGGATCGACCAGGATGTTCGCCCCGTTCAGGTCACCGTGCTGGTAGCTGACGTAGTGGAACTCGTCGACCACCAGGTCGCGGCCCCTCAGGAAGTCCCGATAGAACCCGACGACGTTGTCCGCTTCGTAGCCCCCCGGGAAGCTCAGCCGCTCCGCGGCCGGGTCCACCCCCAACGCCGCCACCCTCTCGGCCACCGCCGGCGCCCAGCGGTGGCTGAACTGGTAGTGCTCCAGCAGCGGCAGCCGCTCGTAGCGGGCCGCCCGATAGAAGCGGTCCAGGATATCCCCGAACACGTCGCCCAGCAGCGCGGCCACCTCGCCGTCGTCCGCCCCCGCCTGGTACAGCGATTGGAACGTGCGCACGCCGCCCCGCCCCATCGCCGCGTAGGCGTACTTGATCCCCGCCCGCGCGCCGTGCTCCGCGAAGCCCAACACCCCCGGCGCGTCGTTGCCGAGCACCGCCTCGACCCGCTCGAAGGCCGCTCGCTCCGTACCGATCAGCCTTCGGGTGCCGAGCTTGACCACCGCCGGCGCCAGGTCGTGCCCCAGCGCGTCCCGGCTCGCCGCCGCGAACACCGCCGCCCCGGAGAAGCCCCCCGCGAGCACGTCCAGGTCGACGGTGCGAGCCTCACGGAACAGGTGACCGAGCAGCGCGCGGTCGTCGTCGCCGAGCTCCACCTCGCCGCCCGTCACGTTGAGCTCCGGGCCGAACCCGCGGGCCGGCCGGGGGAGCGAAGGCACCGACGAGTCGGGCACCAGCCAGCCGGTGAACTCACCGACGCTGTCGAACACGTCCACGCCCAGGATGGCCCCCACCTGGCCCAGCGCGTTGAAGTGCTGCGTGCGTGACGCCGACGCGGTCAGCGCGCTGCACGTGCCCAGCTCGGCCACCTCGCAGCGGGTGCGCAGCTCGTACAGCAGGAAGCTGACCTTGGCGTCGGTCCAGACGCCGACCACGCCGATCCGCAGCGCCCCGTCGGGCGACGCGTCGCGCAGCTGGAGCAGCCGGCCGCGCAGGTCCGTCCCCTCGAAGTCGTTGAGCGTCAGCGCGTCGACGTAGTGCTCGTTGGGGCGCTCGCCCACCGTGTCGTCGAGGTCCAGCACCAGCCGCGCGCCCTCGGTCCCGCGCAGGCAATGGTCTCCGAACCGGTCGAGGTGGTCGCGCTGCCGCGGGTCGTCCGCGTCGTGCCAGTCCCGGATGTGGATCAGCTGGATCTCCGCCGGGTCCCGCTCCCGCACCCACCGGATCAGCTGGGCCACCGGCCCCACCTCGGGCTCCCGCCCGAGCAGCCGCTGGGCCTCGGAGTGACCGACGTGCAGCCGGTTGGGGAGCGACTCGTGGGGCGGCACGGGGCCGACGAAGTCCCGCTGGAGGCACTGGGTGATCAGGACCGGCAGCGGCATCCGCTACCTCCGATCGCGTCCGAGCAGCAGCAGCCAACAGGCGATCGCGCACGCCAACCCGAGGCCGCCCATGACCAGCAGGTCGGTCTGCAGCGCGTCCTCGATGAACCCGGACCGCTCCCAGTACTTGGCCCCCGCGATACCGCGCGACTTGTCCCCCCGCAGCGTCCCCTCGGTCAGCTCGGTGTGCAGCGACGCCGAGTAGGCCCAACGCAGCAGACACGGCTTCGCGAGCCAGGTCGCCACCAGGGACGCCTTCTCCCCCGCCACCGGCAGGAGGATCCCCGACAGCATGATCTGCGGGAGGATCACCAGCGGCACGAACTGGATCGCCTGCAGCTCCGTGCGGGCGATCGTCGAGACGAGCAAGCCCAGCGCCATCGCCGACCAGCCGGCCAGCAGCGCCATGCCGATCAGCGGCAGCAGCGGCCCCTCCAGGGGCACCGCGGGCACCAGGATCGCCAGCAGGATCCCGATCTGCAGCGCGATCAGCAGCCCCTGGCCGAGCATCTTGCTGAGCAGGTAGGGGCCCGGCCTGAGCGTGCGGTACCGCTCCCGCCGGAAGATGGCGCTCTCGCCCACCACCTCCCGGGCCACGTTGCTGCAGCCGAACCACACCGCCGAGGCGACGAGCACGAACAGCGTCGGCGTGATGTCGTCCTCCAGGTACAGCGGCGAGAACCGCCCCTGGTGGAACAGCAGCACCGCGAGCCCGGCGATGATCGGGGCCTGCATGAGCTGCACGAGCAACGCGTTGCGGTCCCGCCACTTCAGCAGCGCGTAGCGCCGGGTCAGCGTGATCAGCTGCCGGATCGGGTTGGCCTTGCGGGACCGGGTCCGGCCGGCCGCCTTGCGCTCCGCCTCCCGATCCTCCTTGCGCAGCCGGCTCTTGACGAACCGCTCGTACAGGTCGCTGCCCCGGAACTGCTTGCGCCAGTGCGCCGGCTGCCGGGCGTGCTTCTCCTCGAGCGGGTCGAGCACGTCGAGCACGTAGTCGGCCGGGTTCTCCGCCGCGTCCGCGGGCAGCGCGCTCCGCTCGGTGAAGTACTCCTTGGCCCCCTTGGACGGCCCGAAGTAGGCCAGCTTGCCGCCCTTGGTCAGCAGCAGCAGCTTGTCGAACAGGTCGAACGCCTCCAGCCGTGGCTGGTGGATCGTCATGATCACCGTGCGCCCCGCCGAGGCGAGGTCGCGACATTGCTTGATCAGCTGCATCGCCGATCGCGCGTCCAGGCCGGAGGTCGGCTCGTCGAGCAGGAGCACGCTCGGCTCCGACAGCAGCTCCATCGCCACGTTGAGTCGCTTGCGCTGGCCGCCGGACATGCCCCGCCGGACCTCGTCGCCGACCACCGTGTCCCCCACCGACTCCAGGTCCAGCTGCTGGAGCACCGTCTCGATGCGGGTCCGGATCTCCGGGTCCTTCACCTCGGACGGGAAGTTCAGCTTGGCTTGGTAGTACAACACCTCCCGCGCGGTCAGCGGGCGGTGCATGACGTCCTCCTGGGGGACGTAGCCGATGGCGCTGCGGAACACGTCGTAGTGGTCGTACAGCGACATGCCGTCCATGTAGACGTGGCCGCCGCTCGGCGGGGTGTAGCCGGCGAGCGTGGTCAACACCGACGTCTTGCCGGCCCCCGAAGGCCCCATGATCGCCACCATCTCGCCCGGCAGGATCGAGAAGGAGACGCCGTCGACCACCTTCTTGGGCCTCCGCTTGGGGCCCACCTCCCGGATCAGCCTGGACGCGTCCAGACGCACCCCGGTGACGCCCGAAGCGACGGTGCGCGTCTGCACCGTGAAGTCCGGCTCGAGCTCGATCCGCTGGGGCCCGAACCGCAGGTCGTCTCCCGGCTCGACGACGACCCGGCCCTTGATCCGCCCGCCGTTGACCCAGGTCCCGTTGGTCGACCCCAGGTCCTCGACGACCAGCCCCTCGCTCGTCCGCTCCAGCCGCGCGTGCAGCCGGGAGACGTTGGGGGTGTCGAGCACGATGTCGGCCGTCGGGTCGCGCCCCACGATCCGGCTGGTGCCGGTCGGGAAGTCGAGCTTGCCGCCGTCGGCGACCAGCGCGTCCCCCTTGGACTCGGGCCCGATCGACGTCGTCCGGGGCTGCTCGACCAGCTCTCCGCTGGGCAGCGCCTGGAGCACCGACGTCGACTGCGCCATCCGGTGCATCCGCACCGTCTTGACGACCTCGACCGCGGTCAGCTTGTGGGACCCCACCTCGAAGACCGTCCGCCAGGAGATGCGCACGCGCTTGACCCGCCGGTCTTCGACGTACGTGCCGTTGGCCGAGTCCAGGTCTTCCAGGAGCAGGTAGCCCTCCTGCCGGCTGAGCCCCGCGTGCCGGGCGCTGATCGAGTCGTCGGTGAGGACGTAGTCGCAGTCGGGGGCCCGCCCGATGAGGATCGGGGCGAAGAAGTCCGGCAGCTCGGCCAGGTCCAGGGTGTCCAGCGGCACCATGTCGTCGGTGACGCGGACCCCGTCGATCTTGACGACCTGGGCGGCCAGCGACACGGTCGACGTGGGGCCGCTCTCGATGCCGTCGACCTCCACCGACGAACCGGGGTCGATCTTCTCGATCTCCACCCGCTCGCCGACCCGGCGCAGCCGCACCCCCGACGTCGCCGTCGTCGCGACCGCGACCTGGCGACCCAGCTCCGCGGTCGCGCCCAGGGAGTGCCAGGCGCCCGTCTGCAGATCCTCTTCGCCGGACAGCCCGGTCAGATCGCCGGAGAACGGCTCCTCGTCGTCCCCGGCGATGGGGCCGCGATCGACGGTGTCCTCTTCGAGGGGAGCGGGGGCGTCGGGGTCCTCGACCGGCTCGATGTCGTGGCGGGAGCCGTCCGAGGACGGATCATCGACGCCACCGAGGTCGTGGGGGTCGGCCAAGAGCGCTGGACCTTCCCCTCGCCGGGCCTAGTCCAGGTACGCGATGGCGACCGCGAAGTCGGTCTTGTCCGCGCTCGACTTGTAGACCAGCACCTGCAGCGTGTACTCGCCCGTCGCCTCCGGGGAGACGTCGACGAACGGCTGGTGGTCCGGGCTCTTGTCGTTGCTGACGAGGTTGCCGTCGCCGTCGTACAGGCGCATGTCGAGGTCGACGCCTTCGCCGTCGGCGCAGCCGAGCAGCACGTAGGACAGCCCCTTGTAGAGCGTCAGCCGATAGGAGACGGCCTCCTGGGGGCCGGCGTCGGCGACGTCAGAGGCGCGCAGGCGCATCCCCGAGGCGATGGCGCCCGAGATCATGCCGTCCAGGCAGGCGCGCGCGGCGCCTTCATCGGCGTCCGCGGTGCGGGTGGGGACCACCACCACCGCGGTGAGCGCGGCGGCGAAGAGGGCGGAAAGGAACGTGAAACGCTTCATCGATGCCCCCTAGAACTGCGCCAGGATGTTGCCGGTGTGGGTCGCGACCGCGGACATGTCGTCCGCCCCGAGCTCCGGCTTGGCCGCGAGCTCCTCGAGCTTGGTCATCTCGGCCAGCACCGCGTCGACCCGGGGGTCGCCCGCGCCGGACTTGTTGAGGAAGTCCTTGAAGTGGGCCAGCACGGTGGGCTGCCTCAGCAGCGCGGCCGCGTCGCCAGCGGTGCCGGAGTCGGCGAGGGAGCGGCTGAGCAGGTGCGCGCCCTGCAGCCAGCCACCGGCCTGGACCAGCGTGGCGGTGTTGGGGTCGTTGCCCTTGACCAGGTCGTCCTGGATCCGCTCGTTGAGCACGTCCAGGGCGGGGACCAGCTCGGCCGGGCTGATGGCGCCCTTCTCGAAGTCACCGATGACCTTGTCCGCCTCGGCGAGCAGGTCGGCCGGCAGCTGCAGGGCGCCCAGCGCCTCGCGCGCGGAGCGCATCCGCGCCAGCGTCTGGGCCTTGTCGCCGTCGGCCGCGGTCATGAGCACGTTGCTCAGCCGCACGCCGGCCTCCAGCGCGATGATCGAACGGCTCTTGCCCTCGAGGGAGCGGCTGGAGTCCTCCAGCAGCTTGCGGAGGTCGATGTCGACCTTGGACGCGGTGAGCGCGGCCTGGAACTCGGTCGGCGCCGGGACGAACATCGCCGTGCGGGCCGTGTCGCGGACCGCGTCGATGTCGATCTTGGTCGGCGCCTCGGCGGCGCCGCCGTCTTCGCCGCCCTGGTCGCCACCGCCCTGGTCGCCGCCGGCGTCACCGCCTGCGTCGCCCGAACTGGTGTCGGTGCTGTCGCCACCGCCGCAGCCGGCCAGCGGGAGGGTCATGAGGGCGGCGGCCAGTGCGAAGGCTCGCCAGAGGGAGATGGAAGCCATGGATTCCCCTGTCTCGTGCGGTGATGCGCGCGGGTGATCGACCCGCGTCGGGGCACGGGAGCGCACATGCTGCCGAAACCACCGCTCCATTTCAACCTGGGGCCCCGATGCGCGAAGATGGCGTCCGGAGGAGTGATGACCGACCTGACCCCTGTCGAGACCGCCGTCGCCCGATCGTCCGAGCGGAACCGGCTGCTGCTGCTCGATGGACCGCTCGCCGATGTCGACCCCGTGCGCGACCTCGCCGAGGGCGCGGGGCTGACGTTCGTCGACGTCTCCGCCACCTCCTGGTCGTTGCACCCCGACGGCGTCGCGCGGGCGTGCGCGGCCGAGTGGCTCGGCCGCCCCGGCGGCCCCGTCACCGAGGTGGCGTTCTGCGCCGAGGCGGTCGGCGACAGCGTCGGCGCGGCCGCCGCCTGGCAGGCGCTGGCCGACCGCTGGCGCGGCGACGTCGGGGACGATCTGCCCCTCCCCCCGGACGACGAGCCGTGGCGCCGCATGACCGAGACCCTCGCGCGGGTGCTCGAAGAGGTCGGGGCCGTCGGCCCCCGGTTCGTCCTCGTCCGGGGCGCCTCCGCGATCGACGAAGGCTCGATTCGAGCGCTGCGGGCGCTGCTCGCGGGCCGGGCCGGCGGCGGCTGGGTCGTCGCCCTCCACGAGGCCGGGGATCGACCCGACGTCACCGCCCTGACCGAAGCCGTGGAGCGATCCGAGCCCGGGTCCGTGGGCAGGATCACGCTGGACGGAGACGCCGAGGACGAGGGGCCGTCGCTGCCGAAGCGCGGCTCGGCCGTCGAGTTGCTCGACGTGCTCGCCTCGGCGCCCGGCCCCGTGCCCGTCGACGTGGTCGGCTCCGCCGCCCTCGCCGCCTACCGGGGCGCCGCGCCGCGGGCCGGCTGGCTCGACCTCCAGGGCATCGTCGACGCCGGACGCGCCGCCCTCGACGGCCCGATGCTTCGGCTGATCGGCGACTGGTCCCCCACCACCGACGACGACAGCGCGGTCGCGCGGGCCGACCGCCGCGCCCTCCGCGACGCGGTCGCAGAGGTGCTCCCCGACTCCCCGGTCGGGGAGCAACTGCAGGCGGCGTTGGCCATCGCGGGCGGCGCCCCCGACGCCGGCGACCTCGCGACCGTCGCCGGTCGGTCCGCCCTCGCCCTGGGGGAGCTGGCCGGCGCGGAGCGCTGGCTCGCCGACGCCCGGGATGGCGGGGCCGCCGCCCTCCGAGCCCGCGCCACGCGTCAGCGGGGCGACGCCGAGGGCGCTCGCGACATCGCGGTGCGCGCGCTCCGGGCGGTGCATCCCGCCGACGTGCGCGCCGTGCTCGAGCTCGAAGCGGGGCTCGCGTGCGCGGGCGCCGGCCGGACCGCGTCGGTCGGGCGGCACCTCGAGGCCGCCCTCACCGCCGCGGACGAGGCGGACGAGCCTCTGGTCGGCGCCGCCGCCCGGCTGGCCCTCGGCCAGCACCTGGAGCAGCAGGCGGAGTACGCGCCCGCGGCCAAGATCCTCGGCGCCGCCGCCCAGGCCACCGAGCGGCTGGGGCTCGGCCCCGAGACCGCGCGAGCCCTCGCCCGACGAGCTGTCTGCATGGGCAAGGCGGGCGCCGGCCCGCGCGCGATGAAGGAGCTCGGCCTCGCACGCGAACGCGCGTCCGATCCGGACGACCCGAGCCCCGCGTCCCACGACATGCGCATCCTCATGGGCATGGTGTTCCGCGACTCCGGCAGCCGCGACGCCGCCCGCAAGGCGCTCGCCCTGGCGGCCGCCAAGGCCGCGGAGCATTGCGACCCGCTTCGCGAAGCAGAGGCCCGCCTGCTGCTCGCCCGCTTCTTCCTGGAGGGCGTGCCGATCCAGGGCAAGGAGCGGGGCGAGGCGCTGCGGGACGGACGCGAGGCCGCCGACGCCGTGGTGCAGCTGGCGCGGGGCATGGGACGCGCCGACCTCGAGGCCGAGGGGGAGACCCTGCTCGGCGAGCTGGCCTGGCGCTCGGAGAACTTCGACGGCGCGCTCGAGTCGCTGGAGCGGCAGGCCGCCCTGTGGGCCGCCGCCGGCCGGGCCACCCGCGAAGTCGACGTCGCGATCCGCCGCAGCCGGCTCGCCGCCCGCACCGACGACTGGGAGGGGGCGTTCTCCGCCGCCAACCAGGCGCTCACCCTGGCCACGAAGCGGCGCCTCCCCGAGCAGTCCGCCCAGGCCCAGTTGGCCCGGGCCGAAGCGCTGGAGAAGCTGGACCGGGGCTCCGACGCCCTCGCCGCCCTGTCCGAAGCGCAGCGCATCTACGGAGGCCTGGGCGAGGCCTTCGAGCCCCAGGCGGCAGCCGCCGCCAAGAAGGCCCAGCAGCTGGTGGCGAGGGGTCGTGGCTGAGGGCGCGCTGGCGCAGCCGACCGTGCGGCCCATGAGACCGACCGACCGCGCCGCCGTCGCGGGGCTGGGGGAGCGCCTGTTCGAGGCGTACGGCGACTACGGCCCGGCGCTGCACCGCTGGGTGCGCCACCCGGACGTCTCCACGCTCGTCGCAGCGACGAAGGCCGGCCTCGTCGGCTTCGCGATGGTGGGACCGGTGCTCGGCCCCGACGACCGCCTGGACGTCTACCTGTTCGGCATCGCGGTCGACGAGGCGTGGCGGCGACGGGGCCTCGGGGGCGCCCTCCTGGACGCCGCCGTCGTCGAGGCGGCCCGGCGGGGCCGACGGTGGGAGGCGGGCCTGCTCCGCCTGGACGTGGCCGCCTCCAACACCTCCGCCATCGCGCTGTTCCGGGGCGCCGGCTTCGAGGATCACGACGCCGCCCCCGCGGACGCCTACCGGTCGGGCGAACCCGCGCTTTCGATGGCTCTCACCCTGGGGTAGGGTCGCCGGCCATGCTGCTGAGCCCCCTCATCCACGGAGTCCTCATCGCCGTCGGCGTGCTCGGCACCGTGGTGCTCGGGCTCGCCTTCCGCCAGGAGCGGGCGGGGGCCGCGCCGCTGCTCTTCATCGTGCCGATCGCGTTGACGCTGTCGGCGGCGGACGGAGCCCTGGCGCTGCTGTCGCTCCAGTGGCCGACGATGCTGCTGGACGGCGGGGACGGCGACCGCTGGCGCCTCGTCATCGCATGCGCCGTACTCCTGCCCCCGATCGAGATCGCCTACCAGCGCGTGGCGACGGTGCTCGCTCGCCGAGGCGTCGAGTACAAGCCCGCGTCGCTGCGTTGAGCCGCCGGCGCGACCTCCCTTCGTTTCAGCTCGACAAGCGCACCGCCCGCGCGGTCGCCGCCGGCCACCCCTGGGTCTGGGCCGACGCCCTGGAGGGGCGCCGCCCCCCGGCCGGCTCCGAGGTGGTGCTGCTCGACTCGGTCGGCGCGTTCTGCGCTCGCGGCCTCGCCGGCGACCCGGCGTCGACCGGCCCCGCGGTGCGCGTGCTCACCCGGGACGACCGGGCGCCGGACCTCCACAAGCTGGTGTTCCGCCGGATCGCCGAGGCGGCCCGCCTGCGGACCCGCACCGTCGCCCCGGGCACCGACGCGTTCCGCCTCCTGCACGGCGAGGGCGACGGCCTCCCCGGGGTCGTCGTGGACCGCTACGGGCCAGCCCTCGTGCTCCGACCCGACGACGACGCCATGTGGCGGCCTCACCGTCAGCGGCTCCTCGAGGCGCTCCGCTCGGAGGGTCCGCGGGACGCCGCCGCGATCCTCCTGCGGACCAAGGACGGGAGCCGCGAGCTGCTCTGGGGCAAGCGGGACGTCCACGAGGTGGTGGTCACCGAGGAGGGACGACGCTTCCTCGTGAGGCCCGGGCACGGGCAGAAGACCGGCTTCTTCTGCGACCAGCGGCCGACCCGCACGCTCGTCCAGTCCCTGACCCGACCCGGAGACCGGAGCCTGAACCTGTTCAGCTACACCGGCGGCTTCTCCGTGGCGATGGCGCTGGGCGGGGCCGAGCGTGTCACGTCGGTCGACCTGTCCCCCCCCATCCTGGCCGACGTCGCGCACAACCTCTCGCTCAACGGGGCCGACCCGGACGCCCACGAGCAGGTGCCCGCCGACGCCTTCGACTGGCTCTCCGCGACCGCCACGGCGCGAGACCGCCCGGCCTACGACCTGGTCGTCTGCGACCCGCCCGCCCTGGCCCGCAACAAGGGCCAGCTCGAGGCCGCCGGCCGCGCCTATCGCCGGCTCCACGCGGGCATCTCGTCCCTGCTCGCGCCCGGCGGCATCCTCGTCACCTGCTCGTGCACCGCGCGGATCACCGAGCCCGACCTGCTGGCGGCGGCCGCCGATGGGCTCGCCCGGGGGGGCCGCCGGATCACGCGGATCCTCGCCCGCGGGGGCGCCGGCCCGGATCACCCGATCCCGCCCGGGTTCCCCGAGGGCAGCTACCTCAAGTGCCTCACCCTGGCGATCCAGTGACGCGACGGCCGGCGATCCCGGCCGTCAGTCGATGCCGTACTTCTTCATCAGGCGGAGCAGCGCCCACCGGTTCTTGAGCCCGAGGTCGCGCCAGGCCCTCTCCTTGACGCCCCCGTTCCGCTCGAGCGCCGACCGCACGTCGTCGGCGCTGAACAGCTCGCCGACCGGGGCCGAGTCCGACGATGGCCCCTGGCGGCGCAGCTCGGCCTCGACGTCCGCCGTCAGGGCGAGCCGGCGGCCGGTGCTGCTGGCCAGCGCCGCCCAGAGGGCAGCCTCCAACTCGCGGACGTGGTGGCTCCACTTGTGGGCGATCAGCCGCTCGATGAGCGCGATGGAGAACCGGGGCTCGGGGGCCCCCTCCCCCTTCGGCTCGGTGCAGAAGCGCTCGGCGAGGTCCGGATCCTCCTTCGCGATCCCTCGCACCAGGTGGCGGGCCACCAGGGGATGTCCTCGGGGCGCTCCCCGAGACCCGGCAGGTCGACGCGCATCTTCAGGCGGGCCAGGAGGTCGTGCTCCAGCTCGGTCGCCGGGCGGTTGGTCGCCGCGAGCAGGCGCAGGTCCGCGTTGCGGTTCACCGACCGCGACCGACGGTCAGCCGGGGCGACGGACCGCCGGGGAGGAGCAGCAGCTCCCCGACCCGCTCCGGCTCGTCGCGGGCCCAGGTGATCACGAGGGCGGCCCGGGTGGAGCGCCTCAGGGGGCCCACGCTGCCGTCGTCGCTCAGCTCGTCTGGAAGAACGGTCGTGCCGTCGCCGAAGGTCAGATCGGTGCTCAGGGGTCCCACCTCACGGCCGCATCGTATCGATCCGGATCCCGCGCGTGCCCCCCTGGCGCCGAGGCCGCGGGGGTCTACAGTGGGTCGACGTGACTGTCCCCATCGAACACATCCTGGACCGGCTGACCGTCCGCCCCCCGCGGGTCGTCGCCGACGCCGACCAGGACTGGAAGCACGCCGCGGTCGCCGCCGTCTTCCGCGACGGCCCGGACGGAGCGGAGCTGCTGTTCATCCAGCGCGCCACCCACGAGGGCGACCCCTGGTCGGGGCAGATCGGCTTCCCGGGGGGCCGCGCAGAGGACGCGGACGACGACCTGCTGCACACCGCCGCGCGCGAGACCCGCGAGGAGCTCGGGCTCGAACTCCTCGACGGGGCGGTCCGCCCCCTGGGGCCGCTCGACCAGCTCCAGGCGCGCGCTCGACGCAAGATCCTGGCGATGGCGATCACCCCGTTCGCCTTCCTGCACGAGGGCACGGACAGGCCCCCCCTCATGCCGAACCACGAGGTGGACGACGCGTTCTGGGTGCCCGTCCATCACCTCGCCGACCGGGACCGCTGGACCTGGTACGACGCCCGGCGCGCCGACGTCCCCTACCGCTTCCGCGCCATCGACGTCGGCCAGGGGCCCGCCCCCCTCTGGGGCCTCACCCACTTCATGACGGTCGAGATCCTCCACCGGCTCGGATTGGTCGACGACGTCGACGCCCTCACGGTCCCCCGAGCACGCCTCTGAACGCTGTGCGTCGGGGCACAGGGCCGTGGGAATGCGCACATCGGGGTTCACCCGAGCGGCGCGCTCAACGGAGTAAAAAGTCCCTTGATCCTGCGGCGATATGTCGCATGCCCCGGCAACTGCCGATCCAGGCCCGGTTCTTGCTGGTGGCGGGCCCCATGGCCCCAACCGGGGGACGCCCCGAACCCACGGGGACCATGGAGGACTCATGAGCAACGAGAACGAGACAGACGGAACCATCGCCAGTCGGCGGAAGTTCCTGGTTGGCACGGGCGTCACCCTCGGTGGCGGCGCCCTCACCTGGGCCGTCGGCTGCGGCGGCGAAGGCGGCGGCACGGCGACCGCGACCCCCGCGGCGGAGCCGGCCCACGAGGGCCAGGAAGTGCACGTCCCGCCCGGCGAGCTGGACGACTACTACGGCTTCTGGTCCGGCGGTCAGTCGGGCGAGATCCGGGTCATCGGCGTGCCGTCGATGCGCGAACTGAAGCGCATTCCGGTGTTCAACCGCGAGAGCGCCACCGGCTGGGGCAGCGACGACTACAGCAAGAAGCTGCTCGGCGACCGCCAGGCTGGCGACACGCACCACGTGCACCTGTCCTACACCGACGGCACCTACGACGGCCGCTACGTCTACGTGAACGACAAGATGTCCGCCCGCCTCGCGCGGGTGCGCCTGGCCACCATGGAGACCGACGCGGTCGTCGAGATCCCCAACGCCCAGGGCACGCACGGCATCTTCCCGCAGCGCCACAAGACCGGCCTGGTCTTCTGCAACAGCGAGTTCCGCATCCCCTACCCGAACGACGGGCGGGACATGACGGACCCGACGAAGTACTCGGGCACGCACACGGCCGTCGACGGTGAGACGATGGAGGTGCAGTGGCAGGTCATGGTCGAGGGCAACCTGGACCTCGCGGCCACCGACTACGAGGGGCTGTACAGCTTCGCCACTTGCTACAACAGCGAGGGCGCGGTCGACCTCGAAGGCATGATGGCCGCCGACCTCGACCACCTGTACGTCTTCAACCTCGCCAACATCAAGGCGGCGGTCGACGGCGGCAAGGCCGAGGTGATCAACGGCGTCAAGGTGCTCGACGCCCGCGGCGAGAACGGCGAATACGTCCTGCGCGTGCCGGTGCCCAAGAGCCCCCACGGCGTCAACGTCAGCCCCGACGGCAAGTACGCGATCGTCTCCGGCAAGCTGTCCCCCACCTGCTCGGTGGTCGACATCAGCAAGCTGGCGTCGGCGTTCGCCGGTGACATCGAGCCCCGCGACTGCGTCGTCGCCGAGCCCGAGGTCGGCCTCGGACCGCTGCACACCGCGTTCGACGGCAAGGGCAACGCGTACACCTCGATCTTCATCGACTCGGTGATGACGAAGTGGAACATCGACCTCGCCATCCAGCAGTACGGCGGCGCGGACACCAACCCGATCCTCCACAAGACGGACGTGCACTACCAGGTCGGTCACACCAACGCCTCGATGTCCGAGACGAAGGACGCCGACGGCAAGTGGCTGATCGCCTTGTGCAAGTTCAGCAAGGACCGCTTCCTGAACGTCGGCCCGCTGCACCACGAGAACGATCAGCTGATCGACATGACGATGGACCAGCCCAAGGTGGTCCACGACGGCCCGGCCTACCCCGAGCCCCACGACTGCGTCATCTCGCGCGCGGATCTGATCAACCCCGAGCAGCTCGACGACCGCAAGCACCCGCGCTACGCCATGTACGACGCCTGGGCGGCCGAGGACGGCGTCGACCTCCAGACCGCCAACAAGGTGATCCGCAAGGGCAACAAGGTCCGCGTCTACATGACGTCCCAGGCGCCGAAGTTCGGGATGAACGACTTCACCGTCAAGTCCGGCGACGAGGTCCAGATCATCCTGAGCAACGTCGACAACGTCGCCGACCTGAGCCACGGCTTCTGCATGTGCCAGCACGACGTGAACATGCTGGTCAACGCGCAGGGCACCAACTCGATCACCTTCACGGCCGGCAGCAAGGGGCTCTACTGGTACTACTGCCCCTGGTTCTGCCACGCCCTGCACCTCGAGATGCGGGGCCGCATGATCGTGGAGTAGCGAGCCGGTGAACGGGCTCGACACCCCATACGCGTACGGGCTCGCCGTCGCCCTCGCCCAACCCGCGGTGGCGACCGCCGGCCCCCCCCCCCCCCCCGCCGGGCCGGGCGCCGGCGCCCGCGCGCGCGGGGGGGGGGCCCCCCCCCCCGGGCCCGGTGTACGCACAGGGTGTCATCCCGGCGCCGGGTCGGGACGAAGCGCCGACCGAGCTGCGGTGCGACGAGCAGGAGCACGACTGCGAGGCGATCCTGCCCGGCGCGGTGCGCTTCGAGCGGCCGGACAAGAAGCCGTACGCCATCGGCTTCGACGCGGACGGCAACCGCGTCGGCTGGGTCGTGCTGTCCAACAGCGTCGTGGACATCAAGGGCTACTCCGGCAAGCCGCTGTCGACCCTGGTCGGGCTGTCGGACACGGGCACCATCACCGGCGGCAAGGTGGTGCACCACGCGGAGCCGATCCTCCTCGTCGGCATCCCCGAATCGGAGCTGGACGGCTTCGTCCAGAGCTACACCGGCATCCGGGTCGGCGAGAAGGTCGTGCTCGGCGGCCCGAAGCAGGCCGGATCAATGGACGCGAAGTCGGTCGACATCGTGTCCGGCGCCACGGTCACGGTGCTCGCCGAGAGCCGGACCATCCTCGACTCCGCCCGCATCCTCGCCGAGGACGTGGGCGTCATCGAGCCCCAGCCGGTCACCCCCGGCCACTTCGTCCAGGACCAGCCGCGCTGGACCTGGGAGGAGATCGTCGACCGCGGGGCGATGGGCCACCTGCTCGTGACCCACGAGGACATGGGGGTCGCCGGGGGCGACACCGCCTTCGTCGACATCTGGTTCGGGTTCGCCGACGCGCCGCACATCGGCATCCCGATGCTCGGGGAGCGGACCTGGCGATACGCCATGGACCACCTCGAGGAGGGCGAGCACCTCGTCGTCATCTACGGCAACGGCACCAGCAGCTTCCGCGGCTCCGGGTTCGTCCGGGGAGGCATCTTCGACCGGATCCGGCTCGAGCAGGGGCTCGCCGTGATCATGTTCCGGGACACCGACTACAAGCGGCTGCGGCAGCCGATCGCGCAAGGCGCGCCGCACTTCTCCGAGGGCGGCCTGTTCGTCGCTCGGGGCGGACGGCTGGACCCGGGACGCAAGCTCGACTTCGTCTTCCTGGGCAGCGCGTTCGACTACGAGGGCGGCTTCTCGCGGGAGTTCAAGACGTTCAAGACGACCTGGCGCGCCCCCAAGAAGGTCTACGCGCTGGACGGACCGGATCCCGAGACGCTGGTCTGGCGGGCGGCCTGGAAGAGCAAGCGGGGGCCCCTGGCGCTGGCGTCGCTGTACCTGCTGGCGGTGACCTGCGTGTTCGTGTTCCGCCGCTGGTCGAGCGGCGACATGAAGCGCCTCCAGCGCCTCCACGTCGGCTTCCTGCTCGTCGCGTTCTTCGGCCTCGGGCTCGGGCTGAGCCTGCAGCCGTCGGTCACGCAGCTGCTGACCCTCACCGGGGCGACGGTCGGAGAGTGGCGGTGGGGGCTGTTCCTGTCCGACCCGTTCCTGTTCGTGACATGGACCTGGATCGCGGTCGTCACCTTGATCTGGGGGCGCGGCGTGTTCTGCGGCTGGACCTGCCCCTACGGCGCGCTGAACGAGCTGTCCTACAAGCTCGGGCAGAAGCTGAAGCTGCCCCACTACGAGCTGCCCGACGCGATCCACAACAAGCTGCGGTACCTGCGCTACGTGCTGTTCGCGGGGTTGGTCGGGGTGTTCCTGTGGTCGCCCGAGCTGGGCGAGAAGCTGGCCGAGGTGGAGCCGTTCAAGTCGACGTTCTTCGTCGCGCCGTGGACGCGGTCGGCGCTGCTCATCGCGTGGTGGGTGGCGCTGTTCGGCGCGGCGTTCGTGATGTGGCGCCCGTTCTGCCGCTACGTCTGCCCGCTGGGGGCGGCGCTGGCGCTGCCGAGCAGCTTCCGGCTGTCCGGTCCCCACCGGCGGGACTTCTGCACGAAGTGCAAGATCTGCACGCAGAGCTGCGAGCCGCGCGCCATCCGCGACGACGGCAGCATCGACCCGCGGGAGTGCCTCAACTGCTGGGAGTGCGAAGCCAACTACCGCGACGACGACGTCTGTCCCCCCCTCGTCGGCATCCGCCGGCAGGAGGAGCGTCGGGCGAAGCAGGCCGCCGCGCGGGACCGGGCCAGCTGATGCGTCGGCTCGCCCTCGCCGCGGCGCTGGCCGCCCTCCTCGGCGCCCCCGCTTCGCTCTCCGCGACCGAGCTGATCGTGGGGCAGGCCGCGCCGACGGTGCAGGAGACGATCGCAGCCGCGGCCGAGGGTGACGTGGTCGTGCTGCCCCCGGGCGTCTGGCCCGGTCCGGTGGTGCTCGACAAGCGCGTCACGCTGACCTCCCGCGGCGGCTCCCTGGACGGCGGGGACCGCGGCACCGTGCTCACCGTGCTCGCCGCCGGCGCGCGGGTCGATTCCCTGGTCGCCCGGGGCAGCGGCGTCGACCGGGCGGGCCCCGACGCCTGCGTCTGGGTCGGGCCGGAGGCGACGGGCGCGAGCATCATCGACAGCGAGTTCACCGACTGCACGTTCGGCATCTGGGTCCACGAGGCCAGCGACGTCGAGCTGCGTCGCAACCACGTCGTCGGCCGAACGGACATCCGCCAGCAGTCCAACCGGGGCAACGGCATCCACCTGTTCGACGCGACCAACGCCCAGGTGGTCGGCAACCGCGTGGAGCGCGCCCGCGACGGCGTCTACGTCAGCGCCTGCGAGGACAGCCTCATCGCCGACAACCGGCTGTCCCACCAGCGGTACGGCATCCACTACATGTACTCCTGGAACAACACGATCCGGGGGAACGTGGCGACCCACAACGTGATGGGCATCGCGCTGATGCAGAGCCATCACCTGGTGGTCGAAGGGAACGTCAGCTCGGACAACGAGCGGCACGGGATCCTGTTCCGCGACGTCCAGTACTCCCGCATCGCCGACAACATCGTCGAGCGCAACGGCGAGGGGCTGTTCTTCTTCAGCAGCCTCGACAACGAGATCGTCAACAACCGCATCGCCCACAACGAGATGGGCGCTCGCGTGTGGGCCGGCACCGAGCGCAACGTGGTGACCGGCAACGCCTTCATCGGCAACCGGCAGCAGGTCTACTACGTCGCGAGCACCGACCAGGAGTGGGGCGGCGAGGACAGCGGCAACCACTTCTCCGACTACCTCGGCTGGGACCAGGACAGCGACGGGCGGGGCGATCGCCCCTACCGCGTCGAGTCGTTCCGAAGTCACCTGCTGCACCGCTACCCGTCCGCGGTGCTGCTCCTCAACAGCCCCGCCCTGGAGCTGCTGTCCCGACTGCAGGAGCGCATGCCCGCGCTCCGCACGCCGACCATCATCGAACCGGCGCCGGCGATGACCGCCGAGCTCGCCCCCGCCCCCGAGGAGCGCTGATGCACATCCAGGTCGAGGGCCTCGCAGTTCATTTCGGCTCGGTGCACGCGCTCGCGGGCGTCGACCTGCAGCTCGCCACCGGGGACGTCTCGGTGCTCGCCGGCCCCAACGGCGCCGGCAAGTCGACCCTCATGGGGGTGCTCCTGGGGCTGCTCGAGCCGGACGCCGGCCGGGTGCTCGTCGACGGCCGTGACCTCATCGGGTCGGGCGGTCGATTCCGCCGCGAGATGCGGGAGCAGGTCGGCTACCTGCCCGAGTCGGTCGCGTTCGCGGACAACCTCAGCGGGCGCCAGGTGCTCCGCTTCTTCGCCCACGCGCGCGGCGTCGCTCGTTCCCGGGTCGAGCACGTGTTGAAGCGGGTCGGCCTCGCCCGCGCCGCCGGCCGACCGGTGCGCGGATACAGCCGCGGCATGAGGCAGCGGCTGGGCATCGCGGTGGCGATCCTCGCGGAGCCGGACCTGCTGGTCCTCGACGAGCCGACCGGCGGCCTGGACCAGGAGGGGTTGGGGCTGCTGTGGGACGTGCTCACGGAGTGGCGGGAAGCCGAGCGCACCGCGGTGGTGTCGACCCACGACCTCGCCCTCATCGAGGCGCGGGCCGACCAGGTGCACGTGCTGAGCAACGGCCGGGTCGTCGCGTCGGGCACCCCCGACGAGCTGCGCCGACGGGCCGACCTGCCGGTCAAGGTCCGGCTGGAGCTGCACCAGGATCGTGAGACGGAGCCTCTGGCCGGCGCGCTGAGCGGCGCGCTCGGGGTGCCGGTGGACCTGGCCGACGGGCGCATCCGCCTGGAGGTGCCGCCCGCCGCCCTGCTCGCGGTGCTCGAGGAGCTGGGCAGCCGCAGCGGCGACGTCGCCCACGTCCGGGTCGAAGAGCCCGGCCTGGACGCCATCTACGAACGCCTCCTGCAGGGCGCCGACGCAGGGCTGGACGCATGACCGGTCGAGTCGCCCGCGCGTTGGTGCTCCACGAACTGACCGAGCGGCTGCGGGACCGCTGGGTGCTCGTCAGCACCGCGCTGTTCGTGCTGTTGGCGTCGGGCGTCGGGCTGTACGGCCGGGCCGCCGAGGAGTCGGCGGCGGCCGTCACCGCGCCGTCGCTGGTGACGCTGGCGACGTTCCTGGTGCCGCTCGTGGCGCTGATCCTCGGTCACGACGCGATCGTGGGAGAGCGCGAGCGCAACACCCTGGGGCTGCTGCTCTCGCTGCCGGTCGGGCGCGCCGAGGTGCTCCTGAGCAAGTTCCTGGGGCGGGCCGCCGCGCTGGGGATCGCCGTGGTCCTCGGCCTCGGGGCCGCGGCGCTGGTGCTCCAGGGTGGACAACGCGCGGCGCTGTTCGCGCTCGTCGGGCCGACGCTGCTGCTCGGGGCGTCGTTCCTGTCCCTGGGGGTGCTGATCTCGTCGGTCTCCCGGCGTCACGCCACCGCGGCCTCCCTGGCCGTCGCGGTCTGGTTCGTGATGGTGCTGTTCTGGGACCTGGGCATCCTCGCGGCGCTGGTCGCCACGGACGGGGACCTCCCCCAGTCCCTGGTCGCCGGCCTGACGGTGGCGAACCCCGCGGGTCTGTACCGGCTGAGCCTGATGACCGGCCTGAGCGGCGCGGACCTCGAGGCGCTGGGGCTGGTCACCGCGCTGCCCGGCCCCGGGGCGACGCTCGCGATGTGGGCGGCCTGGATCCTGGCCCCGCTGGGGATCGGGGCGGCGCTGCTCGGGCGACGTCGCGCGGTAACGTCCTGACGTGAAGCTCGCCCCCCTGCTGCTCCTCCTCACCCTGGCGGGCTGCGGCCGCGGCGCCGACGCGCCGGCGACGCAGGCCCCGCTCGAACCGGCGCCGCTCGTCGACACGGAGTGCGCGGTGTGCGGGATGTCCGTGGCCGAGCAGGCATCGCCCCGGGGACAGGTGGTCCACCGAGACGGCCAGCACAAGCACTTCTGCTCGATCGGGGACCTCGTGGTCTACCTGCAGACGCCGGGGCCGCTGGGTCAGCCCGCCGAGGTGTGGGTCGAGGTGCTGCCCGACGACCTCGATCCGGCCGCCCACGACCCGGCGCCCCAGCCGTGGATCCCGGCCCGGGAGGCGGTCTACCAAATCGGACCTGAACGTCGGGTGATGGGGACTCCCGTCTTGACGTGGCGTTCAGCGACCGGTAGGCACGCCGAAACATTCGACTGGAACGAGCTGAAACGCCGGCTCGCCAAGCCCTGAGGCAGACCCGATGAAGACCAAGCTCGCCCTCCTCCTCGCTCTGACGCTGACCGCCTGCGGCGGCGGCGACGAGCCCGCCTCCACCTCCGCGCCGTCGGAGCCCGCCCCGGCCGAAGCCGCCGCCCCGGCCGAAGCCGCTGCCCCGGCCGAAGCCGCTGCCCCGGCCGAAGGCGCCACCAACGCCGACCCCGCCCTCGCCCTGACGCCCGACGCGGCGGCCGGTGAGGCCGTCTACAAGACCAACTGCCTCGCCTGTCACCAGGCCGACGGCACCGGCATGGGCGGCGCGCTGGGCGCCGACTTCGTCAACGACACGACCCGCCTCGCCAAGACGGACGGGGAGCTGCTCGGCACGATCGCCAACGGCATGCCCGGCACGACGATGGTCGCCTGGAAGGGCATCCTCGACGACCAGCAGCGGCGGGACGTCCTGGCCTACATCCGCGCCACCTACGGCAAGTAGTCCTCGAATCGGCTCTGGCTTCCCGGGGCCGCAGTCGCTACCTTCCGGCCGCCATGCCGCGCGAGAAGGTCATCAGCAAGCTGGAGCGCAAGCTCCTGCGCAAGGTCGGTCGAGCGATCCGCGAGTACGCGCTGATCGAAGAGGGCGATCGTGTGCTCGTCGCGATGTCCGGCGGCAAGGACAGCTACGCGCTGCTCTCGATCCTGGACCGGCTGAACGAGCGGGCGCCCGTCCGGTTCGACCTGGTGCCGTGGCACCTCGACCAGGTGCAGCCCGGCTACGAGGGCGCGCCGTTGGTCGAGTGGCTGGAAGCACGCGGGGGCGAGTTCCACATCGCGCGACAGGACACCTACTCGGTGGTCGTCGACAAGATCGAAGAGGGCGGCACCTACTGTTCCCTGTGCAGCCGGCTGCGCCGCGGCATCCTCTACAACGCCGCGGTCGACCTGAAGTGCAACAAGATCGCGCTGGGCCACCACGGCGACGACGCGATCGAGACGCTGATGCTGAACTGGCTGTTCACCGGCCAGATCAAGGCGATGCCGCCGTGGCTGCGGAGCGACGACGGCCGCAACACGGTCATCCGACCGATGGCGCATTGCTTCGAGCGGGAGCTGGAGGCCTACGCGGCCGAGCAGGCGTTCCCGATCCTGCCCTGCAACCTGTGCGGCTCCCAGGAAGACCTGAAGCGGCAGGCGATCAAGGCGCTGATCGACAGCATCGAGGTGGACCATCCCAAGGCGCGGGAGTCGATGGTGGCGGGGCTGACCCGGGTCCGTGGCAGCCACCTCGGCGACACGGAGCTGTGGCGCAAGCTCGGCATCGGCCCGGCCTCGCTGCCGGAGGTCGCGGCGGGACGAACGAGGCTGCAGGTGGTGTCTGAGGGCTGAGCGCCCGACGACCTGGACCTGCGGGGGACCTACACTTCGGACGTGCCGATCTACGCGCTGCCAGACGAGCACCTCTTCCCCGACCCGGAGCTGGCCGACGAGTCCGGCCTGATCGCGGTCGGCGGGGACCTGCACCCGTCCCGGCTGCTGCGCGGCTACGCGGCCGGGATCTTCCCCTGGTACAGCGAGGGGCAGCCGATCCTGTGGCACTCGCCGGACCCCCGGTTCGTGCTGCCGCCGAGCGAGATCTACGTCGGTCGCACGTTGAAGCAGCGGATCAAGAAGCGGCCCTATCGACTGACCATGGACCACGCCTTCGACCGGGTCATCAAGGCCTGCGCCCTGGTGCCTCGACCGGGCCAGGAGGGGACCTGGATCACCGACGACATGGAGCGGGCGTACCTGCGGCTGCACGAGCTCGGGTTCGCGCACTCCGTCGAGGCGTGGGACGGCGACGAGCTGGCGGGCGGGCTGTACGGGGTCTCCATCGGATCGATCTTCTTCGGCGAGTCGATGTTCGCGCTCCGCCCCGACGCCAGCAAGGTCGCGTTCGTGGCGTTCATCGGCCAGCTGGTGGCGTGGGAGTTCGACCTGCTCGACTCGCAGGTCTACACCGACCACCTGGACCGCTTCGGCGCGCTGGAGATCCCACGCCGCGAGTACCTGCGTCGCCTGCGCGGGTGCCTCGGCAACGCGACCCGGCAGGGCCGCTGGCGCTGGTCGGCGGACCCGTACGACCTGGCCCTGGAGGCTTGTTCGTCATGAGCGACACGATCCTGCTGCTGGACGTGATGGACACGATCGTGCGCGACCCCTTCTGGGACATCCCTCGGTTCTTCGGGCAGCCGTTCGAGGAGATCTGGAAGGGCAAGGACCCGTCGTCGTGGATCGACTTCGAGCTGGGGCGGATCGACTCGGACACCTTCCTGCGCCGCTTCTGGACCGACGGCCGCGACTACGACCGCGCCGCGTTCGCGCAGCTGTTCCGAGACGGCTACCGGTTCATCGACGGGATGGAGCCTCTGCTCGCTGACCTGGAGGCGGCCGGCGTCGCGATGCACGCGCTGAGCAACTACCCGTCGTGGTGGAGCTGGATCGAGGACAAGCTGGCGCTGAGCCGCTACCTCGAGTGGACGTTCGTCAGCTGCAACACCGGCGTCCGCAAGCCCGACGAGGGCGCCTACACGGGCCCGATCCAGCGGCTCGGTCGGCCGGCTGGCGACTTCCTGTTCGTCGACGATCGCGGTCGCAACTGCAAGGGAGCGGCGGCCGTCGGCATGGGAGCGATCAAGTTCGTCGGCGCCGACGCCCTGCGCGCGGAGCTCGTCGAGCGTGGGCTGTTGGCGGGATAGGGTCCGAGCCACGCAGTAGCGGGGCCGGGCCGCCCTACAGCGGGATCACCAGCCGGATGCCGTAGGCGATGTTGGCGCCGCCGGGGAGGCCGCTGTAGCGGGCGGCGACCCGGGACGTCCAGGGCACGCCGATCCAGCTGCCACCCCGGGCGGGCCGACGGTCCCTGTCACCGTCGAACTCGCGCTCGGCGCACCAGGTCGCCATCGAGCCGGCGACATCCCGGACTCCGTAGACCGACACGTCGGTCTCAGCGTGGCCGACCGGCCGCGGCGTCGCCTGCGTGCTCGTGCTGTAGCGCATCACGCAGAGCGTCGAGTCGAAGTCGTCGCCCCAGGGGTAGCGCCGCCCATCCACTCCGCCGGCGGCCTTCTCCCACTCCTCCTCCGTCGGCAGGCGGTAGGGACGCCCGTCCCGCTCGCCTCGCCAGTCGCAGTAGGCCAGCGCGTCGTGCCAGGAGATGCCACCGACCGGCCAGCGGGGATCCCACCGGTGACCGTCACGGTCGCGCTCCGGCGGCTCGTAGGCGTCGCCCGGGTCGGGACGCCGCCAGTACTGGCCGCCCCGATCGTCCGCGAGCGCCGCGTGCACCCGGGGCACCCGGCGCCACGCCGCGTCGGCGTCCTCCCGGTGCACCGCGGTCAGGAACTCGGCGTACTCCTCCGTCGTCACGGGGTACCGGGCGATCAGGAAGTCACCCACGTCCGTCGGCGTCGCCGGCCCCGCGTGGGGCGCATCGGCGTCGCCGCCGCGCACGAACGGCCCCTCGGGCACGAACACGAACCCCTTCGGGACCGTGCCCTCGTGCAGCAACTGCACGGCCTTGTTCCCGCTGCTCCAGTGACCGCACCGGGGCAGGAACACCGGGTACCGGGTGTCCTCGTAGCCCGGCGACCGGAGCGTCAGCATCCAGCTCCCGGGCTCCAGCGGGGTCGACAGCGGCGTCGTGCCGAGGACCCTCGGCTCCCCGAGGGTCCACAGCAGCGCGTCGGTGTTGAACCGTTGAGCCAGCACCTCCGCGCCCGGCGGGTCCGAGGTGAGCTGCAGCGAACCGGTCCCCAGGATCAGCCGCGCCACCCGACCGTCGTCGTCGTAGGACAGCGCCCGCTGCCGGAAGTACATCGCCGCCTCGCGGTTGCGCGCCGACTCCGACTCCGTGAACCGCGTGTAGTGCACGTCGGCCAGGAAGGCGCGCGCCTCGGGGTGCTTGGGATCCCGCGCGAGCGCCCGCTCGGCCGCGCCGACCGCCTCGGCGAACCGCGCCGCCCGCTGCGGCCCCAGCTGCGCCTCGCGCCGCCGCAGGCCCCACAGCTCCCGACGCCGCTCGCTCGGCTGCGACGGGTCCAGGGAGCGCTCCAGGCGCCGCCCCCGCGCCGTGAGCGCCGCCCGCTCGCGGCCCAGCGACAGGCACTGCTTCCACAGCCGGTGAGCCTCCCGGACGTGGGCCTCGGCGTCGGCGCGCCGATCGCTGCCCTCCAGGAAGTCCTCCACCGCCTCGGCCAGCTCGGCCGCGCCCGAGTACCGGTCCTCCGGGAGCCGGCACAGGCACCGCAGGCAGATCGACGCGATCTCCTCGGGGATGTTGTTCATCGGCGCCCGCAGCCGCGGGTCGTCGGGCGGGCCGGCGGCCGACACCGCGAACAGCTCCACCGCCGACCGGGCCATGTAGGCGCGCTCCCAGGTGAGGATCTCGTACAGGATCGCGCCCAGGCTCCAGACGTCGCTCCGGGGTCCCACGCGGTCGAGCTGCCCGAGCCCCTGCTCCGGCGACATGTAGCCGGGGGTGCCGACCGCGGACCCCCAGTCCGTCTTGTCCGGGGTCGGACCGCCGGGCCGGAACGGGCTGACGGGAGCGCCGTCGTCCGCCAGCCGGGCCAGCCCCCAGTCCATCACCAGCACCTCGGCGAACGCACCGAGCATCACGTTGTCTGGCTTCAGGTCGCGATGCACCACGCCCCGACTGTGGGAGAAGGCGAGCGCCTGGCAGATCTGCACGAAGGCGTTGAGCAGCCGGTGCCGCGTCCAGTGGCCGCGATCCCCCGGGCGGTTCTTGCGCACGCCGTGGATGACATCCTGCAGCGAGCGGCCGTCGATCCGCTTCATGACGAAGTAGACCCGGCCGTCGGCGGTCTCACCGATCTCGTGGACGGGGACGATGTTGGGGTGCTCGAGCTGGCTGGTGATGCGCGCCTCGCCCAGGAACCGCGCGACCTGGCTGTTCCCGAGCCGACCCCGGTGGCGGACGACCTTGATCGCGACGAGCCGACCCAGCTCGGGGTCATAGGCCTCCACCACCTGACCCATGCCGCCCCGCCCCAACTCACGGAGGAGCCGGAACCGACCGAGGTCCCCCGAGACCGGGCCGGCCTCCGGCCTGGGCCGAGGGCGATCCACCGACGGGGTGCGAGCGATCGGCGGCGCGGAGGAATGCGACGTAAGCGACGAACGCGACGGACGCGACGACGTCGGCGGCGGACGAGAGGAGATGATCGTGCTCATGACTCGTCCCCCTTCAGTGGATCGATCCGCACCAACCGGAAGCCGGCCCCGCCCAGCGCCTCCCACGGCTGAGCCCCGGTCCGGGAGGCGAGTCGACAGAAGGTCGCGTCGTTGGCCCACGAGCCGCCCCGAAGCGGGCGCCGGCTACGGTCCCCCTCGAACGAGGGATCCCCGCACCACTCGCGCACTCCTCCTGCCATGTCCCGTACACCGTAGATCGAGACATCCCCCGGCCGCGAGCCCACTCGTTGCACCTTCGGTCGGCCACGGATGCTGTCGTTCATCGTGCAGAGGGTCGGATCGAAGTCGTCTCCCCAGGGGAACACGCGCCCGTCGACCCCGCGCGCGGCCTTCTCCCACTGGTCCTCGGACGGGAGTCGGTAATCGACGCCGTCCAGGTCCGCTCGCCACTGGACGAACGAAGCGACCTGCTCGAAGGACACCGCCACGATCGGCCAATCGGCCTCCCAGGCGTCGCCGTCGCGGTCGAGGATCGGCGGCTCGTAGCGGCGGCTCGTGCTCAGCCGCGGCCAGTAGCGCGCGGCATCCCGCGTCACCGACGCCTCTCGGTGGGGGACTGCGGCCCAGGCTTCGTCGAGCCAGCCGTTGTCCAGGAGGTCGTTGACCCACAGGCACCATTGCTCGACGGTCACCGGCAGCGCCGAGACGAAGTACCCGGGCAGCGTCACCTCGTCCCGCGACAGGCCGCCCACCGCGCTGGGGTCACCACCCCGCTGGAACGGCCCGGGCGGCACGTAGACGTAGCCCTCCCCGATCTGCTTGCCGCTGTACAGGGGGACCGGCGAAGTCCCGCTAGACCAGTGGCCCCCCCGGTCGATGCGCACCGGATACCGCACGGGCGCCTTGCCTGTCGCCCGAATCGTCATCAGGTACGAACCCATCTCCAGGGGGGCCTTCTCGATCGGCGTCTGGCCCAGCCGAAACGGTGCGTCCCGCCGCCACACGAGGCCTCGGCGGACGATCTTCTCGACGAACACCTCCGCCCCCGGAGGGTCGGTGCGGATCGTCACCGCTCCGGTGCCCGTCAGCAGGGACGTCAGGCTGCCGTCGTCGTAGGCGCGAACGCGCGACTCGAAGTAGCGTTGCGCGGAGCGATCGCCGGACTGCTCGGCCTCCTCGAACCGGCGCCAGTAGGCGCGCGACAGGAACCCGCGAGCGATGGCGCTGGACGGGTCCTGGGACAGAGCCCGCTCGGCCTCGGCCACGGCCTGCCCGAACAGCTCCTCCCGCTCGGGGCCGAGGTCCCGCAGCTGCTCGCGGACGCGCAACAGCTCTCGCTTCGCCTCCAGCGGCGCCCACCGGTCGATCCGACGCAGGAGCTGGCGCTCCCGCTGCTCGAGCACGCGCTTGTTGTCGGCCACCTGGGCCCAGCGGACCCACGCGTCCTGGGCCGCCTTGAGGAAGGTCGCGGCCCGGTCGCGCCGCTGGCGCCCGTCCAGGAACGAACGCACCGCCTCCCCGAGGCTCGCGGCCGTCTCGAACCGCTGGTCCGGCTCGTACGCGAGCGCCCGCCGGGCGACGTCGAGCAGGGGGTCGAACACCCGGCGCGACGCGGTCAGCGACTGGGCGTCGGGATCCTGCTGGGTCCACAGCGCGGCGAGGTACTCGTTGACCTCCGACTGGGGCCAGGCTCGCCGGCGGGTCACGATCTCGTAGAGGATCGCCCCCAACGCCCAGACGTCGCTGCGCGGGTCGGCCGGCCCCAGCTCACGGAACGCCTGCTCCGGCGGCATGTACCCCGGCGTGCCGACGAGGTCACCGTCGCGAGTCACGCGGGGGAGCCCGCGCTCCACGACGTGCACGTCCTGCGTCCTCCGACGCACCGCGCCGACCAGCCCCGCGACCCCCCAGTCCAACACCTGCACCTCGCCGAACCGGCCGAGCATGATGTTGTCCGGCTTCAGGTCGCGGTGCAGCACGCCCTGCTCGTGGGCGTAGGCGACCGCGCCGCACACCTGCACGAACGCCGCGAGCAGCCGCTCCAGGGGCCAGTCCTGGTTCGCCGGCCGCTCGTCCAGCAGTTGGCTGAGCGCCCGGCCGTCGACCCGGCGCATCGCCAGCCAGAGCAGGTCCGCCTCGCGCCCGACGTCGTAGATCGGGACGATCGACGGGTGCTCCAGCTGGGACGTGATCCGAGCCTCCGCCAGGAACCGGCGGGTCCAGCTCTCGTCCGCTCCGCTCGCCACCATGACCTTGATGGCGAGGCGGCGGCCGAGGCGGGGGTCGAGGGCTTCGTAGACCTCGCCCATCCCGCCGCGCCCGATGAGCCCGAGCAGGTGGTAGGGGCCGAGGCGCTTCGGCAACGCCATCCGGATGGCGTTCTCACCGATCGTGACCGGAGTCGTGGTCGCGGCCTCGGGGCTGGGGGGACCGTGCCTTCTTGGCGTTGGCGTCGTCATGGCCCGTACATCAGACACGGAACACTGAGGTTGTGGAGGTCTTCTAAGGATTCCTAAGGCGCCTTATGGGCCGCCTCCCGAGCCGGGCGCCTGCGCGATCCCCTCGATCGGGACGGTCGGATCGAGCATGTATCCGTCGCCCCGGCTGAGCAGCACACCGTCCAGGCCGAGCTTGCGCAGCCCGTGGATCGCGACGTACAGACGGTTCGTCAGCGCGTCGGCATCCGATCGGTCGTCCGGCCACGCGGTCTCCACGAGCTCCTGGGGGCCGACCTCGTGCCCCGGGCTCGCCACCCGCTCCTGGAGCAGCCGCGCGAACACCCGCCGGAGCACGGCCTTGCGCCCCATCGGGATCCGCTCCCCCCCGGGCGGCTCGACCCACGCCAGGTCGGGGCCGATCTTCAAGGCGGGAGTCGGGCGGGCGTCGCCCAGCGCCTCGATCAGCCCGGCCAGCTCCGCTCGGGCGGCGGACTGCGGGCCGAACCCGACCTTCTCGACGATCGTCTGCACCCGCTGGGCGGCCGCTCGGGCGGCGTCCAGCCGGCCCTGCAGCGCGGCGACCCGTCCGGCGCTCGCGAGCGCCGACGCGAGGTCCACGTCGTGCCCCGCCCGGGCCAGCACCGCGACCGCCACGTCGTAGGCGGCGGCCGCTTCGTCGAGCTCACCGCGCGCGAACAAGACCCCGCCGAGCTCGCGCAGGGAGTCCGCGAGTCGCCGGGGCACCTCCAGGGGGCGCGCGGCGGCCACCCCCCGACGCGCCTCCTCCACGGCGGCGTCCAACCGGCCCAGCTCGCCCCACAGCCCGCCGAGGGCGGAGCGGGCCTCCGCCTCCAGGTGCCGATTCTCCGTCTCGAGCGCGAACTGCAGCACCCGCGTCCAGATCTCCTCCGCTTCCCGCGGCTGCCCCCGCGCCCGCAGCACGACCGCCCGAATGCGCTCCAGGGACCGGGTCAACATCGAGTTCTCGAGCTGGCCGAGCCCGTCCATCATCCGGCGAACCGTCCGGTGGGCCTCCTCGAGCTCCCCGAGCACCAGCGCCCCCAGCGTCAGGTTGCTCAGCGCGATCACCTGGCTCCGGACCTCGCCGATCTCCTCGTGGATCAGCAGCGCCTCCTGCAGCGTCGCCCGACCGAGGTGCACGCGCCCGCGGTCCAGCTCCAGGGCGCCCAGGTTCGACAGGATGATCCCCTCCCGGCGGCGGTAGCCGAGCGCCCGCGCGTGGCCGATGGCCTGCTCGTACAGGTCCGCCGCGGCCTGCCAGCGACCCTGCTTGCGACAGACCACGCCGAGCACGCTGAGCGCCTTCGCCTCGATGTCGAGGTCGCCACACTCCCGCGCGGCGCGAGCGCCCTCCTGCAGGTGGTGGCGAGCCTCCTCCAGGTGGAACACCCGGCTGAGCGCGATCCCCAGCCCGTTGTGCTCCCGGGCGATTCGACGCACGTCGCCGAGCTGCTCGGCGAGCTCCAGCGCGCGCCCGTAGTAGCGCGTGGTGGAGGCGTGGTCGTCGGCGAAGAGCGACAGCGCCAGGAAGTGCGTCGCGTCGCACTCCGCCCCCACGTCGCCCGCCGCCTGGGCCTCCTCCAGCGCCTCCCGGCAGATCGCGGCGCCCTGGCTGCTCCGGCCGATCGCCTGCAGCGCCTGGGCCGCCTGCATCCGGATCTCGGCCCGAGCGTCGGGCCGCAGCGCGCCGTCCAGCGCCGCGCGAGCCAGGTTGACCGCGGGGAGCAGCGGGCCGCGCTGGGTCAGCACCCGCAGCGCGGCGGCGCAGGTCGTTCCGGCCAGGTCCCGCTCGCCGACCGCGATCGCCCAGCGGGCCGCCTCCAGCATGTTGTCGATGTCCTCGGCGATCCGCGGGACCGGCTCGTCCCGCAGCATCGCGAAGCAGCTGGCGTGGCGACGCCGCACCGCTCGCCCCCGGTCCCCCTCCAGGTGCTCGCCGGCGTAGTCCCGGACGCTGACGTACAGCCCGAACCGGCGGAGGCCGTCGACCACCCGCAGCCGCAGCAGCGAGCGACGGAGCAGGGACCGCACCACGTGCTCGGTCGCCGGCGCGTCTTGCAACTGCAGCACCTCGTCCGCGGCGTCGAGGGTGAACCCGCCCCGGAAGACGCTCAGCTGCACCAGCGCCTCCCGCTCCCACTCCTGCAGCAGGTCCCACGACCAGTTCATGGTGGTGCGCAGCGTGCGGTGGCGGCCCGTCTGCTCGGGCCCCCCCACCAGCTCCTGGGACCGCGTCTCCAGCCGGCTGAGCATCTCGCCCGGGCGGAGGACCTGGATGTGCGCGGCCGCCATCTCGATGGCGAGCGGCAGGCCGTCGAGCGCCTGGACCAACAGCTCGACGTCGCCGCGCTCCCGGGTGCCGTCCCAGCCCGACCAGAGGCGGGACGCCCGCTCGCTGAACAGCTCGATGGCGTCGGCGACCGGCAGGCTGTCGAGCCGCTGGATGACCTCCCCCGGCACGTCCATCGGGTGGCGACTGGTGACCAGGATGGAGACGGTGGAGCCCGCCTCCAGCCAGCCGCGCAGCACGGCCGCGGCGTCCTCGATCTGCTCGAGGCTGTCCAGGACGAGCAGCGTCGGCGGCCGCGCCGAGAGCACCCGGCCGACGCGCTGCTCGCTGTCCGGGCCGGCGCCGAGGTCCACGCCGAGCAGCTGGGCGACGCCGCCGACGAGGCCGTCGAGATCCGTCGCGTCGCTCAGGTCGCAGAACCACAGGCCGCCCTCGAACCGCTCGAGCGCCCGCCTGCAGAACTCGCGCACGAGCCGCGTCTTGCCCATGCCCCCCGGGCCGACGACGGTGACCAGCCGCTGGTCGGCCGCGAACGTCTCCTCCAAGCGCCCCAGCTCCCCCTCGCGGCCGACGAATCGGTCGAGGCTGGCGGCGACGTTGGTGCCCCCGAGCCTCCGCGGGCCGGGCATGCTCGGCATGGAGACCGTCACGCCCCCCGATGTTGCCACGGAGCACCCCAGGCCCGTCTAGGATCCCCCCATGCGCTCACCGGTCTTTTTCCTGATGCTCCTCGTCACGACGCCCGCCTTCGCGGGCGACCTGCTCCAGGGAGACGCCGCCGGGCCGGGCATGCACGCCGTCGTGCAGGTCCTGCGGGACGGAGGCGGGTTCACGGGCGCCGAGGCGGTGACGACCGACTGCCCGGGGATCGTGGTCGGCCCGGTCGGGGCGCTGGACTCCGACGGCACGACCGGCGCGATCCTCTCCACCGTGTTCACCGTCGAGCCGACCGCGGCCTTCGGTGACTGCGTGGTGTCCATCGACGGCGCGCCGATCGGAGCCCTGGGCGGGCTGGACAACCTGTTCTCCGTCGTGCCCCCCCTGCCCGGACCGGTGGACGGCGGCGTGGGCGACGACGACGGCGCCGTCGACGGCGTGATCACCGTGGCGGCGACCGACCGCTCGGACGGGGGCACGCTGGTGCTCGAGTCGCTCGACGTGCCGGCCGGGGTCGACCTGGTCTTCGGCACCGTCGATCCCCTCCCCGCGACCGACGGCAACGAGGCCTGGCTTCCTCCTATCGTGCTGGTCCAGGGGACCGCGGTGATCGAAGGCCGCATCGACCTGTCCGGCGCCGACGGCGGTGACTTCGGGGCCGGCAACTCCGCCAACGGCGCGGCCGAAGACGGCGGCGACGGCGGCGACGGCGGCCCCGGCGGGGGCGGCGGCGGCGGGGGCGGACCCCACGGGTCCGAGGGCGTGACCGGCTTCGCGGGCGTCGGCGGCGACGGCTTCGGCGGCGGGTCGGCCGGCCGCGCCGGCACCGCCTCTCCCCAGGTCGGCGGCGGCTCCGGAGTCGGTGACGAGTCGCTGGCCCAGGAGGGGGGCGACGGCCCGTTCGGCGGCGAGGGCGGCACCGGCCCCACCGGCAGCACCACCGGCGGCGCGGGTGGTACCGGCAACCCGTTCGGCTCGGGCGGCTCCGCGTCGACCAGCCCCGGCTCCAGCGGCGGCGCCGGCGGCCTCGGTGGAGGCGGCGGCGCGTGCACCGGCAATCCGACCGAGACCGGCGGAGGCGGAGGCGGCTTCGGCACGGCCGGCGACCCCGGCGGCTCGGGCCAGGCCTGCGGCGGCGGCGGAGGCGGAGTCAACGGCGCGGACGCGCTCGTCCCGCTCGCTGGCGGCTCCGGCGCCGGGGGCGGCGACGGTTGGATCACGTCCGGGTTCCTGACCGGCGACTACGCCGGCGGAGGCGGCGGAGGCGGAGGCGGAGGCATGCGGCTCGTCGCGTTCGGCCAGCTGGTGGTGTCCGGCGAGGTGCTCGCCGACGGCGGCGACGGCGGCGACTCCGGCGAGGGGCAGAGCGCTGCGTCGGGCGGCGGCGGCGGCAGCGGCGGCGGCATCCACCTCGCGTCGGGCGGCCTGAGCGTGCTCGGCTCCCTCAGCGCGGTCGGGGGCGAGCGTGGCGTCAACCCGGTCTACCCGGACGACGGCGGCCACGGCGGCGAGGGTCGGGTCCGGCTCGACGGCGAGCAGCCGGCGCCCCCCGGGATCGGCCCCAGCGGCGCCAGCGCCACGACCTGGGAGGGCTGCGCGGTCACGTCGGTGCTCGGCACGGTGGTGACCATCACGTCCGGCACGGACTGCGACTACGTCGCCATCGACTCGCTCGGGGTCGAGGTCGGCAGCGGCACCATCGCCGCCGACGGCTCGGTCGACCTCGCGACCGCCCTCGCGGCGGGCACGGGCGGCCTGCTGGTCTACGTCTCCCGGGACGGCGTGTTCAGCGAGGTGGGCGTCGGCGAGGTGGCCGACCCCGACGGCGACGGCGTGCTCGGCCTGGACGACAACTGCCCCGACGTCGCCAACCCGGCCCAGACCGACAGCGATGGCGACGGCCTCGGCGACGCCTGCGACGTCTGCCCCAACGACAGCGGCAACGACGCGGACGGCGACGGCTTCTGCGCCCCGGTCGACTGCGACGACAGCGACGGGGACGTCAACCCCGACGCCACCGAGGTCTTCTACGACGGCGTCGACGCCGACTGCAGCGGGGGCTCCGACTTCGACGCGGACGGCGACGGGTTCGAGAGCGACGCCTACGGCGGGGACGACTGCGACGACGGCGACGACGACGTCAATCCGGACGCGACGGAGGGTTGGTACGACGGCATCGACGCCGACTGCGACGGCGCGTCGGACTTCGACCTGGACGGCGACGGCTTCGACAGCTCGGCGTTCGGAGGCGACGACTGCGACGACTTCGACGACACGGTCTACCCCGGCGCCCCCGACGACCCCGGCGGACCGGACCTCGACTGCGACGGCGATCCCGACGACGCGGACGGGGACGGCTACCTGTCCGAGGCGGCCGGCGGCGACGACTGCGACGACGACGACGCGTCGGTGCACCCCGGCGCCGGCGAGCTGTGCGACGACGTCGACAGCGACTGTGACGGCTCCCTGATCGACGAGTTCGGGGACCTCGACGGAGACGGCCTCCCCGACTGCGCGGACGACGACATCGACGGGGACGGCCTGCCCAACGAGGACGAGGAGGACGTCGGCACCGACCCCTTCGACGACGACACCGACGGGGACGGCCTGGGGGACGGAGAAGAGGCCGCCGACGGCACCGACCCGCTGGACGACGACACCGACGACGACGGGCTGGACGACGGCGAGGAGGCCGACGAGGGCACCGACCCGCTGGACCCGGACACCGACGCGGACGGCTACGACGACGGCTACGAGGTGGAGACC
>CAYQEG010000057.1:0-36807 GCA_964416435.1 uncultured Rickettsiales bacterium
CCGACCTCACCGCCGACGACGGCGACTGCGACGACGGCGACCCCGCCGTCTTCCCCGGCGCCGCCGAGGCCTGCAACGGCCTGGACGACGACTGCGACGGCTTGATTCCGGTCAACGAGGCCGACGCCGACGGCGACGGCCGGTCCATCTGCGAGGGCGACTGCGACGACGAGGACGCGAACATCGAGCCGGTCGACCGGGACGGCGACGGCGCCCACAGCTGCTCGCCGGTCCCGGACTGCGACGACACCGACGAGACGCTCGACCCCCACGACGTGGACTTCGACGGCGCGTCCACCTGCGACGGGGACTGCGACGATCTCGACCCCACCGTGCGCCCCGGCGCCCCGGAGCTGTGCGACGGGCTGGACAACGACTGCGCCGACGGCGTGCCGGCGGACGAGGCGGACGGCGACGGCGACGGCGCGTTCGAGTGCGACGACTGCGATGACGGCGACCCCGCCGTCCAGGGCATCGACGACGACGCCGACGGCTTCGACCCGTGCTCCGGCGACTGCGCCGAGGGCAACCCGGTGATCTTCCCCGGCGGCCCCGACCCCTGGGGGGACGGCGTCGACCAGGACTGCGACGGGGTCGACGGCCTGGACGCCGACGGCGACGGGGCCCCCGGCAACGCGCTGCCCCCCACGCTGCTGACAGCGGCGTGGGACTGCGACGACGAGGACGCCGACGCCAACCGCACCGACAGCGACGGCGACGGCGTCGACCTGTGCGAGGGCGACTGCGACGACGACGATCCGGTCCGCTTCCCCGGCAACCCCGAGGTCGCCTGCGACGGGCTGGACGCGGACTGTGTCCCCGACCCGCTCGAGGTCGACGACGACGGCGACGGCTGGATGGAGTGCGAGGGGGACTGCGACGACGACGACGTCGCGCTGAACCTTGACGACCTCGACGGCGACGGCGCGGCCACCTGCGGCGGGGACTGCGACGACGGCGACGTCGGCGTCGGCCCCGCCGTCCCCGACCCCTGGGGCGACGGCCTGGACCCCAACTGCGACGGCGCCGACGGCATCGACGCCGACGGCGACGGCTACCCGGCCAACGCGACCGGCCCCGACCAGGACTGCGACGACACGGAGGCGGGGGCCCACCCCGGCGGGTTCGAGTGGAACCTCTGCGACGGGATCGACGGCGACTGCGTGCCCGACCCCAGCGAGCAGGACGGCGACGGCGACGGCGACCTGCCGTGCGCCGGGGACTGCGACGACGACGACCCCGCGGCCAACCTGTCGGACGCGGACGGCGACGGCACCGACTCGTGCAACGGCGACTGCGACGACGGCGACGCCGCCATCGGCCCGGACAGCGGGTGGGACGACCCCCAGGACAGCGTCGACTCCGACTGCTTCGGCGGCACCTGGAGCTCGGTCGGGCTGGCCGCCACCGCGGGCCTGCTGGGCGAACTCGCCGGTGACCAGGTCGGCGGCGTGGTCGCTTCGGCGGGCGACGTCGACGGCGACGGCCTGGACGACATCGTGCTCGGCGCCCCCGCCGCCGACACGCCCGTCGGGGGCGCTGGCTCGGCGTACGTCGTGTTCGGCTCCACCCTCGCCGCGGGCGGCACCATGAGCGTCGCCGACGCCGACGCGACGATCGAGGGGGTCGCCTACTACGACAGCCTCGGCAACGCCGTCGGGGGGGCCGGCGACGTCGACGGGGACGGCCTCGACGACGTCATGGTCGCCGTCCGGGGCTGGGCGGTGTCGCCCTACGGCCCCGAGGGGCTGGTCACGATCTTCACCGGCGCCGACCTCTCGCTCGGCGGGCTGCGGTCCGAGCCGGACGCCGCCATCCGCCTCGTCGGGGGACCGGGGGACGAGGTCGGCTATGCGCTCGATGGAGGCGCCGACCTCGACGGGGACGGCCTCGCGGACCTGCTGCTGGGCGCCGACAACGCCGACGACGTCGACCTCTCCTCGGGAAAGGTCTACGTGGTGCTCGGCGCCGACGTGGCGGCCGGGGGCACCTTCGACCTGCCGACCGTCGCCCACGCCGAGCTCCTCGGGGAGGCGTTCCTGGACCAGGCGGGTCGGGCCGTCGCCTGGGCCGGCGACGTCGACGGCGACGGCCTGCCGGACGTGCTCGTCGGCGCCGACAGCAACGACGAGGGGGGCGACAGCGCGGGCCAGGCCTACCTCTTCTTCGGCTCGACCCTGCTCGCCGGCGGCACCTTCGACCTGGGTGACGCAGACGTCCGGGTGCTCGGGGCGCCGGGGGACGGCCTCGCCGAGGTGGTCGCAACGCCCGGGGACCTGGACGGCGACGGCCTCGCCGACCTGGCGATCAGCGCGCCCTGGGGCGACGCCGCGGGCGCTAGCGCAGGCCAGGTCGCCATCTTCTGGGGATCGACCCTCGCCGGGGGGGGGGAGTTCCTCGCCTCGGACGCCGACCTCCTCCTGGTCGGCGAGGCGGCTGGGAACAGCGCGGGTCGGTACATCGCCGCGCCCGGCGACGTCGACGGCGACGGGCTCCCCGACCTGCTGCTCGGCGCGCCCCTGGCCGCCACCGCCCCGGAGTTCGCCGGCAAGGTCTACGTCGTCTACGCGGCCGACCTGCCCGCGTCGGGCACGATGTCCGTCGGCCTCGCCGGGGACGCCTTCTCCGGCGAGGCGTACGGCTACGCGCTCGGACGCGACCTCTCGGGCGCCGGCGACGTCGACGGGGACGGCCGGGCGGACCTGCTGCTCGGCAACTTCTTCAACGACGAGGCCGGCACCAACGCCGGCAAGGCGTACGTCCTGGTGAGCCCGTGGTGAGGCGCGCCCCCCTGCTGTTGCTGCTCGCCGGGCTGCTCACCGCCCCGGCCTGCGGACCCGACGCCGAGGAGTTCCTGGACGCCGACGGCGACGGCGCCCCCGACTGGCTCGACTGCGCTCCCGAGGACGCCGAGATCCGCGACGGCGTGCTCGACCCCCACGGGGACGGCGTCGACCAGAACTGCGACGGCGCCGACGGCATGGACGGAGACGGAGACGGCCGGGCGGCCAACGCCCCCGGCAACCCCGACTGCGACGACGGCGACCCCGACGTGCACCCCGGCGCGACGGAGGTCCCCCACGACGGCGTCGACCAGGACTGCGACGGGCTGGACTACCGCGACGCCGACGCCGACGGCTCGGACGACGACCTGGGCGACTGCGACCCCACCGACGCCGCCCTCAACGACCTCGACGCCGACGGCGACGGGCAGTCCACGTGCGACGGCGACTGCGACGACGACGACCCGACCCTCCAGGCGTTCGACCTGGACGGCGACGGGGCGTCGCTCTGCTCCGATCCCCCCGACTGCGACGACAGCGACCCCGGACGGGCGCCGGGCATCGAGGAGACCTGCGACGGCGTCGACCAGGACTGCGACGGCGTCCTGCCGGACGACGAGGCGGACGACGACACCGATGGCTACGCCCCCTGCACGGGGGACTGCGACGACGACAACACCGCCATCCACCCCGCCGACACCGACGGGGACGGCTACTCGCTCTGCTCCGACGAGCCCGACTGCGACGACGAGGACGCCACGCTGACCCCCGACGACGTCGACTTCGACGGCCTCAGCGCCTGTGACGGCGACTGCGACGACAACGACGCGACGGTCCGACCGGGGGCCCCGGAGGTCTGCAACGGGGTGGACGACGACTGCTTCGGAGGCCCCGGGCCGGACGAGGTCGACGACGACGGCGACGGCGCCCTCGCCTGCGCCGACTGCAACGACGACAACGACGACGTCGCGGGGCTCGACGACGACGGCGACGGCTTCGACCCCTGCACCGGGGACTGCGACGAAGCGGACCCGCTGGTGCGACCCGACGCCCCCGACCCCTGGGGGGACGCGCTGGACGACAACTGCGACGGCGTCGACGGCACCGACCTGGACGGCGACGGCTTCCCCGGCGACGCCGACCCCGGCGACCCGACCTGGGACTGCGACGACCTGCTCGCCACCCTCGACCGCGCCGACGCCGACGGCGACGGCGTCGACACCTGCGGCGGCGACTGCGACGACGACGACCCCACCGTCGGCCCCGCCGCGGTCGACCCCTGGGGGGACGGCGTCGACCAGGACTGCGACGGGTCGGACGGCCTGGACGCCGACGGAGACGGCTTCCCCGGGGACGCGGATCCCGGCGACCCGACCTGGGACTGCGACGACGGCGACGCCACCCTCGACCGCGCCGACAGCGACGCCGACGGGGTCGACTCCTGCGCCGGAGACTGCGACGACGACGACGCGGCCCGCTTCCCCGGCAACAGCGAGGCGTCGGTGTGCGACGGGCTGGACCAGGACTGCGTCGTCGACCCGTCCGAGGCCGACCTGGACGGCGACGGCTCGATGGCCTGCGCGGGGGACTGCGACGACGACGACCCGCTGATGCACGGGCTGGACGTCGACGGAGACGGCGCGAGCCTGTGCGACGGCGACTGCGACGACGACGACTTCACGGTCTCGCCGTTCGCCGCCGACCCGTGGGGGGACGGCGAGGATCCCAACTGCGACGGCGTCGACGGCATCGACGCGGACGGGGACGGCTACGCCGGCAACGAGTTCCCCGCCGACCTGTCCAACCCCAACTGGGACTGCGACGACGACGATGCCGCCGCCCACCGGGCCGACAGCGACGGCGACGGCCTGGACAGCTGCAGCGGCGACTGCGACGACGACGACGCGCTGACCCACCCCGACCTGTGGGACCCCTCGGACCTGGTCGACCGGAACTGCGACGGCTTCGGGACGACGTCCCTCGGCTGGGCGAGCCTGGCCATGCTGCACGGCGCCACCGGCAACGAGTCGGCCGGCTACTCGGTGGCCGCCGCGGGGGACGTCGACGGCGACGGCCTGGGCGACCTGCTCGTCGGCGCGCCCTTCAACGAGGCGCTCGGCGAGCGCACCGGGATCGCCTACGTCGTGCTCGCCGCGGACCTGGGGCTCGGGGGGGACCTCTCCCTCGCGGACGCTCACGCCTCGTTCCAGGCCGACGCCGCCGGCGCGATGACGGGCTGGAGCGTCGCGGGCGCGGGGGACGTCGACGGAGACGGCCTGGACGACCTGCTGATCGGCGCGCCGAGCTACGAGGAGCCCGACGACCCGCCCGGCGAAGCCGCCCTGTTCTTCGGCGCGAGCCTCGGGACGCCGGGCCCCCGCTCCCTCTCCGAGGCGGACGTGCGGTTCCTCGGCGGCGACGAGGAGCTGCTCGGCTGGGTCGTCTCGTCGGCGGGGGACGTCGACGGCGACGGCCTGGCGGACGTGGTGCTGACCGCGCCGCTGGGGGGCGAGGAGTGGGAGGGCGCGGCGTACGTGTTCTTCGGCTCCAGTCTTCAGTACGGAGGCGACTTCACCCCCGAGGACGCGGACGCCCAGCTGGTGCGCGGCAGCGGCTACTGGGGTGACGTCGCCCAGCCCACCGCCGCCGCGGGGGACATCGACGGCGACGGCCTCGACGACCTGGTCAGCCGGGTCGGCCAGCCCGGCGACATCGCGATCGTGTTCGGGGACGAGCTGCAGTACGGCGGCGACATCGACATGAGCGACCGCGAGGTGCTGATCACCGACTTCTCCTCCTTCGCCAACGAGATCGGGCTCGGCTCGGCGGGGGACGTCGACGGCGACGGCCTCGACGACCTGGTGATCGGGGACCCCTACTTCCACGGCCCCCCCGGCCCCTTCTCGGGCCGCGCGATGGTCTTCACCGGGGCCACCCTGAGCGGCGGCGGCGAGTTCTGGGTCGAGGACGCCGACTACCTGGTCGAGGGGGCCTCCCCGAGCCAGCAGTTCGGCGCCGCCGTGTCGGGGGTCGGCGACGTCGACGGCGACGGCCTCGACGACTTCACCGTCGGCGCTCCCCAGGCGACCTACGGCCTCTTGTTCTTCTTCTCGGGGGCAGACGCGGCGGCGGGCGGCGAGGTGGACACGTCCGCGGCGGCGGCGGCGTTCCACGGCGACTCCGGCAACCCGTCGATGGGCGGCGCCGGCCGCTCCCTCGCCGGCCCGGGCGACGTCGACGGGGACGGCCGCCCCGACCTGCTGATCGGCACCGACACCAACCCCGGGATGGGGATCGTCCTGTCGAGCCCGTGGTGAGCTGCGGCCGGTACGATGCCACGATGGGACCGGCCGTCACGCGAGCCTTCGCCGCCCTGCTCTGCCTCGCCGTGCCGGCGAGGGCCGCCGCGGGCGAGGACACCATCGTCTACTCGGACGACTTCTCCGCCGGCCTCGGGGACTGGGAGTTCTGGTCCAACACCGAGGCGGGGGAGCCGATCGGGTACGCCGCGACGGCCGATCCGGCCGAAGGGCTGCCCGCCCCCGGCGCCCACATCCAGGGTGACTGGGACACCCAAGACGCCAACGGCCCGTCGGGCGAGGGCCGACGGTTCGGGCTGCAGCGCAGCTTCCCCAACCTGCTGCGGTTCCACCTGACGTTCGACTGGCGCGCCTGGTCCACCGGGCAGACGACGACCAACATGGCGCTGCAGATCGTGCAGGCGTCCGACGACTCGGTGCTGTACTCGCAGACCCTGATCAGCGGCAGCCTGCTGGACACCGGCTGGCTGACCTACCCGCCGACGGACCTCACCTTCGCGCTCCCGACGGAGCCGACCGACGTCTACGTCCGGCTCAGCGTCAACGACGGCTGGCACGCCAACCACAACCAGCACGTCGCCTTCGACAACGTGCAGTTGATCACCACGGAGCTGCCGCCGGTGCCGGACGTGCCGTACGAGACCGACGACTTCGCGACCACGACCGACCCCTGGGCCCTGTGGCGCGACAGCACCTCGTTCTCACCGACCTACGCGCTCGCCCACGACGCCGCGGACGGCGACCCCGCCCCCTCGGCCCGGGTGATGGGCCACTACACGTACTCGGGCAGCACCCGCCGCTACGGCCTGGAGCGCACCGTGCCGGTGACGCTGCCGTTCGTCGTCGAGTTCGACTACGCGACGCTGGACGCGAGCAACGTCACGTTTCAGCTGCTCGAGCCCGACGGCACGCTGCGACACACCCGCCAGTTCCCGGTGCCCGACGCCTCCTGGCAGCACCACGAGGCGGTCGACCTGACGGGCAACGTCGACGGGCTGACCGAGGTGATCGCCCGGGTCTGGATCGTCGGCACCGACGTCGCCAACCCCGACAACGCGGTCTGGGTCGACAACTTCTCCTGGACCAGCCCCTGCGACGAGACGGCGCTGTTCTACGCCGACGACGACGGGGACGGCTTCGGCGACCCCGACGCCCCCCACCCCGACGGGGACGGCGTCTACTGCTACCCGCCGGGCGGCTACGCCGACGACAGCTCCGACTGCGACGACGAGGACGAGGCGGCGTGGCCCGGCGCCGAGGAGGACTGCGACTCCGCGGCGGACGAGGACTGCGACGGCAGCGAGGTCGACGGCCTGGACGCCGACTGCCCGCCCCCCTTCGACGACGACGACTCGGCCAGCGACGACGACGACGACGACCTCGCCCCGGACGACGACGACTCGGCCGGCGACGACGACGACGACGACGACGGGCCGTCGGCGCAAGGCAGCTGCCGCTGCGACGGCGCCGGCCCCGGCGGAGCGTCCTGGCTCCTCGCCCCGCTCGCGCTCCTGGCGAGCCGACGCCGCCGATCGACGAGCCCGCGGTGAGCTCGGAGACGACGGTCCAGCTCCTGCCGACCTGCCTCGTCGGCGAGCTGCGACCGGAGGTGGGCGAGGCCGCGGTGCGTCTCCTGGAGGGGCTGGGGCTGACGGTCGAGGTGCCGCTGGACGTCGTCTGCTGCGGCCAGCCGGCCTACAACGCCGGGTTCGACGACGAGGCTCGCGCGGTGGCCCGGCACGCGGTGGCGGTCCTGGCCGGCACGGAGGGGCCGATCGTGATCCCGTCGGGCTCGTGCGCCGACATGATCGTGCACCGCTGGCGGGAGCTCGCCGAGGGGGACGCCCAGCTCACGGCCCAGGTCGACGGGGTGGCGGCTCGCAGCTCGGAGCTGTCGGCGTTCCTGGTGGCCCGGGGCGCGGCGCGCGGTCCGCGCGGGGCGTCGGGGCGGGTCGCCTACCACGCGTCCTGTCACCTGCTCCGGGGCATGGGCATCGACGCCGCGCCCCGGGAGCTGCTGGCGGGGCTGGACGGGGTGGAGGTGGTGCCGCTGGCCGACGAGCGGGAGTGCTGCGGCTTCGGCGGCCTGTTCGCCGTCGAGCGGCCCGCCGTCTCCGCCGCGATGCTCGAGGCGAAGCTGGACGCGGTGGAGGCGAGCGGCGCCGACGTGCTCACCGCCTGTGACCTCGGCTGCCTGCTCCAGGTGGAGGGCGGGCTCCGCCGCCGCGGCTCCCCGGTCCGGGTCCGCCACCTCGCCGAGCTCCTCGACGAGGCCCCCGAGTCGTGAAGACGCCCCCCTTCGACCAGCGCATCGCGGCGACCGTCGACGACGCGCACCTGCACCAGGCGATCGGCAAGGCCGCGTCCGCGCTGCGGGAGCGACGAGGGGCGGCCCTGGAGGCGTTGCCGGACGTCGAGCGGGTGCGAGACGAGGCGCGGGCGGCTCGGCTCGCGCAGATCCCCCGGCTGGAGGCGCTCGCCCGGGAGTTCACGGCCGCGGTGGAGCCCCGGGGGGTCCGGGTGCACCGGGCGCCCACGGCGACCGACGCGGTCCGGATCGTGCGCGACATCGCCCAGGCGGCCGGCGTCCAGCGGGTGGTCAAGGCGAAGTCGATGGCGACGGAGGAGATCCACCTCAACGCCGGGCTCATCGAGGCGGGGCTGGACGTCCGGGAGACCGACCTCGGCGAGTACATCGTGCAGCTGGCGGAGGACCGCCCGTCGCACATCATCCTGCCGATCGTGCACATGGACCGGGGGGACGTCGGGCGGGTCATGGAGCGCACGCTGGAGGTGCCGTTCACCGACGACCCCGAGCAGCTCGCCGCGATCGCGCGACGGCGGCTGCGGGCGGACTTCCTGGCCGCGGACATGGGGGTCAGCGGGGCCAACTTCGCGGCGGCCCGCGAGGGGCTGATCGTCCTCGTCAGCAACGAGGGCAACATCCGCATGGTGACGTCGCTGCCCCGGGTGCACGTCGCGGTCGTCGGGATCGACAAGCTCGTGCCGACGCTGGCCGACGCCGAGCGCCTGCTCCGGCTGCTCCCCCGCTCGGCGACGGGCCAGAAGTCGACCGTCTACACGTCCATCGTGCGCGGCCCGCGCGTGGGGCCCGACGACGAGGGGCCCGACGAGGTGCACGTCGTGCTCCTGGACAGCGGACGCAGCGCCATCGCCGAGGGCCCCCAGTCCGAGATCCTGGCCTGCATCCGGTGCGGCGCCTGCCTCAACGCCTGCCCGGTCTACCGCCGCATCGGCGGCCACGCCTACGGCGGCACCTACCCCGGGCCGCTCGGCTCGGTGTTCCACGGAGCGCTGCCGGGGGACGACTACGAGGACCTGGTCAGCGCCTGCAGCCTGTGCGGCGCGTGCGAGGAGATCTGCCCGGTGCGCATCGACCTGCCGGGCATGCACCGGCAGCTGCGCGCGCGCACGGTCCAGCGCGGCCGAGCGCCCCGGCGCAAGCGGTGGGCGATGAGGGCGTTCGCCGTCCTCGCGACCCGTCCGCGGCTGTTCCGCCTCGCCCGGCGGATCGGCGGCTGGTGGCTGCGCCGCCGCGCGCGGGGGGGCTGGCTGAGCGACGGGCCCGGCGCGATCGGCCGCTGGACGGTGGCCCGGGATCTGCCCGCGCCGCCGGCCGAGAGCTTCGCGGACCGCTGGCGAAAGCGGCAGCGGTCGTGAGCTCCGATCTCCAGAGCCGCTTCGTCGCCGAGGCCCGCGCGTTGCAGGCGGAGGTGTTCGAGGAGCCCACCGCCGACGCCGTCCGCGACCGGGTGCGCGCCCTCGTGGCGGGCGAGCGGATCCTGACCTGGCGGGGGGATCGGCTCCCCTACGGCGTCGACGAGGCGCTGCAGGCGGCGACGGTCGTGCCGGCCGACGCGGACGTGCAGACGCGGGCCGACGCCACCGTCGGGGTGACCGGCTGCGACGGGGCGATCGCCCAGACCGGCGCGCTGGTGCTGGGGTCCCGCCCCGGGAGCCCGCGGTCAGCCTCGCTGCTGCCCGAGGTGCACGTCGCCGTCGTGCGGCCGGAGCAGCTCCACGAGGACCTGGCGGCGGCGCTCGCCGGCGGCGGCGAGGCGCTGCTCCGGGAGTGCTCGGCGCTCAACCTCGTCGCGGGGCCGAGCCGGACCGCCGACATCGAGCTGACGCTGACGCTGGGGGTCCACGGACCCCGGCGCCTGGTCGTCGTGTTGGGGCCGGCTGGATCTAGTTTTAGTACGTGAAGAGCTGGAACGGCCCGGACGTGTTGAACAGCAGGCCGTCGCTCTCGACCACGATGTAGTACGTGCCGGTCGCGCTGAACGTCCAGGTCAGCTCGGGGTCGACGAAGCCGAACGGCTCCTCGCTGTCGAGTTCGCTGGAGCCGTCGGTGTCGATCAGGGTCAGCTGCGACTCGAGGTTGCTGCCGATGTCGATGGCGTCGACGTCGAAGGTGATGGTCTCACCCCCGAACGCGAAGATCGCGAAGTAGTCGAGATCGAACGCGCCGTCGACGCTGCCGCAGGCGACGTCGCCCAGCAGCACGGTGTCGGCGAAGATGTCGCTGCCGTTGGGCTCCAGCTCGACGACGTCGCACGGCGAGCTGGTCGTGACGCTCAGCTCGTAGTCGTGGTCGGCGCTGCCGGTGCCATAGAAGTCGGTCACCTCGACGTACCAGGTGCCCTCCTCGACCAGCACGAGGGACAGGGCGGAGTCGGTGCCGTCGCTGTCGTCGTTGCTCGCCACGTCGTCGCCGCCGTCGTCCTGCAGCTCGATGAAGCTGTCCAGGTCGCTGCCGTTGACCGCCGCGTCGATGTCGACGTCGATCTGGGTCCAGGCGTCCAGGGTCAGCTCGAACAGGTCGACGTCGCCGGCGCTGCCGATCACCCCGCACATGGTGGTGTTGGGCGTGAAGGGGTCGGCCAGGATGAGGGAGTCGTTCGGCTCCAGCTCGCTGCTGTCGCAGCCGGTGAGCACCTCGTCGACCTGGCCGTCGCAGTCGTCGTCGACGCCGTTGGACGGGTTCTCGGTCGCGCCGGGGTTGACGGCGGAGTCGTTGTCGTCGCAGTCGTCGACGCAGGAGGTGTAGCCGTCGCCGTCGACGTCGGGCGCCTCGTCGACGCCGTCGCAGTCCTGGTCGATCCCGTCGCAGGTGACCTCGGCGGCGCCGGGGAAGACGGTGGGGTCGTTGTCGTCGCAGTCGACGGTCTCGTCGCTGCCGTCGCCGTCCAGGTCGGTCGGACCGGCGCCGCAGCCGACGTTGGTCCCGCCGGGCGTGCCCAGGTCCGGGCCCGGGCCGTAGGCCGGCGCGGTGGAGGCGCACCAGTTGGCGCCGTTGTCGTTGGCGGTCGAGTTGAGCGTGCTGGGGTTCAGGTTCATCGACGCACCCTCGTCCGCGGGGAAGGTGGTGCCGGTGTTCCAGGCGATCCCATCGATGATCGTGCCGCTCGCGTTCTTGACGTGCAGCTCGTCGATGTCGTCGTCCATCGTGAACGCGGCGCCGTAGGCCTCTGCCACCGTCACCCCGCCGTTGGCCGACGTGTCGGAGGAGGCGCCGAAGACCAGCACCGTACCCGGCGACATCACGTGGGAGGCGAGCGTGTACGTGTCGCTGCCCAGGTCGGAGATCGTCCAGCCCTGCAGGTCGAGCTCGTGGGCGGAGATGTTGACGATCTCGAACCACTCCTTGTCGGTGTCGGCGCCGGCCGGGTTGACCATCACCTCGGAGATCACGACGTCGCCGTGCACCCCGTCGTACGCCGGCGTCGCGTCGTCGTCGTCGTCGGCGATGTCGTCGTCGTCCGTCGCGTCGTCGTCATCCGTCGCGTCGTCGTCGTCCGTCGCGTCGTCGTCGTCACCGACGATGGGGCAGGTGTGGTTGGCCGCCATCGGCGTTCCCTGGTCGTTGTTGCTGCCGTAGGCGGGGGCGGTGGACGCGCACCAGTTGCTGCCGTCGTCGTTGTCCGAGCTGTCCAGCGTCGCCGGGTCGAGGTTCATCGACTGGCCGTTGGGGTCGGGGAACGTGTTGCCGTCGTCGTAGGCGACGCCGTCGATGATCGTGCCGTCCGGCGCGGTCAGGACCACCTCGTCGTCGCCGTTGGACAGGATGAAGTCGTCCAGGCCGTACCCGTAGGCGACCGGAGCGTTGCCGTTGAGGCCGGCGTCCGCCGACATCCCGAGGACCGCGTAGCCGCCGGGGGCGACCACGACCGAGTCGGTGATCTCGTGGAAGTCGCTGCCCAGGTCGGAGAGGAACCAGCCCACCAGGTCGATGGCGGCGCCGGTGGTGTTGTGCACCTCGACCCACTCCTTGTTGTCGTCGGTGTCGGTCGGGTTGTTCAGGATCTCCGTGACGATGACGTCGCCCGGCAGCACGTCGGCGGAGGCGTCGTCGTCGTCCGTCGCGTCGTCGTCGTCCGTCGCGTCGTCGTCGTCCGTCGCGTCGTCATCGTCCGTCGCGTCGTCGTCGTCCGCCACGTCGTCGTCGTCGACGACCACGTCGGGGGGCTGGGTCTCGCACGCGACGAGCAGGGACATCAGGATCAGGAAGGCGAGCTTGCGCATGGGATCTCCGAGGTTGGCCGCCGGGTAGCAAGGGGCGGCCGTGCAGGACAACCCCCCGTCCGGGTTTGCCTCCGAATCTCCACGCGCCCACCACATCGCACCCTGTCCAGGTGGTCAGTGGCGTAACCAGGCGGGCCCCCTACAATCTCGCTCCGTGGCGCCCCCCCTCCCCCGAGCGAAGGAGCCGGCCGGCCTGAAGGCCTGGCTCGGCGTCTTCCAGTACACCGGCCGAGCCGTCGAGCTGGTCTGGACGACCGGCAGGGCGCTGACCCTCGTGTTCCTCGTGTTGACGCTGGTGGGGGGCCTGCTCCCCGCCGCGGTGGCCTGGCTGGGCAAGCTGATCGTCGACGCGGTGGTCGCGGCGGGGGAGTCGGGCCTGGTCGTCGATCGGGACGCCGCGCTGCGGTTCGTGCTGGCCGAAGCGGTGCTCGTCGCCGCGTTGTTGGGGGCCCGCCAGGGCATCTCGGGCTGCCAGTCGCTGCTCCGCGCGCTGCTCGGCGTGCGGGTCAACGTGATGATCCTGGACAAGGCGCTGCAGCTCGACCTGACGGACTTCGAGGACAGCGACACCTACGACCAGATGACCCGGGCGCGCAGGCAGGCGTCGAGCCGACCGCTCAGCCTCGTCAAGCGGACGTTCGGCCTGGCCCAGAACGCCATCTCCCTGGTGACCTACGGCGTGCTGCTGGTGCGCTTCAGCCCCTGGGCCGTCGCCGTGCTCGTGGCCGCCGCGCTGCCGGCGTTCTTCGCCGAGACCCGCTTCTCCGCCGAGGCGTTCCGGATCTTCAACTGGCGCACCCCCGAGACCCGCAAGCAGGGCTACCTCGAGGCCGTCCTCGCCCGCGAGGACTACGTCAAGGAGGTCAAGCTGTTCGGCCTGGGTCCGCTGCTCCTGGGGCGGTACCGGGCGATCTTCGAGGCGCTGTACGAGGAGGACCGGGAGCTGACGGTCCGGCGTCACGTCTGGGGCTACCTGCTCGGGCTGCTCGGCACCGCCGCGTTCTACGGCGCCTACGCCTGGATCGTCGTCGCGACGGTGCGGGGGGACATCACCCTGGGCGACATGACGATGTACCTGCTGGTGTTCAAGCAGGGCCAGAGCAGCTTCTCCCAGGTGCTGACGGCGGTCGGCGGCATGTACGAGGACAACCTCTACCTGTCCAACCTCTACGCCTTCCTCGGGCTGCCGGCGGCGGGCGACGAAGGCACCGCCACCGAGGGCCCCTCCCCCGGCGACGGGCTGCGCTTCGAGTCGGTCTCGTTCACCTACCCGGGGGCGACGGAGCCGGCGCTGCAGGGCGTCTCCCTGCACCTGAGACCGGGTCGCAAGCTGGCCCTGGTGGGGCACAACGGCTCCGGCAAGACGACGCTGATCAAGCTGATGACCCGGCTGTACCGACCCAACGGCGGTCGCATCCTGCTCGACGGGCTGCCGCTGCAGGACTGGGACCTGCAGACCCTGCGCCGGCGGATCGGCGTCATCTTCCAGGACTTCGTGCGCTACCAGTTCCAGGTCGGCGAGAACGTCGGCGTCGGCGACGTCACCCACATCGAGGAGTCGGACCGCCAGCAGGAGGCGGCCCGCAAGGGCATGGCGGACGAGTTCATCGAGCGCATGGAGGACGGCTACGAGACGCAGCTGGGGCGGTGGTTCGCCGGCGGCCGGGAGCTGAGCCTGGGGCAATGGCAGAAAGTGGCGCTGTCCCGCGCGTTCATGCGCAAGGACGCGGACATCCTGGTCCTCGACGAGCCGACCGCGGCGATGGACGCCGAGGCCGAGGTCCGGATCTTCGACCATTTCCGGGAGACGACCGAGGGCCAGATGGCGATCCTGATCTCCCACCGCTTCTCCACGGTGCGCATGGCGGACGAGATCGTCGTGCTGGACGCCGGGCGGGTGGTGGAGCAAGGGAGCCACGACGAACTGATGGAGCAGGACGGGGTCTACGCGCGGCTGTTCACCCTGCAGGCCGAGGGCTACCGGTGAGCGACCGGCTCACCGGCGCGCGGGTCCTCGTGACGGGGGGAGCCGGCTACATCGGCAGCCACGCGGTGCGGGCGCTGGTCCGGCTCGGGGCCGCCGTCGACGTCTACGACTCGCTCGAGCTGGGGCACCGGGCCGCGGTCGACGACGGGGCGACCCTCATCGTCGGGGACGTGCGGGACGCGCAGCGGGTCGTCCAGGTCGCTCGGTCCCGCCGCTACGACGCGTGCATGCACTTCGCCGCGCTCGCCCTGGTCGGCGAGTCGGTGGCGCAGCCCGAGCGGTACCGCGACTACAACGTCGGCGGCACCCGGACGCTCGCGACCGCGCTGCGGGACGCCGGCACGGGCGCCTTCGTCCTGTCGTCCACCTGCGCGATCTACGGCGAGCACGGGGACGCACCGATGCACGAGGAGCTGCCCCAGCAGCCGTGCAATCCGTACGGACGGAGCAAGCTCGACGCCGAGCAGCTGCTGGTGGACCTGGACGGGTTGGCAGTCGCCCGACTGCGCTACTTCAACGCGTCGGGGGCCCACCCCGACGGCGACATCGGCGAGGACCACCGCAACGAGACCCACCTCATCCCGCTGGCCATTCAGGCGGCGACGGGGCAGCGCGGTGCGCTTCAGATCTACGGCACCGACTGGCCCACCCGAGACGGCACCTGCGTCCGGGACTACGTGCACGTCGTCGACCTCATCGAGGCCCACCTCGCCGCGCTGCGGCGCCTGCTCGACGGCGGCGGCGGCGGGGCGTGGAACCTCGGCTCGGGGGTCGGACACACCGTCCTGGAGGTGCTCGACGCCGTCGGTGGGGCCGTCGGCGCTCCGGTCCCGGCGGTGCCGGCGGCGCGTCGCGCCGGAGACCCCGTGAGCCTGGTCGCCCGCGCCGACAAGGCCCACCGGGAGCTGGGCTGGCAGGTGACCCGGGGGCTGGACGAGATCGTGGCCGACGCCTGGCGGTGGCACCGCGGCCACCCCGACGGCTACGGCGGAGCGAGCCAAGCGGGCTAGGACGGCTTGGGGGCGCGGGCCATCGACAACCGCTCGGACTGGCCCGACCGCAGCGCCTCCTCGAAGTAGGCGATCGTCGGCTCCAGGCCCTCCCGCAGCGGCACGCGGGGCTCCCACTCCAGCAGCCGGCGCGCCTTGCTGATGTCCGGCCGACGACGGACGGGATCGTCCACGGGCAGGGGCCGGTGCACGATCGTGCTGGGGCTGCCGGTCATCTCGATGACCAGCTCGGCGAGCTCGCGGATCGTGAACTCGCCCGGGTTGCCGAGGTTGACGGGGCCGACCTCCTCGTCCTGGGCCATCATCCGGGTCAACGCCTCGACCAGGTCGCTGACGAAGCAGAAGGACCGGGTCTGCGACCCGTCGCCGTACAAGGTGAGGTCCTCGCCCCGCAGCGCCTGGACCACGAAGTTCGACACCACCCGGCCGTCGTCCATCAGCATGCGCGGACCGTAGGTGTTGAAGATGCGCACCACGCGGATGTCGACGCCGTTCTGGCGGTGGTAGTCGAAGCACAGCGTCTCGGCGACGCGCTTGCCCTCGTCGTAGCAGCTGCGGGGGCCGATCGGGTTGACGTAGCCCCAGTAGTCCTCGGTCTGGGGGTGCACCTGCGGATCGCCATACACCTCGGAGGTCGACGCGTGCAGCAGTCGGGCCTTCACCCGCTTGCACAGCCCGAGCATGTTGATGGTCCCCATCACGTTCGTCTTGACGGTCTTGACGGGGTTGAACTGGTAGTGGACGGGCGACGCGGGGCAGGCCAGGTGGAAGACCCGGTCGACCTCCAGCAGGATCGGCTGGATCACGTCGTGCCGCAGCAGCTCGAAGTCCCGGTGGTCCCGGATCTCGCTCAGGTTGGCGCGGCGGCCCGTGAAGAAGTTGTCCAGGCAGACGACTTCGTGGCCGTCAGCGAGCAGTCGCTCGCAGAGGTGGCTCCCGATGAAGCCCGCCCCGCCGGTGACGAGGATGCGCACGCTGGTCTCCTGATCTCGACGGCAACGTCGCCGCAGCCGCAACCATAGCCGCAATCGACCCGGCGCTCGCCGTGCGCGGGCCTCGGCCCGACGCAACGGTGTACCCTGCCCGGCCGGCGCCCCCTGGGGCTCCCTCGGGGGGCATCGCCGCGCACGCGCGACGTAGTGCACGCCTTCCGCAATAATGCGGCGGCGACTCGCGTGGAGATCCGATGAGAACCTGGCTGGTCCTGCTGCTACTCGTTCCTAGCCTGCTCGGTTGTCCAACCGAAGGCCCGCTGATCGCCGCCTCCCCGGCGGAGTTGGATTTCGGCGGCGTTCCGGTCTACACGACCGCCACCGAGGTGCTCGAGGTGACCAACGACGGGGACGCGCCGGCGACCGTCGTGTTCCAGATCGTGGGAGACGGCCCCTTCAGCGTCGCCCTCGCCGGAGCGATCGAGCTCCAGCCCAACGACACCCGCGTCATCCTCGTCGAGGCCCGGCCCCAGCTGGCCGGCACCACCACCGGCGTCCTGCGCCTCCTGTGGTCCGACGAGGCCCTGAGCGTGCCGATGTCCGTCACCGGCACCTCCGGGGAGGAGGACGAGGACCAGGACGGCTGGTCGCCACCGGACGACTGCGACGACGACGACCCGACCATCAACCCCGACGCCGAGGAGCTCTGCGACGGGGTCGACAACGACTGTAACGACCTGATCGACGACGACGTCGACGCGGACGAGGACGGCTCCTACGCTTGCGAGGACTGCGACGACAACGACCCGGACAACTCGCCCGACGGCGAAGAGGTGTGCGACCTCGCCGACAACAACTGCGACGGGGACGTCGACGAGGGCTTCGACTCCGACGAAGACGGAGTCTCCACCTGCGACGACCCGGCGGACTGCGACGACGGCAGCCCGGGCGTCTACCCGGGCGCCGAGGAGGTCTGCAACGGCCTCGACGACGACTGCGACGGCGACAGCGACGAGGACTTCCTCGGGCCGGCCGACGACGTCGACGGTGACGGCGAGCCCGGCTGCACCGACTGTGACGACGACGACGCAGACGTCTTCCACGGCGCGACCGAGGTGTGCGACGGGGTCGACAACGACTGCAACGGCGACATCGACGAGAACGGCACTGACCGGGACGGCGACGGCTACCCGTCGTGCGACGACTGCGACGACGGCAACGCCGCGATCAACCCCGGCGCCGCCGAGGTCTGCGACAACGGGATCGACGAGGACTGCTCCGGCCTCCCGGACGACGGCTGCAGCTTCGACGTCGACGGCGACGGCTTCGACGACACCGTCGACTGCGACGACAACAACGAAGACGTCTACCCCGGCGCCCCGGAACTCTGCGACGCCGTCGACGACAACGACTGCGACACCGTCACCGACAGCAATGAGGCCGACGACGACGGCGACAGCCAGTCCGACTGCGACGGAGACTGCGACGACAACGACGACGACGTCTACGACGGCGCCCCCGAGCTCTGCGACGCGGTCGACGACAACGACTGCGACACCGTCACCGACGACAACGAGACCGACGGCGACGGCGACGGACAGTCCGACTGCGACGGAGACTGCGACGACAGCGACGACGCCTACTTCGACGGCGCGCCGGAGGTCTGCAGCGACCTGGCCGACTTCAACTGCGACAGCGTCGACCCGGACCCGTGCGAGTCTTGCGCCGAGGCGCTGGCGGTGGACTCGGGCCGACTCGGCTCCGACGGCGTCTACACCATCGACACCGACGGCTCCGGCGCCCTGCCGGAGGTGGACGTATGGTGCGACATGACGACGCTGGGTGGCGGCTGGACCCTGGTCCTGCGCACCACCACCGACGGCGCCGCCAACCTCGCGCTGGTCAGCGACTACGCCACGCTGTACGGCACCGACGCGGGCGACGCCAACGCCGACGCGCCGCTGCGCCTCTCCGCCCAGCGCTGGGTGGCCGTCGCCGAGGCCGGCGACCTGATGTCACGGCACGACCTCCGCAAGGCGACCGACGGCAGCTCCTGCGATCCGCTGCACTACGTGCTCGAAGGCGGTCTGCTGGCCGTCGACGTGCCCGGAGGCTCGGGGATCACGTACACCTTCAGCGGGACCGACACCCACGGCGTCGTCAACGAGCTCGCCTCCCCGGCAGAGCTGAGCACGACCGACACGGGGCCGAAGACCCATTGCGTCAACAACCTCGAGGCGGTCCCCTGGTTCTACGCCCAGTGCGGCCGGAGCTTCCCGTCGGCCAACTACTTCACGCCGGCGGGCGCCCCCGAGCCGGTCATCAAGGAGTCGCTGACGGTCGACGCTGACGCTGACGGGCTCTTCGTCGACGACGTCTGTGCCGGCGACCCGGTCGACGGCCAGCCCGCCACCGCCTGGTACTACGAGAACCTGCACGAGTACTACCTGCGGTAACTGCAGGCTCGGACGCTCGTCGCGTTTGGCGACGGCGGCGACTCAGGTCGGGGGCGAAGGCACGATCGTGACCGTCAGGCCGGCGGGGAGGCTGCCCGTTCGGCGCCACACCAGCCGGGTCGAAGCGACCGCGACGCCGTAGCTCGGCGACACCCGCGACGCCTCCTGCTCGGGCTGCCACCCGCCCGTCGACCACGTGACGAGGAACCGCCGTCCCCCCACCGCCAGCTCGAACGCGTCGTCGCGCTGACTCACCTCCACCCCGGCTGCGAGGTGCAGCGGGATCTCGACGGTGTGGCGGCCCGTCCCCTCCAGGGAGTCCTCGACCACCAGGCTGCTGCGCTCGCCGTCCAGTTCGAACCGGCGCACCACCGTCACCGGCGAGGGCAGCCGGGCGTAGCCGTCGTGCTCCGCGACGAGCACCGTCCGCTCGGCCTGGGGCGTCCACTCCCGGACCGCGGGGCGGGTGTCGTCACCCAGCGTCCACAGGAGCAGCGGGCGGAGGGAGTTGATCTCCTCGCCGTCGACCCGGGGCGTGTTGTGGGCGTCGGTCGCGCGGAAGCGGTTCCGCTCCTCGACCGAGCCGGTGTAGACAAAGCAGCCGCTGTCCGTGACCAGGAGGCGCCCCTGGAGCGCCGCCTCGAAGCTCAGCGTGTCGTTGTGGCCGTGGCCCCCGCGCCCGGCCATGCCGACGGGACCGCAGTCGACGAAGACGTGGTCGTCGCCGTGGGCGAGCACGTAGAAGCCGCCGTCGGGGAACGCACGCGAGCGGGCCGGGGGGGCGGCGCGATCGACCAGGGCTGCGCAGGCGTCGGGGCCGAGCAGCCAGTACAGCTCCGCCACCGGACCATCGAACCATCGAAGCAGGCCGTCGTCCCCGAGCCACGAGCCGACGAGCCCGACCAGGTAGCGGTGGTCCTGGAGGTGACCGTGCCGCATGGGCATCGCGCGACCGTCGTCGGCGTCTCCCCACAGCGGGCTGGAGCCGTCACCGCGGCTGTAGCTGGCGACGAACTCCGCCATTGCCGCCATGCGCGCCCGATACGCCGGGGGCACGGCGCGCCCGTGGGCCTGGGCGTAGATCGCCGGCAACGCGAACAGCTCGCAGACGAGCCGGTGATAGGGCACCGACGCTTCGAAGTCGACCCCGTCGGGGAACACCTGCCCCTCGACGTCGTCGACGAGGTGGCGCAGCCCAGCGCGGGCCCAGCGCTCGGGCGCCCGAGCTTCGCCGAAGAAGAGCCCTGCGAACACGAGCCCGGCGGCGTTGGCGGTGAAGTGATTGCCGTTGATGTCCGATCGCTCGAAGTGGCGCTCGGTGTAGTCGGCGTGGAGGTACAAGGCCTTGAGGAGGCGGAACCGGAAGCCGGGGTCGGCGAACGCGGCGCTGTCCCGCAGCGCGAAGAAGAGCCACGTCCAGGTCAGGATGCGGAGGGCCGGCTCCATGGTGCAGGACCAGTTGACGGTCCACGCGTAGGGGTTGGCGTCGATCCAGTCGTCGAGCAGCTGGCGGGCCCCCTCGGCGTAGCGATCCTCCCCCGTCAGTCGCCACGCCTGGCCCAGCGGGAGGGCCCACTGCAGCCGACTCAACTCCCAGGGGAACTTCACGTCGCTGGGCTGACCGAGCCCCAGGACTTCGATCGCCCGGCTGAACCCCTCCGGCCACCGCTTGCCCGACATACGATCTACGAGCCAGTCGATCCGAGGGCCCAGCTCGACGTCTCCGGAGCCTACGAGGTCGACCCGGTGCTCCAGCGCCCGGTCGGCGGCCCGGACGATCGCGTCCCCCTCGCCGGGGCACAGCCGCTCCAGATCGGCCGGGTCGACGGTCGGAGGACAGAATGGCCAGGGCGACGAGGCGCAGCGGTCCCACAGCGCTTCGATGGACGGGGCCCGCAGCCGCTGGCAGAGGGCGTCGGGGGTGAGAGACCGGACCCGCCGCGGCGCGACGAAGCGCTCGGCGTGGCCGCGGGCCTCGTGCAGCGCGCGCCACGCGACGTACGACGGCCGCTTGGAAGCAGCGCGCCGGACCCTGCTCCGGAGGCCAGCGAGCATCGCGGTCAGGCGCCCCGCCCGCCGACCCCACCCCCGGCGCGAGCGAGCTCCGCGACGGCGATGGAGACCCGGCTGACCTCCAGCACCTCGTCCCAGGGCATCGGGGAGCCGCCCCCCCGCTGCACGGCCTGTACGAACGCGCCGAGCGCGTCCCTGTGGCCCTTGTCCTGCCGGCGCTGGCTGATGTTGCGAAAGCCGGAGAAGCCCCAGCTCTTCAGCGTCTTCCAGTCCCCCAGCTGCAGGACCTTGCCGCCCGCGAACGCCTCGATGCGCTCCTTGGGGAAGGCGGTGCTGCCGTTGCCCAGGTAGTGGATGACCCCGAACGAGCCGTCGGCGAAGGTCAGGGTGATCGTGGCCTTGTCCTCGATAATCGTGAGCCCACCGCCCGGGCCGACGCTCTGCACCTGCCAGCCGGTGATGGGGTGACCGACGAGGTACCGGAGCAGGTCGACGAAGTGGCAGCCTTCGCCGACGATCCGGCCGCCCCCCATGACGGGGTGGTGGACCCAGTGGTTCGATGCCATGACCCCGGCGTTGATGGTCGCGACCAGCGACTTGGGCTGGGCGACGCGGTCGAGCAGCTTCTTCATGCTGCGGGCGAGCGGCGCGAAGCGTCGGTTGAAGCCGACCATGAGCAGCGGCGAGGCCGCCTCTGCGTGCGCTCGCTCGACCTCCTCGAGCTGCTCCAGCGTCACCGCAAGCGGCTTCTCGACGTAGACCGCCTGGCCGTTGCGCAGGGCGCGGGCCGTGAGGCTGGCGTGGCTGTCGTGTCGGGTGGCGATGAGGACCGAGTCGACCCCGTCGTCGTCGAAGACCTGGTCGAGGTCGGTGGTGGACCTGGGGAAGTCGAACTTGCGCGCCAGTTGGGCTCCGCTCACGCCGGTCCGCGATGCCACGGATCGGAATTCGATCGAGGTCTTGGCGAGCAGCGGCACGAGCACGCCGCTCGCGAAGCCGCCGGCGCCGATCACGCCCAGGCCGCCTCGGCTGGCGGCGCGGGGCCGAGGCGTCCCGACAGTACGGGAGGCCAGCTGCTCGTCCGGGATGTCCTCGGGGCCGGGGTAGGTCAGCAGCGCGCCGAGGACCGGGGCACCCGAGGCGACCTTCTCGTAGAGCTTCGCGGCGTCGTCGAGCTCGGAGCGGTGGTCGATCAGGTGGTCCACCTTCAGCGCCCCCGACTCCAGCAGATCGAGCACCGCCTGGAAGTTGCGGTTCTCGGTCCAGCGCACGAACCCGACCGGGTAGTCGCTCCCGGTGCCCTCGTAGCTGGGATCGTAGCGGCCCGGCCCGTACGAGCAGGAGACCTGGAACGTGAGCTCCTTCTCGTACCAGTCGAGTCGATCCAGCTTCAGGCCCGTAATGCCGACCAGCACCACGCGACCGCGCTGGCGGCACATCAGCGCAGCCTGCTTGATCGGGTCGTTGCTCTTGGTCGCGACGGTCAACAGGCAGGCGTCGATGCCGACCCCCTCCGTCAGGCTCTGCGCGACCTCGACCGGGTCTTCGCCCTCGGAGATGCAGACGGTCGTGGCGCCGAAGCTCTCGGCCAGCTTGCAGCGATCGGCGTTGAGGTCGATGGCGATGACCTTGCAGCCCGAGGCGCGCAGCATCTGCACGGCGGTCAGTCCGATGGTGCCCAGCCCCATGACCGCGATGGTCTCGCCCAGCGTCGGCGCTGCCAGCCGGATGCCCTGGAGCGCGATCGACGCGATGACGACCCACGTCGCCTGCTCGTCGGTCACGCCGTCGGGGATCTTCGCGCACAGGCGGTGCGGGACGAGGACCACCTCGGCGTGCGCGCCGTTGGAGACCACCCGGTCGCCGGGAGCGAAGCCGGTCACGCCTTCACCGACCGCGAGCACGACGCCCGCGTTGCAGTAGCCCTGCGGCACCAGCGTATCGAGCTTGCTCTGGACCGCCTCGATGGTCGGCATCAGCCCCTGCGTCTTGACCCGATCGAGCACCTGCCGGACGCGCTCAGGCTTCTGGCGGGCCTTCTCCAGGAGGTTCGCCTTCGCGAACTCCACCACGATCCGCTCGGTGCCGACGGACAGGAGGCTGGCGCGGGTCCGGATGAGCAGGTGTCCGCGAGCCACGCCGGGCGCGGCGACGTCCGCCAGGACGGTCTCACCCGTCTTCAGGTTCTGCATGATCTGACGCAAGAGGGTCCCTCCGAAGGGTTGTTCGCCGGCGGCGGCCGGCGAGCCTAGCACTCCGAGGCAGCCCCGGCCTCGCAACGCAGACACTGCAATGTGGTCCCGAACGGCTTTCGGCACCACCTTCAGTCCAGGAGCCCTCCCTCCCTTGACCGCCACCACCCCGGAACGCATCCTCCGAACCTCCATGACGACGCGCGTCACCTTCCTCCTCCCGACCATCGGCCACCCGCGGCACCGCAAGCGAGTCCGGATCATCCGCCGGCTCGGACACCCCGTGCGGGTGCTTGCGTTCCGGCGCGAGTACCTCAACGAGCCGGAGCTGGACGACATCGAGATCCTGGGCACGATCGAGGACGAGGAGTACCTGCGGCGGTCGCTGGTCTACGCCCGCGCCGTCGCGAAGCTCCGCCGGGCCGCGCGCGAGAGCGACGTGCTCTACATCTTCGGGGTCGACCTGCTCGCGTTCGCCAAGGCGGCCACCCGGGGCATGGCCCACAGGCCCGCCTTCGTGGTCGAAGTCGGCGACCTGCCGGCGCTCGTGGTCAACCGGGGCCTGTCCGGGCTCGTCGCCCGTCGCATCGAGCGAGCCGTGCTGAGCGGCGACGAAATCCTCGTCGCGACGACTCCCGCGTTCGTGACCAAGTACTTCGAGGGCGTCCAGGGGCTCCGGAACCTGCGCACGCACATCCTCGAGAACAAGGTCGACCCCGAGGTCACCCCGCCGCCCGGCCCGGCGCGGGACCGCGGCGACGGCGTGCTCCGCATCGGCTGGTACGGGCTGATCCGCTGTGAGCGCTCCTGGGCGATCCTCAAGCGCCTCGTAACCGAGGGCGACGGGCGGATCCAGGTCATCGTGCGTGGCCTCCCCTATCTCGGGCTCAAGGACATCGCCGAACGGGTCGAGTCCCTCCCCAACATCGAGTTCAGAGGTCGCTACACCGTGCCCGACGACCTCCAGGAGATGTTCGGCGAAGTCGACATGTGTTGGATGGCTCACCACGACCCCGATCGGCCCTACGAGAACTGGGGTTGGGCCCGAAGCAACCGGCTCTACCAGAGCGGCTGGTTCTGCACGCCGCCGATCGCTCAGATCGACAAGGACGACGCCCTGCCGACACTTCAGTGGAACACCGGGGTGGCGATCGACGTCACGGACGAGGATCGCTCGGTGGAGCGCCTCCTCGGCATCACCAACGACGAGCTCGACACCTGGGTCAGGAACATCACCGCCGCCCCGCGTTCGCTGTACGCCTACAGCGACGAGCACGCGCGGCTCCTGGAGATGGTGGGCGAGCCGGCGCCTAAGTAACGGGCACGAGGCGCGGCGAGGCGGGCTCTCGATCCGGCGCCTCGGCCTCGCGAGGCTGGGCGAGGAACGCACCGGCGACGATGATCGGCGCCCAGAACGACCAGCCGCTCACCTGCGCCAGACCCGTGGCGCCGGTCGACAGAAGGAAGATGGGCCAGTTCGTCGCCAGGAACAGTGCCGCGCTCCGCCGGAACGGGCCGGCCTGGCGCGCCCGAGAGCCCTTCCACGCGACCCAGAGCGCGAGGGTGAACAGCAGCGTGCCGGGCACGCCGGTGGTGATCGTGTACTCCATGAGCGCCATGTGCGAGGCGTGGGCGCCGACCACCCGTTCGGTCATCGGCTCGTCCATGGTGGCGTAGTTGCCGTACCCGACCCCGAACAGCGGACGCCGGACGAGGGATCGCAGGTAGGTACCCCAGACAATCGGCCGGACCTCGACGTTGCCGCTCGTGACGTTGTCTGCGGTCTCCGTCATGCGACCGACCTGGGTCCGGCCGACGTCGGTCGACATGAGCGCGATCCCGACGACGATGAGAGCCAGCGCGCCGCCGAAGAGCTGCTTGCGCCGCGCCTTGCCGAAGCCCCTCCCGCGTGCGAACCCGGTGAACAACAGGTAGCCCAGCCCGCAGAGGACCCCGAGGAGACCGGAACGGGCGCCGGAGGCCAATCCGCCGACGGAGAACAGGACGACCATCGGGAGGAACCACCAGGAGCTCCGACGGCGGTCCCCGAGCTCACCGAGCCCCAGCGTCGCCCCCAGCCCCAGGCAGGCGACCTGCGCGAGGTCGTTGGGCCCGAGCATCAGGCCTCGGAACCCGCGGCCGACTTCTCCCTGCACCAAGCGGTCCGCCCGCGCGATCTCCAGACCGAGCCCGATGAGGACCATCGACGCCAGCACGACCGCTGAGAGGCCGACCATCAGCCCGACCAGCCAGCCGCCCCAGAATTCGGTGGGATCGTCGTACGCCGAGACGACGATGGCCAGGATGACGATGAGCCAGCCCAGCGCGGCGACGTGGTAGAGCGCCACCGCCGGGTCGGGGCAGGCCAACGCGGAGACCGCCGCCCACAAGATGTACAGCAGGATGAACTGACTGGACTTGCGACCCGCCCCCTGGAGCAGCGAGGACCCGCGCAGCCCCAGCAGCACCAGGCCGACAGCGACAACGAGAGGGTTGCGCACGATCTGGAAGATGCCGCCCAGAGGGTCATTGAGCAGCGTGTACCGGAGCATGTTCTCGAGGTTGAGGACGATGACGACCAACAAGAGCAACTCTCGGTGGGGCCGCCAGAGGATCATCCCGACTACGACCGCAACGGAGATGAGGGTGAGCACCGCGACGCCCCCGACCTCGACCGGTTTCCACGCGAGCGCGACGCCCGTCAAGGCGGAAGCGGCCAGAATCGCCGCGAGCATGAGAACGCGGCGGATCGGGTCTGCAGCTGCTGTCACGAAGAGCTTCCCCTGACGTCAGCGCCGGCGGCGCCATGCAGCGACGGCCAGGAGCGCCAACCAAGCGACCGCGGGGACCTGGGGACGGCCGGCGGCGGCACAGCCGTCGCACCCGTCGCACCCGCCCGCCCCGTCGTCACCGGCGGAGTCGTCGTCGTCGTCGTCATCACCGATGCTCGGGCAGTCCGGGTCCTCACCGTCGCAGTCCTGGTCGATGCCGTCCTCGCACACCTCCTCGGCGCCGGGCTGGACCTCCGGATCGTCATCGTCGCAATCCTCGCACGACAGCGTCCCGTCCGCGTCTGCGTCGACCTCCCCGGCCGGGTCGGCGTCGGGGGTGCCGCTGCAGTCGTTGTCGACGCCGTCACACACCTCGGGGTTCTCGGGGAACCGCAGCGGGTCCTCGTCGTCGCAGTCGCCTCCGCAGAGGGTCACGCCGTCTCCGTCGATGTCTCCGTCGGACAGCAGCACCAACGACGCGTTGGCGACCGGGCTGCCGTCGGTGAAGGCCTCGGCCAGGATCTCGACGAGCCCGCCGACGAGGGGCACCTCCACCTCGGCCTCCCAGGTCCCGTCGCCCGCGGGGACCACCTCATCGTCCTGGATGACGCCGGAGACGCTGACCGTGATGCTGTCGATGTTGAGCGAGGTCCCGGAGACCGTGGTGGTCTTGCCGGTGATGCAGTCCTCCGCGGCTGGAGACTCGATGGTCACGGCGACGCCGAGCCCGTCCAGCACCCGCGCGACGCCGTCGGCCGTCGACACCAACAGCTCTTCGACGCCGTCGGCGTCCACGTCGCCGGCGGCAAGGCCTGCGACGGGCTGCCCGATGAACGCCCCCCACTCGAGCGACGGCGTGCCCTCCGCCTCCGCGACGTTGACGGCGTAGAGGTAGCCGATACGGGAGCCGACGATCGCCTCGTCCAGCCCGTCTCCGTCCACGTCGAGGGTGATCAGCGCAGACAGCGGCTGCACCGCCGCTTCCGGGTCCTCGTCGAGCTCGCCGTCGACCAGCCGTCCGGGGAAGTCGTCGAGCAGCGCTCCGTCGACGCCCGAGAGCCGCGCCAGCCGCCCGTCCGACGAGATCCAGAGCACGTCGAGCACGCCGTCGTCGTCCAGGTCGGCGAGGGCGATCGCCTGCCCCACGTCGGCCGGAGGCGGGAGGTCCTCCACCGGCGCCCAGAACTCCTCGATGGTCGGGAGCAGGCGGTACGCGGTGACGAAGTGGAAGGAGAACTGCTGGCTGGTCGAGGCGATCAGCTCGGGCACGCCGTCCCCGTCGAGATCGGTCCAGGCGCCGCGGGAGATGTGTCCCGCGGTCCAGACCTCGACCTCCGCGGTCGACGCGCCCAGCTCGTAGGCGTCGAGCCGACGCCGGCCGGCGCGCATGATGTCGAGCGCCCCGTCGGTGTCGGCGTACCCGGCGTCGCCGATCAGGTCGAGCGCCAACGGCGGCGCATGATAGGCCTCCTGGCCCGCGATCGGCTGCTGCATGAGCAGCGCGCCGGTGGCGCCGTCGAGCACCAGCATGTTGGTCGAGCCGTAGTTCCGGACGTCGATGACGATGTCACCCACGCCGTCCCCGGTCAGGTCGGCGGCGGTCACGAGCAGATCCGAGAAGAGCCCGAACTCGACCAGGTCCACCCCGTCGTCCGAGCTCCACGTCCAAAGCAGCGGGAACGAGGCGGTGCCATCGAAGGTCCTGCAGGCCAGCTCGAAGCCGCCCTGGGGAGGCTCGCTGTAGCCGATGAGCTCCAACATGCCGTCGCCGTCGAGGTCGTCGGCCAGGAGCAGCCGATCGCCGATCCGGACGTCCGCGTCGTCGACCGAGGTGGGCTCGGGCGTCGACCAGAAGACGTAACCGTCGACGATGGGCGTGGCGCCGACCTCCGAAGGACCGAGGATCGCGGCGTGCCAGCTCGTCACGGCCTGGGACTGGGGGGCGTACGGAGACGCCAACGGGGCCAACGCGCCGTCGTAGAGGGCGAGCTCGGTGCTCGCCCGGTCGATGAGGAGGACGTCGAGGGGGCGGTCGAACGAGGCGACCGAGTCTTCGGGATCCATCGTCACCGAAGCCACCGCGGTGACTCCTCCCGCGCCGTCGAGTTCGACAAGCACCAGCTCGTCGTCCCCCCACAGGTACATGCCGCCACCGGCGTCCGACGAGCGGAGCCTCGCCTTCTTGCGTGGGAACGCGATGTCGTCGAAGGACTCCGGGAAGCGGAGCAGGCGGTAGTCCGAGGTAGTCCACGCCAGCTCCAGGGAGCACGTCTTGGCACAAACGAGCTCCCAGGCTTCCACCGCTCCGCCCGAGAAGGTCCAGTCGGTGGTGACCTGAACGAGGAGCTCCGCGTTGCCGTCCTCGTCGACGTCTCCGACGCCGAGCACGTAGCGATCGACCAGCGAAGCCTGGAGCGCGCCGGTCGCGGCGTCGTACACGCCCATCGCAAAGCCGCCGGGGTTGTTCAGCCCGTCGTCGACGGGGAAGCCGGCGCGGTCCACCTCGTCCACACCGGCGTCGTACAGGTTGATCAGGAGGTCGATCGTGCCGTCCCCGTTGATGTCGCTGGGGGGGGAGTTGAGCGTCGTCGGCCGGGTGTGGTTGCCCGCCGGAGCGTAGTCGTAGAACCACCGGGGGAGAGCGGCGCTGTTCGGAGCGCCGCCGGCCATACCGTCGGCGATCGACCAGAGGCCGAAGCTGCTGTCATAGGTGGAGTGGTCGTAGACCGTCAGCACCTCGTCCGTGCCGTCTCCGTCGGAATCGAGGCTGATGGGCGGCGGGAACGCCCGGGTGAACCAAATCGACTCGAACAGCCCGACGTGGCAGATGCAGAAGGTGCCGTCAACGGCGTCACAGGAGGCGCCCGCGTCCTCGGGCGCGCAGATCCGCTGCACGTCCATGTCGTAGCCCTGACCGACCGCGATCTCGTACCCAGGGAGGTCGGGCAGGAAGTCACCCGCGGCGAGGCGGTTGTTGCTCACGTCCGCGCCGGCGAGCAGCCCCGTGGCGACCCGGGGTATTCCGTCCTCCGTCGACCAGTCGACCGCGTAGATCTCCGCCGTGCCGTGCATGACCGGCTCGAAGACCGCCTCGTCGGCGCCGTCTCCATCCACGTCGACCACGGCCAGCTCGTACGACCAGGCGCCGGAGGAGCGCTCCAGCTGATCGAACGACCAGAGCACCGCCCCGGTCGCGATGTCGATGAGGTGCACGCCCCCGCCGATGGCCTGATCGAACGCCAGGATCTGCTCCTCTGCGCCGACCCCGAACGCGTCGATCGAGCCCCAGACGGAGGTGACGCCGATCTGGGGCGTCGTCCAGACCACCTCGCCTGTGTCGATTCGGAAGGCCGCCACCCGCTGTCGGTGGGGGGCGATCATCTCGGCGACCCCGTCGCCGTCCACGTCGACGAGCGTGCCAACCCGGAACGAGGTGCGGTCGACTTCGACCTGCCAGGCGACGCCGGGCAGCTCGGTCAGCTGGGACGAGATCGCGCCGAACCCGTCGCTTCGGGAGGTCCCGAAGCGGTCGTGCCCAGCGTACGCCCACTCTCCGGCAAACAGCGTCTGAGGCGCCATCAGAACGAGAACCAGCAGGCAGGGGATCCAGTGCTTCTGTCTCATGTCAGCGCTCTCCACGCCCCGGCACGGTTCCGGGACCGCTGTCCTCTGGCTCGTCTGGCGGTGTCCAGCCCAACTCTGCGGCGAGCGAACGGAAACCCGGCTCATCAGCGTGAATATAGGCAAGGGTCCCAAGCCGCGCCAATGAGTCGTCGGAGCGGCCCATCTCCCACAGGAGGCGAACCTCGTCCAAGCCAACGTCGAGCTGGTTCGGCGCCGCCTGGTCGGCGCGATGCAGCAGCTCCAGTGCCTCGGCCAGCTCCCCCGCCCTCCGCTCGAGGCGGGCTTCGAGGCGAAGGCTCTCGGAGACCAACCGGGGGTCCTCGAGGGCGGACGCAGACCGCGCCCGGCGCAGCGCGGAGCGCGCCTCCGACCCTCGGCCGAGTTCGACCAGCCAGGTCCCGGCGAGCAACCACAGGCCGCTGCGCGGCCCCTCCGGGCCATCCAGGATCGGCCACAGGAGCTCCACCGCCAGGTCGGTATCGCCGGCCTTGTTGGCCACCCAGGCCATTTGGAGTTGCACATACTCCGTAAGCTCCCGAGGGTCCCGCTGCCGCAGGAGGATGAGGCTCTCTTCGGTGGCTCCCTCCCCCGCGAGGGCCCACGCCTCGACCGCGAAAGCCAGCTGGTTGTCCGGCAGATCGCGCCACACCTCGTGAGCCAGCTCCCGCGCCCGCGGATCTCCGAGACCGAGCCCGAAGAGGGCGATCCAGGGGTCGAGGTCGGGGCGATCCGGGGTCCTCAGTCGCTGGAGGGCATCCGGATCGTCGTAGCCGCGCGAGACCTCGCCGACCACCGCCCTACCCGTCACCCGCAGATCGGCCACGAGGGCCAATCGATACTCACCGAGCGCCTGGCGCTCCCCGCCGAACCTCCGCAGCAGCCGTGCTGCGAGCAGGTGGGGATCCGGCTGACGGGGCGCCAGGAGCATCGCCCGGTTGGTCCATTGCAGGGCCATCGAAAGGTCGCCGACGACCGCCCACGATCGCGCAAGTTGAAGGGCGAGGAACCAGGAGGACGGGTGGCGGACCCAGAGGTCCTCCGACGCTGCCTGCAGCTCCTCGGGCGCGAGGGTTCTCTGCCCGATTCGCTCTTCGAAATCCGCGGTCTGGCGCCACTGGGCGGGATACGGGAGGCAGACGAGCGCCGCCCCCGCCAGCGCAACGGCGGCGCCCCAGCGTCGGTAGCGCCAAGGGTCCCCGCGATGCAGGCAGAGCAGCGTCAGCAGCACGGCGGTCAGGAGCACGGCGCCGCTCTCGGTCGAGAAGTCGAAGAGCTCGTGAACGGCCAGTCCGAGCAACGCCGCCGCTGCGGCTGCGCGCTGGGGTTGCCGCCACCCTCCGCGGAGGCACAGCGCGAGCACCCAGCCGATCAGAAGCAGCAGCCCCCCGCCGAGGACGGCGCCATGGTCGACCAGGACCTGCAGGGGCAGCGCCTCGACATGGGCGAAGACCACCCGGCCGTGAGACTCGCGGAAGCGCGGGAAGCTGTCCGCGAACGCACCCCGGCCGACGCCGGTCCACGCATGAGCCTGGAACAGGTCGATGACCGCAGGGAGGTTCTCGAGCCTCGGCTCGGTCGCGGCGAGGGTCTCCTCCATGCCCGTGTCTTCGGCGGTGTACTGCGGCGTCAACTGCTGGACCCAGAACACGAGAACGATGAGCGGAATGGCGCTCGCTACGACCCCGAGGACGAACGCGCGAGGCTGGTCGTTGCGGTCGACGCGGCGAAGCGAGAGCGCCGCGAGAACGGAGAAGGAGACCGCCGTGCCCAGCGCGGCGCCCCGGGAGCCGGTCATGGCGAGGGCAACGATCGCCGCAGCGCCGGTCACGAGGCCCAGGAGTCGGGCCGGAGTCGGCACGCTCGTCCTCAGGACGAGCCCGACGGCGAGCACCGCGACCACCCCGACGTAGGCGCCGAAGTGGTTGGGGTTGACGATCGGCGACCGCAGGTCGGTCGGGAAGCCCCAGGTCGGCGTGTAGACCCCGAAGATCGCATCGACACCCAACGCGGTCTGCACGCCGGCGACGACGATCGCGATCAGACCGGCCGACACCACGAGCAGCGAGACGCGGAGAGAGGTCAGCCGCCGGGTCCGGCCCGCACAGGCCAGGACGAACGTGGCGACGGCCGACCACCGGAGCAGCTGGAAGCGGCCCGGGCCGGGGGCCTGGTGCCAGGGTCGCCAGCCAGAGGGGGCTTCGCCCCCGACGGGCCCGAGCGCCCAGACCGAGGCAGCCTCCGGCGACAGCGCCTGGACGAACGCAGGCGGGAGCGGGGCCAGGGACAGCGCCACCGACGCGCCCGCCAGCGCCACCAGGGCGAAGAACGCGTTGGACGGGAAGGCGAACCGGTCCGCCGAGCGCCACGCTCCGAGGACCGCGACGCAAGACAGAGCCCAGACCGCCATCCAGGCCGACGGGTGCACCGTGCCCACGGCGAGCGGAGCGCCCAGCACGATGACGGCGAGGGTCGCGTCAGCCAGGCTTCCCCATCGGTCGGTCGGCCTTTGCGAGTCGGTCACTTGCTCCCCCGGCGCAGCAGCGGGCGGATCCGATCAAGGGCGAGACGCTCGACCTTGCGGACCTCCTCGAGCGCGACCAGGCGCGCCGTCCCCAGGTAGACGGCTCCGTACACGGCGCAGCCGACGCCCAGCCCGAGCAGCAGCCGGAGGTCGCTCGCGTCGGGGTCGTACACACCGGTCGCGCGAACCACCAGCCACGCCGCGACCAGCGGAGGCAGCGTCCCGAGCGTCAACCGCCCGAAGAACGCGGGCATGCCGTAGAGCCGCAGGCCGAGGCGCTTCTTCGCCCTCCGCATCAGCCAGTACATGCCGCTGAGGTCCGCCAGCGCCTTTACCAGCGCCAGGGCAACGGCCCCCCCGGGCTTGAGCACGATGGGAAACAGCGCCAAGCAGACCACGACGCCGACGGTACCGGCCAGGTTGGGGGAGAGCAGATCACCCTTCCCGTAAAAGGCCGTCGCGAAGACGTTCTGCGTGATCCGGGCCGCAGCCGACGGGAGCAGGCAGACCAGCAGGACGCCAGTGAGGCGCGCAGCTTCGTTGTCGAAGGCCCCCCGCCCGAAGAGCAGCTGGATGATCGGCTGGTGGGTCAGCGCCATAAAGAGCAGCATCGGCGCGAGGACCGCGAAGGCGACCCGCGCCGCCGTTTGGCTGATCTGGCTGACGGCTTCGGGATCATCCTCCTGGTACCGCTCCGCCATCGTCGGCAGGAGCGTGGTCATCATCACCGGCATGGTGATCGCCATCGGCAGCTGCATCACCCGCTCGGCCAGGCTGTAGCAGGTCAGCTGACCGCCGGGCAAGACAGCGAAGAACACCCGGTTCACGAGAGTCATCACGTAGCCGCCGTTGTGGCCGACCATCGTGGTGCTGCTCGAGAGCGCGAGGAGCCCCGCCCCCTCCGCCATCCGCTTCGGCTCGAGCTTCAGAGGGATCCGCTCCCGGATCGGGTACGCAACGAGGACCGCGCCCATGATGATGAACCCACCGGTCAGACCGACGGCAGTCGACAGGATCCCGAGGCTCTTCGCAGACGCCAGGAGCCCGACGACCATGCCGCCGTTGATCGCGAGCATCGCGAGCTCCGGCAGGCGGAAGTGGCCGCGGGCGCGGGACACCGCCATGTAGACGCCGCAGACGCCCGCGATCAACGGTACCGGCAGGGTCCAGCGGAGCATCGTGGCGCTCAGGGCCAGGGACTCGGCGTCGAACTCCTGCCCGATCAGGCGAGCCAGCGGCTCCGCCCACACGCCGGCGGCGGCGGTGACCGGCACCATGACCACCGCCACCACGAGCAGGAGGCCGCCGAGCAAGGTCGCGACGCCAGCATCCCCTCGCTCTCGCTGCTCCTTGATGTAGCGGGGCACCAGCACGTTGCTGACGCCGATCATCAGGAACAGGGAGAGCTGGACCCAGACGGGAAAGACCAGGTTGAAGACGTCAGCGTCGCGGCTCGCCCCGAAGTGGGCTGCGATCAGTCCGTCGCGGACGAACGCGAGGAGCTTGGCCCCCAGGCTGACAACCACCAGGACGAGCGCAGTTCCGCCTACTTGCTTGAGCGAGTTCCGGGCCATCGAAGAACTGCCCGGAGGTCAGCCTTTGTCAGAGCCGTTGGACACCCTGCGGTGCTTGCGGCGAGGCTCTTCGTCGCTCTCGACGTCGCTGTAGTAGTGGTAGTAGCTGTACGAGTAGTAGCCGTAGCCGCGGGCGGCGAGGTCCACCTGGTTACAGACCACGCCCGTCGGCTCGACGTGGATGCTGCGCAGGGCTCGCAGCGTGTCGCGAACCGACCGCCGCTCGGTGTAGCCGATTCGAACAACCAGGAGCGTGCTGTCGGTCTTCTGCGCGAGGACCCGGGAGTCGGTCACGGCCAGCGTCGGAGGCGAGTCGAGCACCAGGTAGTCGTACTGCTCGCCCAGCCGATCCAGGACGGCGTCGAACGCGGGGCTGAGCAGTTGCTCAGCCGGGTCGGGCGGGGGTGGACCGCAAGGCAGCACGTCCAGACCCTCGATGTCCGTCGAATGGAGCGCCTCGCCGAGTTCGACCTCACCGGCCAGCACGTTGGTCAGGCCCGGGGCGCCGCCGAGATCGAAGATCCTGTGTACCCGCGGCCGTCGCATGTCGGTGTCGATCAGCAGCACCCGGTTGCCAGCCAGGGCCATCGTCGCACCGAAGTTGACGCACATCGTGGTCTTGCCCTCCTTCGGACTTCCGGAGGTGACGAGCACCCGGCGGATCGGCCTCTGCTTGGCGACGAACAGCAGGTTGGTCCGGATGGAGCGCAGACACTCCGCCGCCGCCGACGACGGCGCCTTCTTCGCGAACACCTCGCGCTGGGACTGCATGGAGACCAGCGGCAGGATGCCCATGGGGCGAATGTGGAAGAGGCTCTCGAGCTCCGACGGGTCGCGGAGCGACGAGTCAAGGCTGTCCATCGCGACCGCCGCGAGCACGCTGGTGAAGAAGGCGCCCATCAAGATGACGGCGAGGGACAGGAGCATGCGCGGATGGCTCGGGAACTCCGGTGGTCGGGCGCGCTCGAGGATGTTCACCGTCGAGGCGTCGACGTGCTGCGACAGCTCGACCTCCTTGCTGCGCCGGAGGATCTGCTCGTAGAGCCGCGCGTTGGTGTCGGCGACTCGCCTCAGGCGGTTGTACTCGACCTCCAGGGTGCCGAGCTCGAGCGCCTGCCGCCGGTCACGGGCGAGCTGACCCCTCAGCAGGTCCTCCTCGACCTGGGCGAGCGTGAGATCGGATCGGAGGCCTTCGAGGACCCGCTCGACCTCTCGCTCGAGGCGCAAGGTCAGCAGGTCGAGCTCCTCCTGATCGGCGCGCTGCCCGGGGAACCCCTCCAGGCGACGCTCCGAGGTGCGCACGATCTGCCGCTCCAGGGTCCGGATCTCCGCCGCTAGCCGCATGACCGTCGGGTCGCTCGCGACCAGCGGGTGCTCGGCGGCGGCCTTGCCCTCGTCGATCCAGGCGTCGAGCCGGGTCACCGTGGCCTGGCGGCGGGTGCTCGTCAGCTCGGCCTCGGCCACCGAGTCGGTCAACTCGGCCGCCTGCTCGGAGTAGGTGTTGCGCCACTCGTCGATGCTCATCGACTCCAGGCCGTGCTGCTGTCGGAACTCCTGGATCGCCGCCTCGCTCTCCTGCAGGGCGTCCCGCTGGACCCCGACCTGCTCCAGGAGCCACAGGTTCGCTCGGGTCGTCAGGTCCAGGCGCAGCGATTGGGAGTAGTTCTGGTACTCGGTGGCCAACCCGTCGGCGAGCTGAGCGGCCAGGTGCGGGTCCTTGTTGGTGACCGTGATGACCAGGATCTCGGAGTCCGGCAACGGCTCCAGGGTCGTCGCTTTGCGCAGGCGCCGGATCGCGCGCTCCGTCAGAGTTGTCTCGGAGTAGGGCTCACCCGTCTTCTCGTCGACGAGGCTGCCGACGAACGCTTCGTCCCGATCCAGCCCGTACTTCTCGACGACGAGAGCCGCGACCTCGCGACCGGTGATGATGTCTTCCTGCGTGTGGTAGTAGCGCTTCACCAGGACCGGCGTCATCCGCGGCACGTCCTTCCGCAGGTCTTCGACCTGATCCAGGATCTGCGGGGTGCTCGGATGAATCAGGATGCGCGTCGACGCCGAGTACTGACGCTCCGCGAACATCAGGAAGAGCACGCCGCCCACGATGACCGCCGTCGCCGACAGCAGCACCGCCCACCGGTGCTGCATGACGACCGCGTAGATGCGGCTCGCCAACTCGCGCGGGCTGACCGTGAGCAGATCCCCTTCGGCGGGGACCGTCGGAACGGCGTCCGGGACTGGCTTGGGGAGGTGCAGTGTCTTCATCCTTCCTCACTCGACTCGGCGGCCCGGGCGGAGGCGCGGTCACCGGTCGGTCTGGAAGCTAGGACCGCCCGGGCGCTCGCGCACGACAATCGGCGAGGAGCCGATGGCGCGTCCCCGAGAGCGCGCAGCGTATAGGCTGGATCTTTCCTGTCAACAGCCATAGATTGCCGGCCGATGCGACCCCTTCTGCCCTTGATCGCTCTGGTACTCACCATCGGCCTGGCCGGCTGCCCCAAGCACCCGGTACGCGGCTCGTCTCCGGGAGACTGGCCCGAGCCCGACCCGGAGATGCTCCGAGAGGTGCTCGGCCCGGGCGATGTCTTCGAGGTCCGGGTGTTCGAGGAAGAGAGCCTGACCGACTCCTACCGGGTCGAGGCTGACGGCCACTTCGTGTACCCGCTGCTCGGCCGGATCGAGGTGACCGGTCGCACCGCGACGGAGCTGGCCGAGTTCATCCGCGGGGGCCTCGCCGACGGCTTCATGGTCGCCCCCCAGGTGACCGTCTTCGTCGAGGAGTTCAACTCCCGCAAGGTCTCGGTCCTCGGCGAGGTTCGGAACCCCGGCCGCTACACCTACCGCCCCGGCATGACCCTGGTCGAAGCCATCGCGGAGGCCGGCGGCACGACCGAGTCGGCGGTTGTCGCCACGATGCGGGTGACCCGGCGCCGTGATGAGGGGGAGATCTCGATGGAGATCCCGTTCAAGGAGATCACCCAGGGGCAGGTGAAGGACTTCCCGCTGAGCCCGGGGGACATCGTCTTCGTCGCAGAATCGGCGGTGAAGTAGGGCGAGCCGGCAGGCACCTCGGCGGGCTAG
>CAYQEG010000058.1:0-36670 GCA_964416435.1 uncultured Rickettsiales bacterium
GCGCCTCCGGCTACGGCCGCGGCTCCGGCTTCTACGGCAAGAAGGGCGGCGGCGCTCCCGGCGTCGGCGCGGGTGACCCGATCATCCTCGGCGCCCTCGACAAGTCCCTCATCGACCGCGTGGTCAAGTCCCACCTCGCCCAGATCCGGTACTGCTACCAGCGCGAACTGGCGAAGAACCCGAAGCTGTTCGGAAAGATCGTCGTCAAGTTCGTAATCAGCAAGGACGGCACGGTGTCGAGCGCGACTACCAAGTCGTCGACGATGAACAACCCGATCGTGGAACGATGCGTCAACAGCCGATTCATGCGGATGCGCTTCCCGAAGCCCAAGGGCGGCGGCATCGTCATCGTCTCCTACCCGTTCGTGTTCAACGCCCAGGGCGGCTGAGCCAGACCCCAGGCACCCTCCAGCAGAAGCAGCGCCCCATGCTCGAACGACTCCTGCACGCCCTCTCGCGGCCCTACAGCCTTGCCCTGGCCCTCGCGCTCGGCCTGGCCGTGCCGCAGCTCGCCCTCGCCCAGGATGATCCTGAGGACGAGGAAGAGGATGAGCCCGAGGACGACGACGACGACGACGACGAGCGCGCGGGTGACGAGATCGACATCGATCGGGACAGCAGCGCTCGCGCTCGCCGAGCCCGCGAGACGCAGCAGCGCAAGCGCAAGCGTCCCGTGCGCGAGGTGGTCAAGGGGGCCTACGCGAAGCTCAACTTCGGGCCGCTGATCTGGCTGCCGCCGATCTCGGGCTTCACCAGCTCGACCGGCACGGAGATGGACATCTCGTTCGGCTACGACGTGCTGGACCGGCTCAACTTCACGTTGACGGTCGAGGCCTCGTTCTTCCAGCTGGTGACCAACGGGGACGGCGTGTCGATCGACCTGCCGTTCGCCTCGCCGATCCAGGGCGACTTCCGCGTCTTCGGCGGCATGGCGGCCATCCGCGCCGGTCCCAACATCGGCGGCAAGCGGGTCAAGCGGCTGAGCATCGCCGTGCACGCCGGCGGCGGCGTCGGCTACTCCCCTCCCCTGGTGGACATGCAGTCGCAGAACGTGAACGCGCGCATCGCGGCGGGCTACGGCTACATCATGCAGGGCCGCCCGCTGGGCATCATCCAGGCCGGCGCCGGGGTCGAGTACTACACCCGGCTGTCCCACTTCTCCCTGGGACTGGACCTGGACTTCGACGTGCTGCTCGGAGGCCCCGTCATCGGCATGGGCCTCGGCATCAACGCGTTCGTCAAGTACACGTTCTAGCGAGCCCGGCGCCATCGGGCGTCACGGCGCCCCTTGGCGGATCCCCCTCCGTCGCCCATAATCCGCGCGATTCGGAGGGAGCCCGAATGCCCCGTTACCTCGTTCTTGCCGCGCTGACCCTCGCCCTCACCGGCTGCCCGACCGGCCGGCAGGGTGGCGGTGATCATCCGCTGTCCGCCGATCCCGAGCAGGTCGACTTCGGCTACGTCGCCGCGCTGCAGTTCAGCGCGGAGGTGTCGGTGGTGCTGACCAACGAAGGCAGCACCTCCCTGACGATCGAAGCTTCGCCCCGGATCAGCGACGACAGCGACGACGCGTTCGCGCTGCAGCTGCTCCCGCCGGAGGTGCCGTTCACGCTGGGCGCGGGCGAGAGCGAGACGATCTCGGCCTACTTCGCGCCTCCCGGCGACGGCACCTACCTGGGCTGGATCGAGGTCCACACCTCCGCCGACAGCGACGGGCCGGTGCTGATCCCGGTCGGCGGCTGCTCCACCAACCCCGACTGCACGGTCGAGTTCGTCGATCCGCCGGGGGATGACGACGACGACGACGACGCCACCGACGACGACGACGACGCCACCGACGACGACGACGACGCCACCGGCGATCCCGTGCTCGACATCGACCCCGTCGCGGTCGACTTCGGCGACGTGGCCCAGAACCAGGCGCCCATCGGTGACGTCATCCAGATCAACAACGGCGGCGGCGGCACCCTCCAGGTCAGCTCGGTCAGCTTGACGGGCGACCCGGAGTTCGAGATCAGCGGCTTCAGCGGCGGCGACATCCCCGCCGGTGGCACGCCTGCCAACCTCAACGTCACGTTCGACCCCTACGGCTCGGCCGAGGGGCCGAAGACCGGCACGGTCACCATCGAGTCCAACGACGGCGACGTCAGCGTCTCGCTGAGCGCCAACGTGACCGAGGACTGCGGCGCCTGCCTGCCGGAGCTCGAAGTGCAGGGTGGGCAGCTGCTCAACGTGTTCCTCGGCGAGATCCTCTACGTGCAGGTCTCGACCGGAACCGCGTCGGTCCAGATCAGCAACATCGGCTTCGGGGACCTGAGCGTCGAGCCGATCACCGAGGGCGGAGAGATCTGCACGGACAACCCGGCCATCTCGACCATCAGCGCCCCCTCCACCCTCGCCCCGGGCGAGAGCGACATCATGGAGTTCTCGGTCGGCCAGGAGGGGCTCGAGGTGATCAACATGAACGGCACCTACGCGTTCACCATCGGCACCCTGGCCCCCGATCCGACGGCCATCCTGACGTACGCGCTCGAGGCCCCGAACTGCAACCCGCTGGGGCCCTGAACGGTCCCGCACAGTACTGATTTGAGGCCCTCCGCGCGGGTCTGGAGACCCGATTCCTGCGTCCCTCATCGGTCACGGGGGGCAAGCTGTTGACAGCCGAGACTCCCTCCGTATAGTGCGCCGGCTCGCAAGAGCCCGTTCAATCAGCGCGTCCCCAGAGACGCGCAGCGATAGCGCGTCCCCAGGGCCGCGCGAAAGCAACATCGCTTCCACTGGCCAGCCGCGCGCGTAAGAGCCACGAAGCAGGAGGTCCTCATGGCCAACTCCCTCGGCATTCTCGGCACCAAGATCGGCATGACCCAGCTCTTCGACGAGGAGGAGCGCAAGGTCGTGCCCGTCACGGTCGTGCACGCAGAGCCCAACGTCGTGCTCCGTCGCTTCACGGAGGACAAGGACGGCTACAGCGCCATCCAGGTCGGCTACGGGGAGAAGAAGGCGACGCGGACCAACCGCCCCGACGGCGGCCAGTTCGCCGCCGCGAGCAAGGTCTCGGGCAAGACCATCGCCCCGCGTCAGTTCATCGGCGAGTTCCGGCTCCCCGCCGACCCGACCGACGACCTCTCGGTCGGCGCCGAGGTGACGGTCGACAAGCTCGACGGCGTCGCCTTCGTCGACGTCAGCGGCACCAGCAAGGGCAAGGGCACCCAGGGCGTCATGAAGCGCTACAACTTCAAGGGCTTCGTGCGCACCCACGGTACGCACGAGTTCTTCCGGCACGGCGGCTCCATCGGCACCCGCTTGACCCCGGGCCACGTGCTCAAGGGCAAGAAGATGGGCGGCCAGATGGGCAACGTGCGCGTCACGACGCAGAACCTGCGCCTGCACAGCGTCGACGCCGGCAAGAACCTGCTCTTCATCGTCGGCGGCATCCCCGGCCACAAGGGCGCGGTCGTCGAGGTTCGCCCCGCGGTCAAGAAGTAGGAGCGCCCCGGCGCCACACGATTCGCCAGACGGGCGGCCCGCGGGCCGCCCGTTTGCGTTGCGGGCTAGGAGCCTGGAGCGCATAGCCGCCTGTCGCCCCGAGGACCGGATGCGCCCGATCCCGGCGTTGCTCCTCGTCGCGCATTCCCGATGCATCTCCTCGTCGCGCCTTGGCCTCGGACGCCCCGGTCTTACGGGGCTCGGGCTCCAATGCGCTCCAGGCTCCTAGCCCTTGCGAATCGCGTCTTGGAGCGCCCGGATCGCCGAGGCGTACAGGCCCGATCCGTCGCGCTGCAGCGCCTCGAGCACCGGCTTCGCGACGGCCGCCGGGAGCGCCCCCTCCCACGCCAGCATGGTCAGCCCGCGGGCCGTAGAGCGGTTGCGCTGGGTACGGATCAGGCGCACGAGCCAGCGCGCCGCCCGGTCCCCGTCGCCGCTGCTGAGGGCCAGCTTGACGCCCTCCATCTCGCGGGCGACCTGGGCCGGGGGGCCGTCCTGCAGCTTCGCCGCCTCGCCGAAGGCGCGCTCCGCGTCGGCCGCGCGCCCCGCCAGCCAGGTGGCCCGAGCGAGCCAGTCGGCGCGGCGCGGGTCCGCGGGGTGACGGCGAGCCTGGGCCCGCAGCAGGCCGATCACCGACTCCAGCCAGCCCGCCTCCTGGGCCGCTCGAAGCGCGCCCCAGGCCTCGTCGTCGTGACCGTCGGCGGCGAGGGCCCGGGCGAGCGGCGTCGTGAACCGGGCCTGCGCCTGGGCGACACGCTGGGCCGCGGCCTTCACGTCGGGATCAGCCGGGTCGGCCTTGGCGAGCAGGGGCACGATGTCCGACAGGCGGTCCTCGGCCGCGAGGGCCAGGATCTGCTCACGAGCGGCGACCCGGTCGCGCGCCACCTGCAGCCGACGGGCGCCCGCCCCGGCGACGGCGGCGTTGATCGGCTCGAGCTCGGCGATCAGCGCCTCCTGGCCGGCGCCATCCAGCCCCTGGGAGATGAACCGCCACGCGACGTCGGCCCGGGGCCCCGGATCCCCCAGCGCGGCGAGCACCGCGTCGCGGGGCGCCGCCTCCAGGGCGACGTCCAGCAGCTCGATCGGCAGCGCGTCGGCGCGGACGGCGGCCGCCGCGGCCGTCGCCTTGGAGGTGCGCTTCGCGAGCTGGTTGAACGCCCTCCGTTCGCCGGACGTCACGGCGGCGACGACCCGCTCGGCCGGCACCGCGTCCGCGCCCAGCTCGGCGTCGGCCCACTCCAGCCAACGCACGAGGACGGCGGCGGCGAGCTCCGGAGGAGGCTCCATCGCCAGCAGCGCTCGGGCCGACAGGCGCTCGATCGGGGTCTTCGGCGACCGACGGTCGCTCAGCAGCCTTTCAGCGGCGGGCCACAGCGCCGCCCACGAGCCGCCGGCGGCGCTCCAGAGGCCCCGGACGTCCGCGTGCCGGTGCACGGCCGGCAGACCGGCCACAGCGGCCTCGAACGCGCCGTCACAGGCGGCTCTCACGGCCGCCGAGACCGCCGCCCAGGGAGACCCGTCGGGCACGTCCGCGCTCCAGGGGGACGCCAGGGCGGCCAGGTCGAGGACCGCAGCGCGGTCGAGGGCGGCCAGGAGCGCGTCGAAGGTCGAGCCGACCCACGCAGACCAGCTGCTCGCCAGCCCCTGCTCCGCCTGGAGCGCGGCCAGGTTCCCCGGCTCGTCGTGCGCCGCGACCACCGCATCGAGTAGCCCGGGGGTCGCCCCCAGGGCGCGCGAGAAGCGATGCACGCCGGCGAAGGGGCCGCCCCGGTGGCTCACCTCCAGCCGTCCGCCCTGGACTCCGTCGGGGGCGGCCCGCTGCCGCAGCAGCGCGACGAGCTCGTCGGCGATCTCGACCGGGGGGGCGTCCCGCCGCCCGGTGGGGCCGCGGTAGTCGAAGGCGGCGCGGACCCAGGCGACGACGGGGCCTCCGGCCGCCTCGATCGCCTCGCTCACCCGGTCCGGCTCACCCGACGCCAGCGCCTTGCGCAGGTCCGCGTCGGTCCACCGCTTCGCCGGCGCCGCCACGGGGGCGCGCTGACCGAAGCCGGCGAACAGGGAGTCGAGCGTCGGCGCCTTCAGCTTCGGCGCGGCCGGCTCCGCCCGCGCCGCCACCGGCTGCTCCTTCAGGGCCGCCCGCATCCCCTCACCGCTGGGGTCGCAGTCGTCACAACGCCCGCACGGCTCGCCCGGCTCGAGGCCCAGCGCGCCGCGCAGCGCGCCGACGCGACAGCCCTCGGCCGAACCGACGGCCTGCGCCGCGCGCAGCCGCTCGGCCCGCCCCGACCGCAGGTCCGCGACCGCAGCCGCGACGTCCGTCGCCGCCGCGGCCCACCGGGGCCCCGGGCGGGCCTGCCAGTCGCGGTCCCCGCCCAGCGGCTCGACCCACGCGGTGACCAGGCCATCGTCGTCCATCGCCACGAGCAGGTCAGAGAGCTCCGCCGGCGGCACCGACAGCGCCGCCGCGAGCGGCCGCAGGTCCATGGTCCGGCGGTCGGTCAGCGCCAGCTCCGCCCGCTCCTGGAGGCTCCACGCGCCCATCGCCGCGGTGTAGGCAGCGTGCAGCTCCGCGTAGGCCGGCTCCCGGTCGATGCCGGGCCGCCCGAAGCGGTGCTGATCCGCGACCCGCGCGGCCAGCCAGGCCGGGCGCAGGTCCTGCAGCACGCCGACGGCGGCGAGGTCGGCGAGCAGCTCGTCCGCGAGCTCCCCGCCCCGGACGCAGAGGAGCTCGCCGGAGCGGCCCCCCTCCAGGGCCGCTCGCGCCCCGTCGACCGCCGACGGCGCCACCGCCGTCGGCTCGGGAGCGGTCCGGGACCAGCCCAGCCCGCCGCCGGAGGCGACGGCGAGGTCCGACGGGTGGCCGATCGGACCCCGCGCGAGGACCGGCCGGCTCGGCACCGAGCCGAGGGGCTCGAGGAACGCGTCGACGCCGGCGTTGCCGAGGTCCGACGCGGCGGCCCGCCACAGTCGCCGCTGCATTCGCCGCAGGACGGGGGTGTGCCGGGCGAGGCCGATCTCGCCCAGCCGGTGGCCAAGGTCCTCGCTGTGGGCGTCCGGCCCCCACACGAGCCCGCCGGCGGCCGCCTCGACCGGCCCCAGTCCGTCCGGCCCGACCCGCCGAAGCGCGCCCGGCTCCGCCACGTCGACGGGGGCGCCGAGGGCGGCGAGCGTGCGGTCCTGGTGCACGAGGAGCAACGGGCCACCGGCGCAGCCGGCCCGTGCCCGGGCGAGGGCCGGACCGCGCCACCCGCCGCCGGCGCAGACTCCGGACAGCTCGTCCGCCCGGAGGGCCGCCCAGGGCGTCCCCGCGAGCTCGGTCGACAGCGCTCGCTGCAGCACCGGCGACTCGAGCGACTCCAGGGAGACCACGAGCCGGTCGGGCTTCATGGCCGACGCCAGCACCCGGGTCCGCTCGGACCGTGGGGTGACCCGCAGCAGGGCCGTCCCGCCGATCGCGTGGGCGACGACCATCGCCTGCACGTCGGTCGCGAGCACGATCACCGTCGTGCCCGACAGCAGCGCGTCCACCGGCGTGAACGGCGCCACGACCGCGACGTCTTCGCCAGCTCTCCAGCGCTCCAGCGCCTCGCGAATGGCCACGCCTCTAGTCGACCCGGTAGTTGGGCGCCTCCCGCGTGATGATCACGTCGTGGACGTGGCTCTCGCGGTACCCCGCCTGGGTGATGCGGACGAACTCCGCCTTGTCGTGCAGCTCGGCCAGGGTGCGGCAGCCGGTGTAGCCCATCGCGGCCCGCAGGCCGCCGACCAGCTGGTAGACGGAGTCGGCGATGGGCCCCCGGTACGGCACGCGGCCGGAGATGCCCTCGGGCACCAGCTTCGGGCCGGAGGGGGCGCCGTCCAGGCCCGCGAGCGGGTCGTCGCCGTCGTTCTCCTGGAAGTAGCGGTCGGAGCTGCCCGCGCGCATCGCCTCGAGCGAACCCATGCCGCGGTACGCCTTGTAGCGGCGCCCCTGGTAGAGCACGACCTCCCCCGGGCTCTCCTCGGTGCCCGCGAAAAGCGAGCCGATCATGACCGCGTCGGCCCCCGCGGCGAGCGCCTTGGCGACGTCGCCGGAGCTCCGGATGCCGCCGTCCGCGATGCAGCTCAGGCCCGCCTCCCGGGCCGCCCGGGCCGCGTCCATCACCGCCGTCAGCTGGGGTACGCCGACCCCGGCGACGATCCGGGTGGTGCAGATCGAGCCCGGCCCGATGCCGATCTTGACCGAGTCGGCCCCCGCCGCGGCGAGCGCCTCGACCGCGCCCGCGGTCGCGACGTTGCCGGCCACGAAGGTGCCGTCGGGCCAGGTCGCCCGGGCCTCGGCCACCGCGTCGATGACCATCTGGCTATGCCCGTGGGCGGTGTCGATCACGAGCACGTCGCAGCCGGCGTCGATCAACGCCTGCATGCGCTCCTGCCGGTCGGCGCCGACGCCGACGGCCGCGGCGACCCGCAGCCGGCCGCGGTCGTCCTGCACCGCGTCGGGGTAGCGCTCGCTGTTGGTGATGTCCTTGACGGTGATGAGGCCGCGGAGCAGCCGGCCGCTGGAGTCGACCACCAGCAGCTTCTCGATCTTGTTCTCCTGGAGCAGGTCCTTGGCCTGCTCCACGGTGGTGCCCTCGGCCACCGTGACGAGCCGCTCGGTCATCACTTCGCCGACGGTGCGGTCGAGGTTGCGCTCGAAGCGCAGGTCCCGGTTGGTCAGGATGCCGACCAGCTCCTCGTCGTCCGCTTCGTGGCTGGCGACCACCGGTACACCGGAGATGCTGTGCCGCCGCATCAGCTCCAGCGCGTCGCGCACGGGACGGTCCGGCGTCGTCGTGATCGGGCTGGCGATCATGCCCGTCACGGTGCGCTTGACCTGCCTCACCTCGGCCGCCTGGCCGGCGATCGTCAGGTTCTTGTGGATCACGCCGATGCCGCCGCTGCGGGCCATCGCGATGGCCGTGCCAGCCTCCGTGACGGTGTCCATGGCCGAGGAGAGCAGCGGGATCCGCAGGCCGATCTTCTCGGTCAGGCGGGTGGTGACGTCCGCGTCCCGAGGCAGGACCTGGCTGTGTCCCGGCACGAGGAGGACGTCGTCGAACGTGAGGGCTGTCTGGATGTCGCGGGACATGGCGATCCGGGGCGCGGGGGCACGAGGGAGGGGGAACGTAGCGCACCGATGCGACCGGGACCAGAGACCTCGGCATGACACGCGCACGCGCGCGTGCGAAGGTCCCCGCCGATGGCGAACTCCACCCCCGATCCGACCGCCGGGCTGGGCGACGCGACCGCCGCCGCCGCCCGCGAAGCGCTGGCGCGACCGTCCGGCGCCGAACGCTGGGACGCGCTCCGCTCCCTGCTGACCCCCGACCACCCGTTCGAAGCCCACCGCGCGCTGTTCGCCGCGGCCTGGCGAGATCACGATCCGGCGCTGGGGCCTCCGCCCGCGTGGAGCCCCACCGCCGAGCAGCTGGCGGGCAGCAACCTCGGCGGGCTGCTCGCGAAGCGCTCGTTCGCGGAGCTGCACGCCGCCTCCTGCCGCGAGCCCGAAGCCTGGTGGCCGACCGTGCTGCGCGAGCTGGGCGTCGTCTTCAAGCACCCCCCCGACCGCATGGTCGACCTGTCCGAGGGGGCCGAGCTCGCCCACTGGCTGCCGGGGGCGCGGCTGAACATCGCGGCCTCCTGCTTCGAGGGGCGGGACCCGGACGCCCCGGCGATCGTCGCCCGACGGGAGGGGGAGGACGGGCTGCGGGTGCTCACCGTCGCCGACCTGCACCGGCAGGCGTCGAGGGTCGCGTGGGCGCTGCAGGCCGACGGGCTGCTCCCCGGCGACGCGGTCGCCGGCTGCATGCCGATGAGCACCGAGTCCGTCGCGATCTACCTCGGCGTGGTGCTCGCCGGCGGCGTGTTCGTGTCGATCGCGGACAGCTTCTCGGCCGAGGAGATCGCCACCCGCCTGCGCATCTCCGGGGCGAGCCGGATCTTCACCCAGGACGTGATCGTGCGGGGCGGACGCACCCTCGCCCTGTACGAGCGGATCGTCGCCGCGGGCGCGGCTCGGGCGATCGTGCTGCCGGGCGCTGGGGACGACCTGCAGGTCGAGCTTCGGGCCGCCGACAGGACCTGGCCGGACCTGCTCGCGCTGGGCAGCGACCGGCCCTACGACGCCGTCCCGGTGCCCGCGGAGTCGCCCTCCAACGTGCTCTTCAGCTCGGGCACCACGGGCGAGCCCAAGGCGATCCCGTGGAACCACGTCACCCCGATCAAGGCGGCCGGCGACGGCTACGTGCACCACGACATCCGTCCGGGCGACGTGGTGGCGTGGCCGACCAACCTCGGCTGGATGATGGGCCCCTGGCTGATCTACGCGGCGCTCCTGCGGGGCGCCGCCATCGCCCTGTTCGAGGGGCTCCCCAGCGGCGCCGCGTTCTGCCGCTTCGTGCAGGACGCCCGGGTCACCATGCTCGGCGTGGTGCCGGCGCTGGTCCGGGCGTGGCGCGCCGCCGACGCGGTGGCCGGGCTCGATTGGAGCTCCGTCCGCTGCTTCAGCAGCACGGGCGAAGCCTCGGCGGTCGACGACTACCTCTGGCTGATGTCCCGGGTGGCCGGCTACCGGCCGGTGGTCGAGTACTGCGGCGGCACCGAGATCGGGGGCGGCTACATCTGCGGCAGCGTCGCCCAGCCCCAGTCACCGGCCACGTTCAGCACGCCGGCCTTCGGCAGCGACTTCGTGCTCATCGACGACGAGGGGCAGGCCACCGACCTGGGTGAGCTCGCCCTGGTGCCGCCGATGCTCGGCAGCAGCGGCCGCCTCCTCAACCGGGACCACCACGCCGTCTACTTCGCCGGCATGCCCCCCCACCCCGAGCGGGGCGGGCCGCTGCGCCGGCACGGGGACCAGATGGAGCGGCTCGGGGGCGGCTACTACCGCGCCCACGGGCGAGCCGACGACACCATGAACCTGGGCGGCATCAAGACGAGCAGCGCCGAGATCGAGCGGGCGGTGGCCACCGTCGCGGGCGTCGTGGAGAGCGCCGCCGTCGCGGTGCCGCCCCCCGGCGGCGGCCCGTCGGAGCTCGTGGTCTGCGCCGTCCTCGAGGCCGGGGCCGACCCGAACGCCATGCTCCTGGCCACCCGCGCCGCCGTCCGCACGCGCCTCAACCCGCTGTTCCGGGTCTCCCGGCTGGTGGCCCTGGACGCCCTCCCCCGCACGGCGTCCGGCAAGGTGATGCGCCGGGTCCTGCGGCGCCAACTCACGAGGGACGAGTAGCGCGTCCTCGATTCAGACGGTGCGGGAGCGGGCCGGCCGGCTGTGGATGCGCAGCTGGTGTGGGTACGGGGCGAACTCGACCACTCGACCGCTCGCCACCATCTCCTGCACACGGCGCCACCACGCGGCGGTGAACAGCTCGGCGTGGTGCTCGAACAGCACCCGCAGCAGCTCGGGGGTCAGGCCGAAGAAGCGGGGGAACTCCTCGGGGAAGACGTCCCCCGGGTCGACGCTGAACCACGGCTCGGCGGCCATCTCGTCCTCCTCGTAGCGCGCCTTGGGGATGTCCCGGAAGCGCAGCTCGTGGATGAGGGCGAGCTCGTCGTAGTCGTAGAAGGCGACCCGACCATGCCGGGTGACGCCGAAGTTCTTCGGGAGGATGTCGCCGGGGAAGATCCCGCACGCGGCGAGGTCCCGCAGCGCGTCGCCGAAGTCCCAGATCGCGGCCTCCGCCGACTCCCGGGGCGCCGTCCGGACGTGCACGTCCAGCGGGGTGACCCGCCGCTCGACGTAGGCGTGGTCGACGACCACGTCGTCCCCGTCCACGTGCACCCGGTTGCCACACTCGTCCAGCAGGTCGGCGAGCAGCGCGTCGTCGAATCGATCCCGCGGGAACCGCAGCAGCTCGAACGGCTGGGCGTCCACCAGCCGACCCGCCCGGTCGTGCAGGTGCACCAGCCGGTAGCGGTCCTTGACCCGCGCCGACGTCACCTCCTTCTGGGGGGGGAACCGGTCGCGGATCACCTTGAGCACCGAGTCCAGCCCCGGGAGCGTGAAGACCACCATCACCAGCCCGGGCGTGCCGGTCGCCGCGACGAACCGGTCGTCCGTCGCCGCCAGGTGGCGGCGCAGCTCACGGAACAGCTCGGTCTTGCCGTGCCGGGTGTACCCCATCGAGATGTACAGGTCCGACGCCCGCTTGCGCGGCAGGAGGTCCTGCAGGAGGTCGACGACGGCGGCCGGCTCGTCGGTGTCCACCAGGAAGTACCAGCGGGTGAACGAGAACAGCTTGCTGACCTCGTCCCGCTGGAGCAGCACCGCGTCGATGAACACGCCGTCGGGCCCGTGCCGCAGCGCGAGCACCAGCGGCCGGGTGCGACCGCCGACCCGCAGACGGCCGACCAGGTAGGCCGCCTTGCCCCGGTAGAAGACCGGCGCCAGCAGGTCCAGCTCCAGCCGACCGGGGATGCCCCACTCGGCCAGGTGCTCGTCGATCCGGGCCCCCGCCAGCTCCGCGTCCACGGCCGGATCCTCCAAGGGGAACCCCCAGTCCCGGCTGTCGAGCACCGCGCGCACCAGCTCGGCGCCCTTGAGGGTCGGCCCGAAGTGCTCGGTCGGGGGTCGGCGGGAGCGCTCCCAGCGGGCATCCACGAAGTCGACCTCCGGGTGCACGCCGGCGGTCGCGAAGATCCTCCGGGTCACCGAGTTCCACCAACTCTCGGCCTGCTCTCCGTCGCGCCGGTCGGCGATCTGCTCGCTCCACGCCTGCTTCGCCTCGGACCACAGGGCCCGCTCGTGCAGCCGCTCCCCCAGGGCCTGGCGGACCCGGCGCTCACAGTCGTCGACCGCGCGGCGGTACAGCAGCAGCCGCTCAGCCGAGTCACCCCGGAGCGCGGGCCAGTCCCGCTCTGCGAACCGCGCCTGCGCCCGACGGGTCGTTCGCCCCCACGCCAGGCGGTGGTTCTCGAACTGGACCATCAGGAGATCGGCGAGCTGGTGGGCTGGAGTCGGCACGGCGGTGAATTGTAGTCGTCCGGATTGAACGCGGCGCGACCTTGACCAGTCCGCTGTCCTCGCTACACTCCGCGCGCTCGCGGGAGCCAGCTGGACGGCTACCGCCAGGGTGGAGTGAGCCATGAAGCGGATGACTGCGGTCCTGTTGTGCCTTTCGATGATCCTGCTCCTGGGAGCCTGCAAGACGTACACGTCGGGCTTGAAGGGGACGGAAGGGGCGGCTGCCTCGGGCAGCTCCAGCTTCGACGAGGCGAAGACCATCTGGACCGAGCAGCGGGGCACCAAGGACGGCCTGCAGTCGGCGATCGACGCCCTCAAGGCGGTCATCGCGGCCGAGCCGGAGCACCAGGAGGCGCTCATCCTGCTGGCCCGCTCGGTCTACTTCATGGCCGACGGCTACACCGAGGATCCCGAGGCGAAGGCCGTGCTCTTCGAGGAGGGCGTGACCTACGGCGAGCGGGCGATGGCCTGCGACGCCGAGTTCAAGGCCCGCATCGACAAGGGTGACAAGCCCCAGGACGCCGTCTTCGCCCTGCAGAAGGACGACCAGATGGCCATCTACTGGACGGCCAGCAGCCTCGGCAAGTGGGCCCGCCTCCAGGGCTTCAGCACCATCGTCAAGTACAAGGGCTACATCGCCAAGATGATGACCCACTGCCTCGCGCTGGACGAGACCGCCTACTACGCCGGCCCGCCGCGCTACTGGGGCGCCTTCTACTCCGTCGCCCCGGGCTTCGCCGGCGGTGACATGACGAAGTCCAAGGAGATGTACGAGAAGGCGAAGTCGATGTACCCCGACAACTTCGCCACCTACGTGCTGTACGCCGACACCTACGCGGTCAAGGCCCAGGACAAGGAGCTGTTCACCGAGCTCCTGACCCACGTCGTCAACACGGACCCCAACGTGCTCCCCGAGATGCTGCCCGAGCAGCTGGTCGAGCAGCGCAAGGCCCGCGACCTCCTCGCCCGCACGGACGAGCTGTTCGCCGAGTAGCGGAAGCGGCCGCCCCCCGCGGCTGACCCCACCCCTGCGTCCCGGCGGTCCTGCCGGGCAACTGGAGGATTCCATGCGCCGTATCGTCGTCCCCGCCGCGCTCGCCCTCGCGATCGCCCTCGTCCTGCCCACCGACGCCCGCACCGGCGACGCTGAGTTCACCATCAACTTCGGCACCGTCGCGCCCGAGGGCACGCCGTGGGCGGCCCAGCTGCAGGACATCCAGCAGCGGATCCACAAGGAGTCCGACGGCCGCATCATGGTCCGCATCTTCCTGGGCGGGACCCTGGGCGGTGAGGTCGAGATGGTGCAGGACATCGTCGAAGGCGGACGCCTCCAGGGGGGCGGCTTCTCCACCGCCGCCGTCGCGGAGGGGGCCAACGTCCCCGAGCTGCAGCTGCCCGAGCTGCCGTTCCTGTTCCGCAACGACGCCGAGGCCGACTACATCCTCGACAACGTGCTGTACGAGCCCATCAAGAAGAAGCTCAAGCGGCGCGGCCTGCACCTGAACATGTGGGCGATCAACGGCTGGCGCAGCCTCTACACCAAGGTGCCGATCACCAGCCTCGCCGACCTGCAGGGGCAGAAGATGCGCACCCAGGAGAGCAAGGTCCACAAGGCCATGTACTCCGCCTGGGGCGTACAGGCGGAGGCGATCCCGGCGCCGGACGTGCTGGACGCCCTCAACCGCGGCGCCGTCGACGGCTTCGACAACACCACCCTGTTCGGCCAGGCCTCGGGCTGGTTCGAGCCGACGAAGCACTACACGCTGAGCCGCCACATCTTCCAGCCGGCGGCCATCGTCTACAGCAAGGACTTCTACGACGCGCTGCCGCCCGATCTCCAGGCGGTGGTCGACGGCGAGTGGCGGGTCGAGCAGGAGAAGGGTCGCACCGGCGTGCGCGATCTCGAAGAGGCGCTGCTGCAGAATTACCGCGACTTCGGCATGACGGTCACCGAGATGACCGACGCCCAGAAGCAGCCCTTCATCGACGCCACTGCCAAGGTGCACACCGACATGAAGGACGAGGTCGGCGCCGATCTCTACGACGCCGTCGCGGCCGCCTTGGCTGAGTACCGCGCTTCGCACTAAGCTCCCCGCCGCGAGTCGGCGCAGAGCACACCTCCGGGAGGCGAGGGATCCGTGAGCCTCCAACGTACCCTCGACAAGATCTTCGCCCCGGCGGACGCCGTCGGGCGCGCGTGGAACCGTGGCTGGCGCGGCTTCAAGGACTTCTGCAAGGACGTCCTGCTGCTCAAGGTGATCTTCGGCCTGATCCTCCTGATCACCGGCATCTACCACTACATCGCGAAGATCCTGAGCTTCTTCGACGAGATCCTCGACCGGATCGAGACGGTCATCATCGTCGTGACCACCTTCGCCATGACGGCCCTGGTGTTCCTGACGTTCGTCGACCGGGCTTCCGACTCGTTCGAGCTCGGCATCGACGGGGCCACCCGGATCGCGCTGTTCCTGATGCTCGTGATGGCGTTCCTCGGCGCCTCGCTCGCTACGAAGGACGGCCGGCACCTGACGATCGACGCAGCCGACCGCGCGCTGAGCCCGGCCGGCAGCTCCCGGCTGTTCCGCATCACGATGCTGATCTCCACGGTCTTCACGTGGAAGCTCTACAAGTCGTCGGTCGAGGTCGTCAGCAAGCACTTCGAGACCGAGGCCCTCGCCAAGCTCAACGTGCCGCCGTGGTTCACGGAGAAGGCGAACGCCGTCACCGCCTGGTTCCTCGACAACCTCGTCACCGTGCAGCTGGCGAGCGAGGACGCGGAGTGGTTCGCGGAGATCCGCGAGGCCGGCTTCGCCGTCGACATCAAGCAGGACGCCCTCAAGCTGTGGGTGCCCGAGCTGATCCTGCCGATCGCCTTCTTCTTCATGGCGCTGCGGTTCGCGGGCAAGTTCTTCCAGGGCAACGCCCCGGACGTCGACCTGGACGAGATCCCGGCGCGCTTCATGAAGCGCAACCCCGGCGAAGGCAGCCGCAAGGACATGCTCATCGCCGGCCTGCTGCCGGGGCTGCTGCTCGGGCTGCTGCTCGGCCTGTGGTTCTCCCAGGCGTGGCTGGTGATCGTCTGCACCGTGCTCCTGATGATCTGCGGCACCCCGCTGTTCGTGGTCATCGGCGTCGCCGCGGCGCTCTGCATCACGCTGCTCGAGGGACGAGACATGTCCTTCGTCGCCAAGAAGCTGTTCGAGGCGACGAACAAGGAGGTGCTGCTCGCCATTCCGCTGTTCGTCATCGCCGGCTCGCTGATGACGGAGGGGTCGATCGCCAAGCGGTTGATCGACATGGCGAAGGCGGCGATCGGCTGGTTCCCCGGCGGACTCGCCACCGCCGGCGTCGCCTCCTGCATGGTGTTCGCCGCGATCTCGGGGAGCTCCCCGGTGACCGTCATCGCCATCGGCTCGATCATGGTCCCGGCGCTGATCCACGCGCAGTACCCCGAGCGCTTCAGCATCGGCCTCATCACGACGGCAGGCTCCCTGGGGATCCTCATCCCGCCGTCGATCCCGATGATCGTCTACGCGGTGGTCTGCTTCCAGAACCCCGACCTCAAGTCGGAGTTCACCGGCGGCCACCCGTCGGTCAACGACCTGTTCATCGCCGGCATCCTGCCCGGGCTGCTGATCGGCGCCATCCTCGCGCTGTGGGCCACCTTCCAGGCCCGCGACAAGGTGATGTCGGTCGACGAGACGCTGCACAAGCTGCCGCAGGCGCTGATGGACGGCATCTGGGCCGCCGGCCTGCCGGTGCTGATCATCTTCGGCATCTACTCCGGCTGGTTCACCGCGACGGAGGCGGCGGCTGTCTCGGTCGTCTACGCCCTGTTCGTCGAGTACGTCGCGCACCCCGGCGTCCGGCTCGCGCGGCGCCGCAAGGCGCCGGCCACGGCGGAGCGGGAGCCCCTGTTCGAGCTGCCCCTCAAGGAGCTGCCGCGGGTCTTCCGGGACTCCGCGGTGGTGATGGGGAGCCTGCTGCTGATCGTGGTGCTCGCCATCGCCTTCAACGGCTACCTGGTGTTCGAGAAGATCCCCGACCAGGCCGCGGCGTGGGTCGGCTCGCACGTCGAGAGCAAGCTGCAGTTCCTGATCATGGTGAACATCCTGCTGCTGCTCGTCGGCTGCCTGATGGACATCCTCTCCGCGATCCTGATCGTCGCCCCGCTGCTCGCGCCCATCGCGATCAGCCAGTACGGCGTCGACCCGATCCACTTCGGCATCATCTTCATCGTCAACCTCGAGATCGGCTACCTGACCCCGCCGCTCGGGTTGAACATCTTCGTCGCCAGCTCCGTGTTCGACCGGCCGGTGCTGGAGGTCATCCGCAGCGTGATCCCGTTCACCCTGCTGATGCTGCTCGCCCTGATCGTCGTGACCTGGTGGCCCGGCCTGACCGCGCTGCTGCTGACCCCCGGAGGCTGACCCGTGCCCGACTCCACCACCTCCGAGCTGCTCTCCCCCATCGACGGCGTGCCGCTGCACGTGCGCACCTGGATGCCGGAGGGCGACCAGAAGGGGACGCTGGTCATCGTCCACGGGCTCGGCGAGCACGGCGGCCGCTACGACGCCTTCGCCCGGGCCTTCGGGGAGGCCGGCTGGGCGGTCATCGCTGCGGACCACCGGGGACACGGCCGGTCCGGGGGCCTGCGGGGCCACGTCGACGGCTTCGACCAGTACGTCACCGACCTCGCGGCGGTCATCGCCGACGGGCGGGCCCGCCTCGGCGACGCGCCGGTGGCCCTGTGGGGCCACTCGATGGGCGCCCTGATCACGCTGCTGGCGACGCTGGACCGGAAGGACCTCGACCTGACCAGCATCATCGTCAGCAACCCGCTGATCGAGGTCGCCGTGAAGGCGCCGAAGATCAAGCTGGCCGCGGGGCGGATCCTGAGTCGGGTGCTCCCCCGGCTCCGCCTCTCCAACGAGATCCCGCCCGAGGACATCAGCCGGGACGCGGCCGTGGTCCGCGACTACGAGCAGGACCCGCTGGTCCACGGCCTGATCAGCACGCGCTGGTTCACGTCGATGGAGGCGGCGCGCGAGCCGATGGCCGGGCGCGCCTCGGAGCTGGTCCTGCCGGCGCTGGCGATCATCAGCAGCGGCGACCGCATGTGCGCTCCAGCCGCCGGCACGGCCTTCGCCAAGGCCGCGCCCGGGGCCGAGTTGCTGACGTTCGAAGGCGCCTTCCACGAGCCCCACAACGACCTCTGCCGCGACGAGGTGAAGGCAGCCCTGCTGGCCTGGCTGGAGAAGCTCGCCAACGACGCGACGGAGACGGTCCGCTACGAGGCGGCCTCGGAATAGCGATTCGCCCCGCCCTCGCGCTTCGCGGAAGTCTCGGCTTCCGTAATAATGCGAGCGTGCGGGATCCAGAGACGACGGTCATCGGCCCCGGAGTGCGGGTCAACGGGGATATCGCGGGCGACGGCGACGTCGAGGTGTACGGCAGCTTCGAAGGTGCCGTGCACATCGGCGGGGAGCTGCGCATCTACGCCGGAGGCGTCGCGGTGGCCGAGGTGGTCGCCGCGCGGGTCCGCGTCGACGGCCGGCTCGAGGGCCGCGTCCGCGCCACCCAGCAGGTCGCGATCGGAACCGAAGGCTGCCTCGTCGGCAACGTGCAGGGGCTGCTCGCGGTCGAGGAGGGGGGCGTCTTCAAGGGTCGCGTCGACGTGGAGTTCGACCTGCCGGAGCCGCCCCCGATCAACCCGTCGGAGCCCGGCGCCACCCCCCGCCGGCTGCTGCGGCCGGCCAGCCAGCCCATCCTGCGCCTCCCCACCAAGGAGCGAAGCCCCACCGAGCCGTCCGCCCAGCGCGGCAGCGTGGGCGACATCTCCGACGAGCACCGCGCCGCCCGGCGGCCCGCGCGGCGGCTCCAGCGACCGAGCCTCGGCAAGGAAGATCTGACGACACGGCCGATGCCTGCGGTCGCCAGGGGTCCGAGCGGCACCGTCGAGACGCCGGCGCACCGGCCCAGCGTCGCACCGGCCCCCGAGGACCTCGACCCGCCCGACGCCGTCAGCCTGCCCCGCGTGGCCCGGGCCGGACCGTCGAGGCCGATCACGGCGAGCAGCCCCAAGCCGAAGCGGGCGGCGGCGAAGCCTCAGGCCAAGCGGACCGAGACCAGCAAGCCCAAGAAGCGGAGCCGTCCGAAGCCGGGGGATCCGGTCAAGGACCGCGCAGACCTGACCGACGAGTGGTTCGTGCTCGAGGACGAGGTCCTCCCGGGCGCCGGCTGAGCCACCCTCCCGCCATGGAGTCGGCCCCCGTGCCCCCGCAACGCAAGAGTCGCTGGACACTGAGTCTGCTGCTCGCGCTGGCGGTGGGGGTCGGATCGATCGCCGCTTGTGGGCCGTCCCGCCCCGCGGCGCTCTCCGGTTACGAGCGGTACCGCGACAGCGGCGGGGTGATCGCATACCGCCGGGCGCTGCGACGGTGGACCCAGGACATCCGGCTGTACGACCGCTGGTCGACGAGCCTGCTGATGACCGCCACCTACAAGAGCCCGACGTTCCGGCGCGCCTGGAGCTACGAGTACTCGCGCCGCTACATCCTTCCCCAGGACGACGCCGCCCTCCTGCTCGAGCGCGAGCTGGACGAGGCCGCGCGCTTCCACGAGATCCTGTTCGCCGCCTGGGCCGACGACACGCGGAGCGGCGACTTCGTCGGGCAGGACCCACCCTGGACGGTCCGCCTCATCGGGGACGGCGGCCGCTCGGTCGAACCGCTGCTGCTCAAGCGGGTGCGCAGCCCGAGCACCGAGATCCTCCGGCTGTTCGAGTACATCACGCCGCACCACCGCGTCTTCATCGCCAAGTTCCCGGTGCTCGGCCCCGATGGGCTGCCCCTGATCACCCCCACGAGCACGGAGATCCGCATGCAGGTGGCCGGCGTGATCCACCGGGGAGAGCTGGTCTGGAAGCTCCGCGGCCCCTGACGGCCGCGGCGCGGCGTGGTGGGTGGCAGGCCGAAGCCCGCTACCACTCGCGACGAAGCAGCGTCTGACGACGCCAGTTGTCGTCGTCCCGGTCGGGACAGTCGGCGTTGTAGTGCAGCCCCCGGCTCTCCCGGCGACCGAGGGCGGAGCGCACCACCACTTCCGCGACGGTCGCGAGGTTGCGCAGCTCCACCAGGTCGCGGGTCACCTTGAAGTCCCAGTAGTAGGTCTGGATCTCGTTGCGGATCAGCTCCAGCCGGGCCAGCGCCCGCTGGAGGCGGCGATCGGTGCGCACGATGCCGACGTAGTTCCACATCATCCGGCGGATCTCGTCCCACGCGTGGGTGATGACCACCAGCTCGTCGCTGTCCCTCGCGTCGCCGCTGTCCCAGGGCGGGACCGCGATCGCGGCGGCCGACGCGAGCGACGCGTGGTCGTTCGCCGCCGCCCGGGCGACCCGCAGGCCGAACACCGCGCCTTCGAGCAGCGAGTTGGAGGCCAGCCGGTTGGCGCCGTGCAGGCCCGTGCAGGTCACCTCCCCCGCCGCGTACAGGCCATCGACGAGGGTGCGCCCGTCGATGTCGACCTTCACCCCGCCGCAGAAGTAGTGGGCGGCAGGCACCACCGGGATCGGCGTCTGCGTCATGTCGACGCCGACCTCCATCAGCCGGGCGTGGATGCCGGGGAACCGACCCGTCACGAAGTCGGAGTCCAGGTGCGTCATGTCCAGGTAGACGCAGTCCAGGCCGTGCCGCTTGATCCGGGCGTCGATCTCCCTCGCGACGATGTCGCGGGGGGCCAGGCTCGCGCGCTCGTGCACGCCCTCCATGAACGGCGTGCCGTCGGGCAGGCGCAGGACCCCGCCCTCCCCGCGCAGCGCTTCGCTCACGAGGAAGTTGCGAACCTCGGCGTTGTACAGGCAGGTGGGGTGGAACTGGACGAACTCCATGTTCGCCAGCACCGCGCCGCAACGCCACGCCATGGCCATGCCGTCGCCCGTCGCGAGGTCGGGGTTGGAGGTGTAGCGATAGACCTTGCCCGCCCCGCCGGTCGCCAGCACGGTGCTCGTGGCGCTGTAGGCGCGCACCTCGCCGGTGTCCTCCTCCAGCACGTAGACCCCGAGGCAGCGGTCCGCCTGGCCGGGCATCCAGCCCTCCGGCCCCCCCGGGCCGTAGCGGACCTCGACCTCCGGCCCCATCAGCCCCAGCCGACGCTTGGCGAGGTGGCGGGCGACCTTGCGCTCGGTCAACAGGTCGATGGCGACGCAATGCTGCCGAAGCTGGATGTTGGGGTGGGCGGCGGCCGCGGCGATGAGCGCCCGCTGGATCTCCGCGCCGGTGATGTCGCCGGCGTGCAGGACCCGGCGCGCGCTGTGGCCCCCCTCGCGACCCAGGTCGTAGTTCGGGTGCTCCGCCCCCTCCCGGAGGGAGAAGCGCACGCCCCAGTCGATCAGCTGCTGCACGGCGGCGGTGCCGTCGGCCAGGATCCCCCGGACCAGGTCTCGATCGGCCAACCAGGCGCCGGCTTCGACCGTGTCGTCGGTGTGGCAGTCGAGCGAGTCGTCGTCCGACCAGACCGCCGCGATGCCGCCCTGCGCCCAGGAGGTGTTGCTCAGCTCCAGGCTGCCCTTGGCGAGCACGACGACCGAGCCGTGCTTCGCGAGCTCGAGAGCCGCCGAGAGGCCGGCGATCCCGCAGCCCACGACGCAGAAATCGCTCCGATGTGCGGCCAGCGTCACGGACGCATCCTACGGTGACGCGCCTGCGCTTGGTATCCTGCCCGGCGATGCGTACCGCGTTGCCCCTCCTCGTCTGCCTGGCGCTGCTCCCGATGGGGGTGCAGGCGGGCGACATCTACATGGGCACGGACTCCAACGGTGTGCTGACGTTCACCGACACGCCCCCGGCGGACGGCAGCTTCGACCTGTACCTGTCGGACCTGGACTCGCGGCCCAACGAGTGGGCCAAGGTCGACCCCCGGCTGCTCAAGAAGAACCTGGACAGCTACGACGCCATCATCCTGCGCGCCGCCGACCTGTACCTGGTGCAGCCGGAGCTCATCAAGGCGGTGGTGCTCGTCGAGTCGGGCATGAACCCCCGGGCCACCTCCCCCAAGGGGGCGCGGGGCCTGATGCAGTTGATGCCGGCGACGGCCGAGGGGCTCGGCGTCGAGGACTCCTACGACCCCCAGGAGAACATCTTCGGGGGCACCCGCTACCTGCGGAAGATGATCGACCGGTACGCCGATCAGCGTCTCGCCCTGGCGGCCTACAACGCCGGTCCCGGCAACGTCGACAAGTACGACGGGATCCCGCCGTTCAAGGAGACGCAGATGTACGTCGACCTGGTGATGCGGTACCGGTCGCACTTCCTGGCCAACAAGCCGGTCGCGAGTCGCTGAACCCCGCGCCGACGGCGCGGAGCGGTCACCACAGGTCGGTCGAGCGGCCGCCCCCCGCGCCCCCGGAACGCCCCTCGGGCACCAGGGTGCGCCCCAGCTCGCGCACGAGCCGGAAGCCGACGTGCGAGAAGACCTCGCGCGCGAGGTGTCCCGACCGGGTGCAGACGCGGGTGTAGTGAGCCGGCTGGGCCCACGAACCACCGCGCACCGGGCGCAGCGTCATCTCGTCGTCGAACCAACCGTCGCACCACTCGCCCACGCCGCCGGCCATGTCCTCGACGCCGTACGGAGAGCTGTCGGTCTCCGCGTAGGCGCCGATGGGCTCGGGGGCCGGGCGCAAATGGCGGCTCTCGGAGCACTTGCAGAACCCGCCGTCGGCGTGGTCCCCCCACGGGAAGAAGCGTCCGTCCACGCCCCGGGCCGCCTTCTCCCACTCCGCCTCGGTGGGCAGGCGGTAGAGCACCCCCTCGCGGCGGCCGAGCCACTCGCAGAAGGCCCGGGCGTCCTCCCAGGAGATGCCGAACACCGGGAGATCGGGGGTCAGCCGATCCCCCTCCCGGGTCAGCTCGGGCAGGGTGAACCGACCGTCCGCCTCGAGGTGGAAGTAGGCCTCCGCTTCGGCCGACTCCCGGGGGGCGCGGAACCGGGCGAGCAGCGGATCGGTGGTCGCGAGGTCGTTGATGAACTCGAGGTACTGCCCTATCGAGACCGGGTGGCGCGCGATCGCGAAGTCCGGCAGCTCGACCTGTTGTCGCGGCAGCGCGCCGAACGCCCGATCGTCGCCGCCCATCCAGAACCCGCCGGCCGGGACGTGCACGAACGCATCCTCCAGGGTGCCTTCGGGCAACAGGTGCACCTGGAGGCGGACGTGCTCCATCCGGTCGACGAAGACCGGGATGGCTGACTCGCGGTACCCATCGGCGCGCAGCACCAGGTGGTAGGTGCCCATGGCGACCTCCACCTGGAGCAGGGGCGTGGTGCCCAGGAACGACGGGTCGACGGGCACGAGCACGCGGTCGTCCTGGCCCAGCCGGAACAGCGTCGCGTCGGCGCCCGGCGGGTTGGTCTCCAGGGACAGCCGACCGTTGCCGGCCAGGAACGTGGCGTAGGTGCCGTCGTCGTACTGCTCGACGAGGGCCCGGAACGAGCGCTGGTCCTTGAGGTCCCGCCGCGCCTCGGCGTCGCGGAACTGGTTCCAGTACAGGGCCGCCAGCCCCAGCCGGGCCTCGCGGTTCTCGGGGTCGTGGGCCAACGCCTGGCCATACGCGGTGAGCGCGGCGCCGAAGACGTCGATCGCCTCCACCTCCGACTTGCTCGACCGCTCCTGGGCGTCCCACAGCTCGCGCTTCCGCTCCAGGGAGTCCCAGGGCTTGATCCGGGCCCGCAGCTTGCGCACGTTGCGCTGCAGCTCGCGGACCTCGGCCTGGAGCTCCTCGTAGCGGCTCGCCAGCGTGACGCCCTGGTGCACGCGCCGGGCGGCCTCCTCCCGGCGCTTGCTGCCCTCGAGGTAGTTGTCGATCTCCCGGTACAGGTCCATCGGCGACGGCGGCCGCTTCGTCAGGTCCTTGGAGAGACACCGAACGGCCAGGTCGTCCAGCTCCACCGGGATGTTCAGGTGGGGGGCGCGCTTGCGCGGCGGCACCGCCTGGTCGAACGCCACCGAGCGCACCACCTTGCGGGGGTCCTTGCCCGAGAACGGCCGCCGATGGGTCAACACCTCGTACAGGATGACGCCCAGCGAGTAGACGTCCGAGCGCACGCCGACCTCGTCGACCAGCCCCCTCGCCTGCTCCGGAGACATGTAGGCCGGCGTGCCCTTGACCGTGCCGACCTGGGTCACCACGTCCTCGTCGTGACCGGTGACGGTGCGGACCTGGCTGCTGTCGGGATCGTCCTCGTCGGACTCGTTGACCCGGCGGCTGTCACCGATGACCTTGGCGAGGCCCCAGTCCATCAGCTGCACCTCGCCGAAGTCGCCGAGCATGATGTTGCTCGGCTTGAGGTCGCGATGGATGACGCCGCGGCTGTGCGCGAAGGCGACGGCCTGGCAGACGTCCTGCAGGATGCGGAGCAGCCGGAACAGCGTGTACTTGCGCCGATCCTCCGGGTCGCCCCGCTTGAGGGACTTGAGCACCTGCTCGAGGGTCCGCCCCTCGACCAGCTTCATCGTGAAGTAGACCTCGCCGTCCTCGTCGTCGAGGCCGAGGTCGTGGACCGGCACGATGTTGGGGTGCTCGAGCTGGCCCGTGATCTGGACCTCTTCGAGGAATCGGGCCACCTCGCGGGAGGTCGCGTCCAGCCCCTTGCGAAGGCGCTTGAAGGCGACCCGGCGACCGAGGAAGGTGTCGGACGCGACCGTCACCCGGCCGTGCCCGCCCTTGCCGATCTCCTCGCCGATTCGGTAGCGGCTCTCTTCGCCGCCGCGGAGCCGCTCGAGCATCGCCTTGATGCCCTCGCGGCTCAGCCCGCTCGTCGTTCCGTCGGGATCGGAGCTGCTGGAGCCACCGTTGTCGTCGCGCGCCATGCAGGTCCAAGTCTAGCAACTGTTCGACCGACGGAACGCCGGCAGCAGAACGAAAGTGGGGCCCGGTAGAAAGCTACCGGACCCCACTTCGAGCTTGTTGGGACCGAGGTCCCGCTAAGACTAGTACGCGTTGTTGGACGTCACCATCGTCGCCTTCTCGGCGCGGTTGGCGTTGTACTGCGAGTTGGCGCCGTCACCATCGACGTCGGCAATGCCAATCGTGGTGAAGTCATCGTCGCCAGAGGCGGACGCGGCGTTCGCGGTGGTCGAGTACTGGCCACGGACCTTGCCGTCAGCAACCCAACCGAGGTTCTCGAACGCGGTGTAGCCACCGGCGGTGAAGTCGGTCTGCGAACGACCGGGGACCGACGTCGGCGTGGCGGCGGCCGTCGTGAACGCATCCCACTCCGCGTGGTAGGCCTTCTCAGCCGTGCGGATGGCGTCGACGTTCGTCGGAAGCTCAGAGCGCTTGGCGCGCAGCTGCATCGCGAGGAAGTTCGGAATGGCGATGGCGGCCAGGATGCCAATAATGGCGACGACGATCATCAGCTCGATGAGGGTAAAGCCCTTGTTCTTCATGGAAGTCTCTCTCTCCGGTTGGTTTCGATGGGAAGAAGGCACTTGGGAATCGCTTGCGTCGGGGGGCAATGCAGAGGGCATGCCAGTTTCGACGCAAACGCCAGATTCGGACGACGTCCTGCGTTTCCGGACCGAGGCTCCCTCATCGCGCCAGTTGTTTCGAACCCACAAGTGACAATCTGCGTCACCGCTGGACCCGGCCCGGTGACAAATTGCGTCACCCGGAGGTGCGTTGCTCCAACGAAGAGAGGCCCGGCGCGCCGTGGTGACGCCGGGCCTCTTCATCGACCATCCACCGGAGATGTCCCCCATCTCCAGTCCCTTCCGGATGGTCTCCCTCCGGGGCGCGGCCGCACACAGGGGGGGCGCGCGCCGGTGCTGGAACGGAGCATCAATCGTGCCAACCGGAGGCCGGCGCTCACCCGCGCGTGGGTTCCTCCAGCCCGATCTTCTGCAGCCGATACCGCAGAGACCGAAAGCTGATCCCGAGCAGGCGGGCCGCTTCCTTCTTGACGCCGCCCGCTTCGTCGAGGGCGCTCTCGAGGAGCTGGCGCTCGTAGCTGTCCATGAGCGCCTCCAGGTCGGCGCCGTCGGGCCCGACGATGGTGGGGAAGTCCGGGCCGCTGGCGTCCACCGCGGCGATCTCGGGGGGCAGCTCCTCCGCCATGATCTCGGAGGTCCGCGCCAGGGCGACGCCGCGCTGGATGGCGTTCTCCAACTCCCGGACGTTGCCGGGCCACTCGTACGCGGCGAACAGGCGACGCGCTTCGTCCGAGACCGTGATCCCCTCGCGCCCGAACTCGCGGCCGTACCGCTCCACGAAGTGCTCGGTGAGCAGCGGGAGATCGGCCAGCCGGTCGCGCAGCGGCGGCAGCTCGATCGTGACGACGCGCAGCCGGTAGTAGAGGTCCTGCCGGAACCGGCCCGCCGCCACCTCGGCCGCCAGGTCCCGGTTCGTGGCCGCCACGATGCGCACGTCCACCGGCAGCTCCTCGTGGCCGCCGATCTGCTTCACCTTGCGCTCCTGGATCGCCCGCAGGAGCTTGACCTGCGTCTGCAGCGGCATCTCGCCGACCTCGTCCAGGAACACGGTGCCGCCTTCGGCGCTGCGGAACAGCCCGTCGCTGTCGCGGATCGCGCCGGTGAACGCGCCCTTTCGATGGCCGAAGAGCTCGGACTCGATCAGGTTCTCGGGGATGGCGCCGCAGTTGATCGACCGGAACGGCTTGGCGCGGCGCTCCCCTTCGAAGTGGATGGCGCGCGCCACCAGCTCCTTGCCGGTGCCGCTCTCGCCGGAGAGCAGCACGGTGACCGTGGTGTCCTTGACCCGGTCCATGAGGTCGTAGGTGCGCAGCATCGCCTCGGAGCGGCCGACGAGGTTGCCGTAGCCGAAGCGGTCTTTCAGGAGCGCGCGCAGCTCGCGGTTCTCCTCCGAGATCGCCTGCTTCTCGAACGCCTTGGCGAGGATCAGCTTGAGCTCGTCGACGTTGAACGGCTTGACGACGTAGTCGTACGCGCCCTTCTTCATCGCGGAGACCGCGTTCTCGGTCGTCGCGTAGGCGGTGATCATCACCACCTCCGTCTCCGGCCACTCCTCCTTGACGGCTGACAGGACGGCCATTCCGTCCATGCCTTCCATGTTCAGGTCGGTGACCACGACCCCGACGGGCTGGTCTCGCAGCGCCTCCAGCGCCTCCACGCCCCCCGGCACCGCGCGCACCGAGTAGCTCGCTCGGCGGAGCATGTTGGTCAGGAACTGGCGGAGGGACAGGTCGTCGTCGACCACCAGGACGCGCCGGGGCGCCGTCACGCGTCGCTCATGGAGGCGGGCTCGCTGCGCCAGCTGTCGGTGCTCATCTCGTCCTCCGCGTCCTCGCGCACCGTCGCCAGCAGGTCGTCGGGCTCTTCGTCGACCGGCAGCCACAGGGCGAACCGCGTGCCGACCCCTTGCTGCGACTGCACGGTGATGACGCCGCCGTGAGCCTGCACGATGCGGGCGACGATCGCCAGACCGAGGCCTGTACCGCCGCTGCGCGTGGTGAAGAAGGGATCGAAGACGTTGCCGAGCTCCTCGTCGGAGATCCCCGCGCCGGTGTCCTCGACCACCAGCCTCAGGGCGCCCTCGCCGGGCATCAGGTGCACCCCCGACTGGTCCTCGGCCCCCGCGCGGGACCAGTTCCCGACGAACGAGTCCTCGGTCGGCTGCCCCAGGTCGTCGGCGGTGACCCGCTCGGTGCGCACCGTCAAGGTGCCCCCGCCCGCCATCGCCTGGCAGGCGTTGTTGACGAGGTTCCACAGGACCTGCCGCATGCGCGCCTCGTCGATCTGGACCGACGGGTCGTACCTCAGGTCCTGCTCGATGGAGATGCCGTCGGCGACCCCCTTGCTCTGGGTCAGCTGGACCGTCTCGTGGATGAGCCGGGCGACGGTGCTCGCCTTGAGGTCGGGCTGATCGCCGCGGGTCAGGTGCAGGAAGTCGGTCACCAGGTGGCCCAGGCGGTCCGCCTCCCGCTCGATCAGGCCCATCAGCTCGTCGTCCTCCCGCGTCAGGTCGAGCTCGGACCGCAGCACCTGCACCGAGCCGGTGATCGACGCCAGCGGGTTGCGGATCTCGTGGGCGATCGCCGCGGACAGCCGACCGACCGCGGCCAGCCGCTCCTCCCGCTCCAGCTGCTCCTCCATGAGGAGCAGCCGCGTGCGGTCCTCGAACACCAGGATGTGGCCGTCGACGCTCCCGTCGGCGTTGCGCATGAGGGACGCGCTCACCCGCAGGTAGACGCGACGGCGGTCCTTGCGCGTCATCCAGCGCTCGAACGCCAGCCCCCGATTCGCCCCGGGCAGGTCGTCGGTCGACTCCTCGAGCAGCCGCCGGCTGCCCTTGAGCACCGCCTCGACGGGCTCCCCGATGACCTCGCTGGCGTACCACCGCGTCAACAGCTCGGCGGCGCGGTTGAACGACGTGATGTGCCCCTCCCGGTCGACCGTCAGCAGCCCGGCGTCCAGGTTCTGGACGATCCGGCCGTGCATGTCCTGCAGGCGATGGAGGCTGTAGGCGGTCTGGGCGAGGGCCCGACCGGTCTCGACGTGCTTGCGCGACAGCGAGCCCGACAGGAACGCGAGCAGGTAGAAGCTGACCACGTGGAAGGCGACGGTCGAGAACTCCCGCAGCGACTCGTCGGGGCCGCTGGGCGCCTCCAGCGCGCTGCCGTCGGGCCCGAACACCGGGACCACGCCGCTCCACGACAGCACCAGGCAGACGAGGTACGCGATCGTGTCCAGCGTCGCGACGGCGATGCCGCCCCGCAGCTGCAGCAGGTACCCGGCCCCCAGCACGTTGAAGACGAACAGCCAGGTGAACGCAGACTCGGCTCCGCCGGTGAACAGCAGGATCAGCCCGATGCACGCCGCGTCGACCGCGAACTGCAGGTAGGTGAAGAACACCAGGTTGGGCATGCGCCGGGCGGCGACCGCGTACAGGGCCGACAGCGCGTACAGGGCGATGAAGATCGGGTAGAGCGTCGCCAGCAGCTCGACGCTGTCGCCCCCCTGGAACCGCAGGAACAGCACCGCGACGAACAGGACCGAGACCGCGGCGAGCCGCAGGAACATCGACCACTGGAGCTGGGAGAAGAGCGTGACCTCGTCGCGCTCGCCCACCGCGAGCGGCGGGACGACGGGTCTGGTCTCGGTGACGGTGCTCATCAGCGCGGGCCCGAGCCCGCCGCCGGGCGGATCAGTGGCCGCCGACGGTGGCGGACATGGAGAAGATCGGCAGGTACAGCGCGACGACGAGGCCACCGACCACGACGCCGAGGAAGACGATGATGATCGGCTCGATCAGGGACGTGATGCCGTTGACCGCCACTTCGACCTCGTCGTCGTAGAAGTCGGCGATCTTGGTCAACATCGTGTCCAGGGCGCCGGTCGCCTCGCCGACGTTGATCATCTGGCAGACCATGGCGGGGAAGACCCCCGACTCCGCTAGTGGCTCTGCGATCGTGCGGCCCTCGGAGATCGAGTCCCTGGTCTTCATGATCGCCATCTCGACCACGTAGTTGCCGGCCGACTTGGAGCAGATCTCCAGGGCGTCGAGGATGGGAACGCCGGAGCTGATCATCGTGCCGAGGGTCCGGCAGAAACGGGCGACCGCGACCTTGCGGAGCAGATCGCCGAAGATGGGCATCTTCAGCAGCGAGCGGTCTTTGAGTCTCTGCCCCGTCTCCGTCGCGAAGAACTGCTTCAGCAGCACGAAGGTCACGACCAGCGTCACCACCATGTGCAGGAAGTAGCCGGTGAAGACGTTGGAGATCAAGATGAGGATCTGGGTGGGGACCGGGAGCTCGGCGCCGACCTCGGCGAACATCTTTTCGAAGACCGGGACGACCTTCGTCATGATGACCACCATGATCAGAATCATGATGATGATGATCGCGATGGGATAGACCATCGCGCCCTTCACCTTGCGCTTCAGCTTGCTGTTCTTCTCGATGTAGGCCGCGAGGCGGTTGAGAATCGTGTCGAGGATACCGCCGACCTCACCGGCGGCGACCAGGTTGACGTACAGCTCGTCGAACGTCTTCGGGTACTTCTTGAGCGCGTCGGCGAACGTGGCGCCGCCTTCGACGGTCTCCTTGATGTCCGTCAGCTGGCTCTTGAACGTCGGGTTCTCGACGTTGGTCGCCTGGATGTCGAGGCACTGGACCAGGGGCAGGCCGGAGTCGATCATCGTGGCGAACTGCCGCGTGAAGACGACGAGATCCTTCTCGGCCACCTTCGGCTGCAGGAACTTGGGCAGCGGGATGTTGAGGTCCCCGCTGAGATCGATGCCGCCCTTCTTCTTGACCGTGGTCGGCTTGATCTTCATCTCGCGGAGCCGGGTCATCACGGCGGCCTGGTTTGCGGCCTCCAGCTCGCCCTTGCGAACTTCACCCGTGGTGGTGCGACCCTCGTAGACGAACATCGGCATGCAGCGCCCTCCGCGTTTGCGCGGTCCCCCGGATCCCGCGACTTCGGAACTATACGCCAACTCGGCGCCGCAACGCACAGCCCTTTGTTCGAGGGGTGCTCCCGAGACCCTCGTACGGGCGCGCGGTTTGATGACAGCGGCCTTCCCTGGTAGCCTCACGCGCTGATTCTCCACCCACGAATGTGGGACGTGGCAGCAGATCCTGGAGGGGCTCAGACCCGTGCACTCGAAGCTGTATTCGCGAACGCTCGGGAGCGTCCGCGCCGCGGCGGCCAGCATCTCGCTCGCCGTCCTCTGCCTTGCCTCGGCCGCATCTGCGGCGGAGATCCTCGAAGTCGTCCTCGACGCCGAGGACAAGGGCACCGTCCACGTCGGCGTTCGAGACGCCGAGGGCGTCGCCCCCGGGTTCATCGTCGAAGAGACCGGTGTCGACAGCACCGTCACCGGCCGTCAGAGCACGGTGAAGTGGCAGCCGCTGTTCATGGTCGTCGACACGACGAACATCAGCGACGAGCGCCTCGACAAGGTGAAGACGAACGTCGTCGGCCTCGCCTCCCGCGAGTTCAAGGCGGGCAGCTCCCTGGTCGTGCTCTCCGACCAGCGCGGCGCCGGCGCCGAAGGCAGCAGCATCGACAGCGTCGACGGCACGATCAAGACGACCCTCGAGTCGTACCAGGTGGTGCCCAACCCCGACCCCAAGGGCAAGAAGCCCCACTACTCCTCGATCTCGCCGTTCCTCGGCAAGCGCCTGTCCAACATCCCGCTGCCCAAGGCGAAGCCGTGGGCGCTGGTCTTCTCCAGCCTCTGCGTCGCCCCCGAAGACGAGCCGCCGGCCAGCCTCAAGGGCTTCCCCGGCCCCATCCGGTTCCTCACCTGGGACAACGGCGTGCACGACAAGTGCAAGGAGACGCGCGAAGCGTGGCTGGCCAAGCTCCGCGAGATCCGCCCCGACATCGAGGTCTACAACCTGGACGACCCGGCCCAGGGCGAGCAGGTCAACGAAGCCCGCAAGGGCCGCACCGACGTCGCTGACGAGATCATCACGTCGACCGGCATCCCCTACGGCGGCGGCCTGCTCGACCTGACGGTCAACGTCGCAGGCACCGAGCCCTGGAAGAACACCTGGAAGGAAGAAGGCGTCCCGGACGAGTGGTCCCGGCAGGCCCGCATGGAGCAGCAGGCCAAGGTCCGCATCGGCGCCGCCATCGGCTTCGGGATCATGGTCCTCATCGTGATCCTCATCGCGTTGGTGAAGGCCCGCAGCGGCGGCATGGAGGTCGCCAAGTGGGAGGCCGTCGGCGAAGCCGAGGATCTCTCCAGCAACATGGACCCGGACGCCTGGAACGCGACGATCTTCCAGCTGACCGGCGCCATGCCAGCGCTCAAGGACGTGGCCGCCGCGGCCCAGCTCGGTCCGGCCGCGGGCGGCGGCAAGAAGAAGAAGAAGAAGAAGAAGAAGAAGGAGCCGGAGCCCACGGTCAGCTCCCCCGCGGAGCAGCCCGAAGGCGCGAGCGAGACCACGGGCATGGCCCAGGCAGCCGCCCCCGCGCCCGCCGATGGGGGTCCCCCGTCGACCGGCATGACGGTCGCGATGCCGGTGCTCGACGACGGGACCGGCTACGAGGCCAACCAGGCCTTCGAGATCGGCGTGCTGCTCAGCGGCAAGCCCGTCGCCCGGAAGACCAAGCAGTTCAAGAAGGTCTTCAGCATCGGCCGCGCCACGGACAACCGCGTCGTCATCCAGAAGGACGACACGGTGCACCGCTACCACGTGGTCGTGCGTCCGGCGATGCAGGGCAAGGAGTGGTGGCTCGAGGTGTCCCCCACCTCGACGAACCGCACCAACCTCAACGGCAAGGACCTGCGCCCCGGCGGCCGCTACCGGCTGCCCGCGCGCTTCCGCCTCCAGCTCGGCGAGGCGACCGAGGTCCGCGGCCGACTGGGCGGCTAGACCTCCGCTACGTCTTGTAGGCGCCGCTCCGCAGGTTGCGGGCGCCGTGCGAGATCATCTGCTTGAGCTCCTTGTGGTCCGTTGACCGGGCCAGGGCGAGATCGAGGCTGATGATGCCGCGGTCGTGCAGGTCGAAGAGCGACTGGTTCATGGTCTGCATGCCCGTCTGGGACTGGCCGATCTGCATCTGCGAGTAGAGCTGGTGGGTCTTCTCTTCGCGGATCAGGTTGCGGATGCCGGACGTCGGGATCATCACCTCGCAGGCGACCGTACGCCCCGGCCCCTCGGCCATCGGCAGGAGCATCTGGGTGACCACGCCTTCGAGCACGAACGACAGCTGCGTCCGGATCTGGGTCCGCTGGTAGGGCGGGAAGACGTCGATGATCCGGTTGATGGTGTGCACCGCGCTGTTGGTGTGCAGCGTCGCGAAGACCAGGTGGCCGGTCTCGGACACGGTCAGGGCGGCCTCGATCGTCTCCAGGTCCCGCATCTCGCCGATGAGGACGACGTCCGGGTCCTCCCGGAGCACGTACTTGAGGGCGGCGCTGAACGAGTGGGTGTCGGCCCCCACCTCGCGCTGATTGACCAGGGCGCGGCGGTGGTGGTGGATGTACTCGATCGGGTCCTCGATCGTGAGGATGTGGAGCGGCTGCTCGGCGTTGAGCAGGTCCACCATCGACGCCAGGGTGGTCGACTTGCCCGAGCCGGTGGGGCCGGTGACGAGCACCAGCCCGCGGGGCTTGCGGGCGAGGTTGGCGAGGATCGGCGGCAACCCCAGCTCCTCGAGGGTCGGCACCTGGTCGGTGATCGACCGGAAGGCGCCGGCGACGGAGCCTCGTTGCCGGAAGAGGTTCACCCGGAACCGGCCGATGCCCTCGACCTCGACCGAGAGGTCGAGCTCCTTGTCCAGTTCGTACCGGTTGCGCTGCTCCTGCGTCAGCCCCGAGCAGCACAGCCGCTCGGTGTCCTCCGGCGACAGGTCGTCGGTCTTGATGCGCACCAGGTCGCCGTCGATCCGCAGGATCGGGGGCGACTTCGTGGTGATGTGGAGGTCGGAGGCTCCCCGCTCCACCATCGTGCGGAGCAGGATCTCCAGGGTCAGGTCGGCCACGGGGCGGCTAGTCTTCGGCGGTCATGCGGCCGACCTCGTCCAGGGTCGTCACGTTCTCGCGCAGCTTGTTCAAGGCCGACATGCGCAGCGTCTGCATGCCCTGTCGCACCGCCTCGCGCTTGAGCTCCAGGGTCGAGGCGCCGTTCAGGATGAACTCCCGCAGCTCCTCGGTCATCGTCATGATCTCGTAGACCGCGATGCGGCCCCGGTAGCCGGTGCCGTTGCAGGAGCGGCAGCCCGCCCCCTTCATGATCGTGATCTCGTCGACGTCGTCGGGGTGGATGCCCAGATCGAGCAGCACCTGGGCGGGCACGTCGATCGGCTCCTTGCAGTCCTGGCACATCTTGCGGCAAAGCCGCTGCGCACCGATGAGCACCACGGAGGCGGCGACCAGGAACGGCTCGATGCCCATGTTCAGCAGGCGGCTGACCGACGACGGCGCGTCGTTGGTGTGCAGCGTCGAGAGCACGAGGTGACCGGTGAGCGCCGCCTTGATCGCGATCTCGGCGGTCTCGAAGTCTCGAATCTCGCCGACCAGGATGATGTCCGGGTCCTGGCGCAGGAACGACCGCAGCGCCGAGCTGAAGTTCAGCCCGATGTCGTCGTGCATCTGCACCTGGTTGATGCCGAACAGGTTGTACTCGACCGGGTCCTCGGCGGTGGAGATGTTCACGTCGCTGCGGTTGAGCTCGGAGAGCACCGAGTACAGCGTCGTCGTCTTGCCCGACCCGGTGGGGCCGGTGATGAGGATCATCCCGTACGGGTTGTGGATCGCCTTCTTGAAGTTCTCGAGGATCTTCTCCTCGAAGCCCAGCTTCGTCATGTCGAGCTGGAGGTTGGACTTGTCGAGCAGCCGCAGGACGATCTTCTCGCCCCAGATGGTGGGCAAGACGGAGACGCGGAAGTCCATCTCCTTGTTCTTGCCCATCTTGAGCTTGATCCGGCCATCCTGGGGCAGCCGCCGCTCGGCGATGTCCAGCTGGCTCATGATCTTGATACGCGACGTGATCGCGTGCTTCAGCTTCACCGGCGGCTTCATCACCTCGTAGAGCATGCCGTCGATGCGGTACCGGACCCGGAGCTGCTTCTCGAAGGGCTCGACGTGGATGTCCGAGGCGCCCTTGCGGATGGCGTCCAGCAGGATCAGGTTCACGAGCTTGATGACCGGGGCGTCGCCCGCGGACTTCTCGAGGTCGAGCTCGTTGATGTCCTCTTCGGCGTCGACGATGTCGACCTCGTCGTCGTCGAAGTCGAGCATCACGTCGTCGAACGTGACGTTGGACGTGTAGTACTTCTCGACCGCGCCCTCGATCGCCTGCTCGGAGGCGACCACCACCTCGACGTTGTATCCGGTGAGGAACTTGATGTCGTCGATGGCGAAGATGTTGGACGGATCCGCCATCGCCACGATGAGCGTGGAGCCGGTGCGGTTGACCGGGATCACCTGGTGCTTGAGCACCACCTCCTTGGGGATCAGCTTGATGATGTCGGGCTCGATGTCGAACTCGTTGAGATCGATGCTCGGGACGCCGTACTGCTTCGACAGGAACGCGGTGAGCTCGTTCTCTTCGATGAAGCCCATCTTCGTGAGCTGGTAGCCCAGGCGTCCGCCCGTGCTCTTCTGCTCTTCGATCGCCTGCTGCAATTGAAGCGGCGTAATCAGCTTCTCGCGAAGGAGAAGCTCGCCGAGGCGTCCACTACCCGATGCCATCGTTCGACCTCCGACCCTGATCGGTGGATTGCGAGGGTAGCACGCGTCCGGCCCCCGGTGATCCGGGTTGAATCGACCCGCTCAGCGGCTGAGTTCGCCGTAGAGGCGCCGCAACGCGGTGACGTGAGGCCCGGGCGCGAAGCGCTCCGCGAGGGCCGCTGCGGACCGCTGGAGGGCGGACACGCGGACGCGGGCGTCCCGCACCAGCGCGAGGCTCGCCGACACCAGCGCGTCGACGTCCTCGACGGGCACCGGGGTCGCGAGGCCGGAGTCGGCCAGCCCGCCGACCGCGAACCCGACCACGGGCGTCCCGACCGCCGCCGCCTCCAGCGCGACCATCGGCAACCCTTCGCGGCGGGACGGCAGCACGACCACATCGGCGGCCCCGACGAGGGCCGCCGGGTCGTCGCGGTGGCCCAGGAGCCGGACGTCCGCCATCGCCTCCACGCCCGGCGCGAGGCTTCCGGAGCCCGCCACGTACAAGCGAGCGGCGGCCGAGGACGCCTGCAGCCCGGCCTGGATGAGGGCGATCAGGTCCGCCCCCTTCTCCGGCTCCAGGCGACCGCAGAAGAGCACGCAACGCTCCGCCCGCCCCAGGCCGAGGCGGCGCCGGGTCGCCTGCCGATCACCCGCCTGGGCGGCGAACGTCTCCGCGTCGAGGCAGTTGGGCACCACCCGGGCCCCCGGCAGCCCGTCGGCGACGGCGGGGTGCACCGCGACCGTCGCGTCCACCCCCCGGAGCAGCCGCCGGGCCCAGCGGACCCGCCGCTCGTCCCCCCCGGTGTTCTCCACGAAGCCGTGGTTGGTGTGCACGTGCCGGACGCGGGCGATCCGCGCCGCGGCGCGCCCCCAGAGCAGGGCCCGCTCACCGTGGCTGTGGAGGATCCCGCCGGGGCCGAGGGAGCGCAGCGACGAGACCAGCGAGGCGATCGACGCCGGCGCCATCGCGGTGTCGGCGTGGCGCACGGCCACCGGCACGCCCCGGCCGCGCAGGCGGTCGGGCACGGGGGACTCGCTGACCCGACGACCGAGGGCGAGCCAGGCGCGCGCGTCCACCCCGTCGGCGACGAGCGCGGCGAGCGACTCCTCCATCGAGCGGGGGGCGCCGGAGATCTCCCCGGGCCACGCGAGGGCGTGCAGGACCTTCATCGGCGGCGACCGTAGCGCTCAGCGACGGAAGGCGCCATCGAGCCCGCGAGCGAGCCGGAACCCGTCCAGCGCGCCCGCGCTCACAGCGCGGAGCAGAACTCCCCGTCGCCGATTTCGCCGAGCCAGGTGTGGCTGGTCCCGTCCCAGGTGTACAGGTCGTCGATGCCGTCGGCCCAGTCGAACTCCAGGTCGACGCACCAGCCGGTGGCGAGCGGGCCGAGGACCGCCCCGTCGGTGCAGCAGCCGGCCCAGACCCAGTAGACCCACGCCTCGCCGGTGCCGGAGTCGAGGTCCCAGGCGGCGTCGATGTCGGCGGGGTCATCCTCGACGAGGAACGACGTGCCCTGGAGCCCGGTCGCCTCCATGTACAGCTCGCCCCCCGAGCCGTCGCTGGCGGCGTCGATGTGGATCACGAGGTTGAACGTGCCGTCGGTCGGGTCGGCGTAGACGTACACCACCACCGCGTCGCTCAGCTCCGCCCCGACGTTGGAGCTGGTGCCGTCGTAGTCGAAGAACGTCTCGACCGAGGCGCTGTCGGTCACGGCCAGCGCGAGGGACGAGCCGCTCTCACCCTCAGCGTCGACGCAGAGCGTCAGGGGATCGCAGTCGTCGTCGACCCCGTTGGCGCAGACCTCGGGGGCGCCGGGGTGCACCGACCCGTCGTTGTCGTCGCAGTCGTCGTCGGAGTTGCCGGCGACGCCGTCCGGTCCACAGACGGCCACGCCGTCGCCGTCGCTGTCTTCGACGCAGGGATCGGGGGTCGCGTCGTCGTCGTCCGGCGCGATGTCGTCGTCGTCCGGGGCGATGTCGTCGTCGTCGGGGGCCACGTCGGCGTCGTCGGGGGCCACGTCGTCGTCATCGGGGG
>CAYQEG010000059.1:0-36285 GCA_964416435.1 uncultured Rickettsiales bacterium
CGGAGCCCGAGCCGGAGCCGGAGCCCGAGCCGGAGCCGGAGCCGGAGCCGGAGCCCGAGCCGGAGCCGGAGCCGGAGCCGGAGCCCGGGCCGGAGCCGGAGCCCGGGCCGGAGCCGGAGTCCGAGCCGGAGCCGGAGCCGGAGCCCGCCCCCAAGGCCGCGGTCGACACCGGGACCACCCGGCTGATGACCTCGCCGCCGCCCCCTCCGGAGCCGGACACGGTCCCCCAGGCGCCGACGGTGCCGCGGCCCGAGCCGGGGCCCGAGGAGGAGCCGGAGACGATCCTGGACGCGAAGACGGTGTCCCGCCCCGAGGCCTCGCCTCCGGACGACATCAACGACGCCGCGACCCGGTTGATGGGCTCCTACACGCCCGGCATCGACCTGCCGATGTCCGAGGAGGTCGAGGACGTGCCGGAGCTGCCGGACGACGAGGCGGACGGCTCGGAGGACGTCACCGCCGACCCGGACTGATCGCGGCGACCGGGCGTTCGGCTCAGCCTCGCTCGGACATCGCGACCATCCACGGCACGACCCGCGTCCGGAGCAGCCCGGCCTGCACCGACGGGTCGGCCGCCGCCACCCGCTCGGCATCCGCCAGGTCGGCGACCTTCAGCACGGCCATGCCGCCGCTGTCGTCGAGGAACGGGCCGCCGTAGGCGAGGGTCCCGGCCTGCAGGAGGCCCGCCATGTACTCGACGTGGGCCATGACTCCAGGCTGGTCCCGGAACCCGACGCCCACCTGCCAGGTCTCGCCGGGGGAGTGCAGGATCACGTGGAAGACGGTCGGCGCCTCTCCCTTCGGGTCGGCTTCGTCGGCCTCGGTCGCGCCGTCTGCCGCGAAGGTCGGGGTCGCGAGGGTCGCGGCGGCGCCGGCGCACCCCGCCAGGAAGGACCGTCGGGTGGGCGCGCTCACGATCGGCCCTCCGGGGCGGGGAGCGGCTCGCCGGTCTCCACCAGGGTCTTGAGGCCGGCGAGCACCAGGGCCCATCCTTCGGTCTCGTGGTACGTCGCCGTCTCGCCGTCGAAGGTGTGCAGCAGCGTCAGCTGGCAGACGTCCCCCATCGGTTCGATCTCCCAGCTGACCTTCGACGGCGGATCGGCGGCCAGCTCCTCGCTCCACAGCGAGCGCCACGTCATGACGAGGCGGGTGGGGCGCTCCGCCACGAGCACTTCTCCCCGGACCGTGTCGGCGCCGTCGCTGCCGACGTAGGTGACGGCGGCGCCGGGCTCGAAGGTCGACTTGATCTCGGTCCCGAAGAAGTAGCGCCGCGTGAACGTGGGGTCCGTGATCGCCTGCCAGAGCTCCTCGGCGGAGGCGCGGACGTAGGTCTTGTAGAGGCGGTGGGGGGAGTCCATCTCGGTTCCTTCCAGGGTGCGCTTCAGGCCCGTGAGCATCTCGACCCACGGGGAGCGGTACTTGTCGATCCAGCGGTCGTGGAGCGCTCGGATCGGCATGACGTTGAGGTAGTGGTGCTTGTCCCGGCCGGCCCACCGCACGACCACCAGGTCGGCCTGCTCGAGCACCCGCAGGTGCTTCGAGGCCGCTTGCCGGCTGATGCCCAGATCGCCGCACAGCTCGCCCAGGTTCTGCCCGTCCCGGTCGAACAACCGGTCGAGCAGCAGCCGACGTGTGGGATCGGCGATGGCCTTGAAGACGTCGTCCACGGCCCCGCTTATATGCAACCGAAGGGTTGCATGTCAAGTCAGGGCAGGGGACGAAGCTCGTCGGTCGGCCACAGCTCGGCGTACCGCTCCCAGATCCCCTGGCACAGACCCGCGCGGGGGCAGCCCTCGCAGGCGGCCACCCGGGTGCGCTTGCGGCCCGGCGACCAGGTCCAGACGTCGCCGAACACGACGGCGCCCGGCTCGCTCTGCCACTCGACCGTCACGCGGGGGTCCCAGTGCAGATCGTTGCTGAGCATCGCGTGCTCGCCGAGCAGGCACATCGGCACGCCGAAGATGCGCAGCGTCGCCCGTCGGACCGCGGGGATCGCGTCGGCGAGGGTCCGCGCGAGCTCGTCGAGGCGGGGGGCCAGGTCGTCGAAGCGGTCGTAGCCCGCCCCCTCCGGGGTCGTGTTGGAGACGACGATCAGGCTGGCCCCGAGCTCGCCGTCGGCCAGCTCCAGCGTCCGGCGCAGCGTGCCCAGGTTGGGCCGGCAGAGCACCGTGTTCACGAACACCCCGAAGTCGGGCCGGGCTCGGCGGCAGGCGGCGATCGCGCCGGTCACCTGTTCGAAGCTGCCTTCCCGGCCCGCCAGCGCGTCGTGGACCGCGGCGTCGGGGCCGTGCAACGAGAACAGCGCCTCGTCCAGGTGGGGCAGCGCCTGCTCGGCGAACCCGGGGCGGACGAGCATCGTGCCGATCGTCCCGATCGACGTGCGCATGCCCAGCCGCTTCGCCAGCTTCAGCACGTCGAGGAAGCGGGGGTGGATCGTCGGCTCCCCGCCGGTGAAGTGCACCGAAGTGACGCCCCGGGCGGCGTGGTCCCGGAGCACCCGGGCGACCCGGCCGAACGTCACCGGGAACGCCTTGAACCGGCTCATGCGGTGGTCTTCGCTGCAGAAGGCGCACCGCTCGGGGCAGGTGTAGGTGAGGTGCAGCTCGAGCCGCTCCATGCGCTGGCCGTCGGGGCCGATCCAGGGCTCCTGCGGCGCGCCCCCGCCCAGGGTGACGATCTCCGGTCCGCTCATGCGGCGCCCCCGGCGCGGCGGGTCTCGCGGAAGGCGGCCCACGGTCGGTAGAGCCTCCGGCAGAGGGTCGTCAGCTCGGCGTCGGCGCGACGCGTCGCTTCGACGATCCGCTCCGGGAGGGCCTCCTCGATCAAGGCCCCGACCCGGACCGCCGCCTCCTCGAGCTCCTCGGGGGAGGGAGGGTCGTCGAGGGTGCCGACCCGGGTCTGACCTCGCAGGCCGTCGAGCTGCCCGCTCAGGCCGACGTTGCTGGGGTGGATGGTGCGGTCGCTGTCGACGACGAGGCCGGTGTTGAAGAACGGGGTCGGAGCGCGCGTGAAGAGGTTGCGCAGGTAGAGGTACTCGCCGGCCGCCCAGCCCGCCTCGAACCGGTCGCCGATGGCGCCGAACGCCGCCCTCAGGTCGGCCAGCTGCGGCTCGCTCCACGCCAGGAAGTAGCCGGGCAGCAGGTTGAAGCGGCGGAACCCCAGGTCCAGGAGGTGGGCGAAGCTGTCGGCCGCAACGCTCGCGGCGGCGGGGGCGATCGTCTGGGTGATGATCAAGCGGGGCTGCTGCAGCAGCCGGGGGAGCAGCTCCATGAGGTGGGCGTAGCTGTCGGGGACGCCGGGCAGACCCCGCCGGAAGCGTCGGTGCACTTCGGGGCCGCCGTCGATGGAGATCTGGAGCACGGCCTTGGGGTGCGCGGCGAGCCGGTCGAGCCAGTCCTCGTCCAGGGCCAGCCCGTTGGTGCTGATCTGGACCCGTCGGACGGAGGAGCGCGCCTTCGCCAGGTCGAGCGCCGCCTCGACGGCCAGGGGGACCAGCAGCGGCTCACCGCCGAACAGCTTGACGTCGCCCCCGCCGAAGCGGGTCGCGAACAGGTCGACGGCGTCAGCGGCGTCGACGGGGGTGAGCTGCGGGAAGCCGTCCTTGACGGTGGGGCAGTAGGAGCAGCGGAGGTTGCAGGCGCGCGTGACCGTGAGGATCAGCTGGCGCGCGCTACCACTGGCCGTGGCTGCCGTGCGAGCCATGGGAGCCGTGGGACCCATGGGAGCCGTGTGAGCCGTGTGAGCCGTGGCTGCCGTGGCTGCCGTGGCTGCCGTGGCTGCAATGCTGGGCCAGGATCACGTCGGAGTTGGCCGGGTCGTCCACGACGACGTTGCGCGCCTTGTCCAGGAGGTGAGCGTCCGCTGCCGCCTCTTCGGTGGCGCGGGTCTCCTCTGCGGACAGGTAGTCCGCCGGGTTCCGGGACAGGCCCGGCAGCTTCTTGGGGTCGAAGGCCATGACGAATTCCTAGCCTACCGCATCGCCGCCGTCGAGGGCCGCGTCGTCGAGACGGGGCCGGTCGATGGTCCAGCGCTCGAAGATCTTGCGGATCTCCCCGGTCTCGTCGTCGGCCAGCTTGTTCAGCAGCGTGCGGGCGATCGTCATGTGCTCCTTGCACTTCGCCGTCGTCGGCCGCTGCCCGAGCAGGTCGTCGCCCTGCATGTAGTTGTGCAGGGGGCGTACGCCGCAGAACGGGGCGTTCCAGCAGTCGCTGCACATCGGCAGGCTGTCGAGGTTGCTGGCGACCGCCATCGCCTTGACCGTGTCGTGCCGGACGAGGTCGCTGTAGGGCGTCGCGCCGGCGAAACCGAGCTCGAACATCGGGTCCCCCATCGCGCGCACCATCCGCGCCTCGTCGCTGGGCACCACCATCCCGTCGTAGTCGTAGGCGACGCCGCCCGTGCCCGCCCCGATCGGGCTGCGGATGTCGACGAAGTTCGGGTCGTCCGGCGTGAGCATCTTCTTGAGGAGCGTGGCGGCGGTCCCCTCCATGATCTCGGTGCCCGCCAGGTTGAGCTCGATGATGTACTCGAGCGCCTCGCTGTAGAAGGCGAGGAACTCCTCGGTCGAGTAGCCGATCTTCTTCCACGCCCGCGGGGCGAAGCCGAACGGGTTGAGCGGCCTCAGGTGCAGGTTGCGCAGCCCCAGCCGGACGTACTCGTCGACGATGTCGCGAGCTCGGGTCAGGGAGTGACGCGTCGTCGTGAGGAGCGCGTCGATGTGCCACAGCCGCGGGTCGAGCCCCTGCTCGATGTACCGCTCGTTGAACCACTTCATCCACGACGTCACCTTGTGGTGGCCGCCGCTGCCCTTGCGCCAGGGGCGGTTCAGGTCGTGCAGATCCTCGGGACCGTCCAGCGACGTGCAGACCATGACCCGGTTGTCGATCAGCCAGCGCGCCTTCTCCTCGTCCATGTAGGTGAAGTTCGTGACGATGGAGTGGTCGAGGGTCTTGTTCTCGTACTTGTTCTTCTCGCGGCTGTACTCGACGATGAACTTGAGCACCTCGAAGTTCACGGTCGGCTCGCCGCCCTGGTACTCGAAGCAGACGTACGGCGACGTCGTCTGCATCGCCACGTCGGCGACCTTCTTGGCGGTCTGCAGCGACATGTCGGTGTGGACCTGGTCCATGTCGGTGCGCGACGCGTGGCAGTAGCTGCAGTCCTGGTTGCACCGCAGCGTCACCACGACCATGTGCAGGTGGGGGCCGACGCCGATGAAGTGCTTCTTGCGGCGCACCCGCTCGGCGAGGGCGTCCAGGTCCGAGCCGGCGCGGAGCATGCCCTTGTCGACCAGGGCCGCGCGGCGGGGGTGGTCCGCCGGGAGCGAGCCGTCGAGCAGGGCCGCGAAGTCGGCCGACGACAGGATCTCGAACTCGGCGGCGTCGTTCGTCAGGACGATCCGACCCGGCGCGAGCTGACCGAACCGGAAGAACCCGAGCTGCTCCGGCTCGATCGGTCGGGAGGGGAGCGTGAGCGTGCGCAGACCGTCAGTCATCGGAGGGCTCCGAGGACGCCTCGGCCGGCGACACGGGCCCCTCGGCGCGGCGCGCGCGGACCGTCTCGAACAGGGCGTGGTTGGCGAACGCGTCCAGGAGCACCTCCTCCACGTCGGCGTCGACGTCGGCGAAGGTGATGACGACCTCGTGGTCGCGGTCCCGGACGTCGATCCGGGCCAGCTCGCCGAAGGCGGTGGCGGCGGTGCGGACCGCGTCGGGCCGGTACAGCGACCGGTGCAGGGTCAGCTCCAGGCTCATGCGTCGTCCGCCGCTTCGTCGTCGGTGGCCGGCGCCGCGTCAGGCCTGGCGGTCGGCTCCGCGGCGTCACCGACATCCCACGGCACGGTGATCTTCAGCGGGTCGTCGTCCAGCTCCTCCGCGTCGAGCTCCGCGAGCAGGGCGTCGATGGAGGCCCGCCCGTCGTCGCCGAAGAAGGCGCGCGCCATCGTGTACTCCCGCAGCGCCCGGGTGGAGTCGGCGACCCGGAGCCGCAGGACCTGGTTGAGCAGCTCGTTGGCGAACTCCCCCGCGAGGGCGTCCAGCTCGGCGTCCGCCACCTCGGCCTCCTTGCTGCGCAGCCGGACCTGGACCTGGCGATCCGCCGGGCGATCGAGGAACAGCCAGCAGCGGTCGACGAACAGGTAGGAGGCGCCGTAGATGGCGTCGAGGGGGTACAGCGCCTCGTCCAGGAGGAACGCGACGGACCGCGCGTCGGCGGCGTAGTGGAACGTAGACGTGGTGGGCTCCGGCATGGCCGGGGAGCTTACTGGCTAAACGAGAACCTCGCGCCCGCAGTCGTCGAACGCGGCGACCCGCTCGTCGTGGGTCAGCAGGGTCTTCAGCTCGGGGTGCTCGAGCAGCGCGGCGTCGGTGTTGGCGCCGACGTGGCGGGCGAGGGTCAGCACGACCCGCCCCAGTCCCTCGTGCGAGGGCGTCGAGCCGTCCCCGCGGTTCATCAGCAGCAGGTCGAACTTCTCGGTGCTCGCGAGCCCCACCGGTGCGCCGTTGCGAGCGCAGAGGTGCACGTTGGCGACCGCGCCGTCCGCCTCCAGCCCGAGCACCACCGCGCCGTCGGCGACCGAGCCGAGCGAGCGCAGCGTCCAGCCGCCCAGCTCCGAGCCGGGGCCCAGGGGCGCGAAGAGCCTCCAGGGGGGCGCCGCGGCGGCGCTCAGCGCGGGGGTCGTCACCGAGGCCGAGGCGCTCGTCGCGGAGGCGATGGCAGAGGAGGCGACGGCGGCAGCGCCGAGTTGTTTGAGGGCATCGCGACGGGTGGTCATGGCGCGGAGTGTAGCAGCGCGTCGCGGCGGGTCCGGGGGTCAACTGCGGCCGGGGAATGGAGCGCACATTCGGAGGGCAATTGATCTCCCGCGTACGCGTGAGCGGTGGTACCCTGCGTCGACACGTACGGCCTTCTCCCGGACAAGGAGCCCCGTCCTCGTGCCTCGTAATGCGGCAACAGCGGAGCAGCTACGCTCCCGCGAACACTTCGACGATGTCCAGCTCAAGCAGGAGCAGGAACTCGATCGTCGTCGTGATTTCCGCGCGCCCGAAGAGGGCATGGACGGCACGACCAAGGCCGGACCGATGGACTCGCCCAAGGCGACCCACCGGCCGTCCCCCGCCCGGGGCGAGGTCCAGCTCAAGGAGGCCGCCGGCGCGGTCCAGCGCAGCGCCGACGCGGCGACCGGGGACGCGGCGACCGACGCCCCGCCCGCCAAGCCGCCGCCGGGGCCGACCAAGAGCAAGGGCCTCGGGACCAAGACCAAGGGCACGACCGACGGCGGGAACGACGCCGCCACGCCCCCGCCCGCCGAGCCGCCCCCCGAGCCCGGCCCGGAGAAGGCCCCCCTGAAGGAGCCGTCGGCCCAGGTCGACATGGGCAGCGGCGCCGGCTCGACCGGCCCGTCGAGCACCGGCAAGGGGAGCACCCCCAAGGCGTCGGACAGCGCGGCGGCCCAGATCAGCTCGGCCGTCTTCGGCGCCAAGCCGTCGTCGTTCATCGAGCAGTACAAGACGGTCGGCGCGAAGCTGACCACCGCCAAGGCGAAGGACGAGAAGAAGGCGTTCGACGCCATGCCGACCTTCCACGCCGAGATGCCGTCGGACGCGTCGGCGGCGGGCGGCGGGCAGTTCAAGGGGCTGTCGGCCGACGCCGAGGTGACCGACGGGGTGCAGGGGTCGGACAGCGGCGCGCCGGACCTCGGGTCGCACGACGCGGCGAAGTCCGCCCGGCAGAAGGTCGACTCCGGCGACGAGAGCCGGGCGAGCGAGCTGGCCGACTTCACCGATCTCCTCAAGGGCTTCTTCGGCTCCATGACGGGCGGCATCGAGACCGAGGCCGACCACGTCGAGACCGACCCGGGCAACCCGCCCCCGATCGTGCTCGACGGCACCTCCGACCCCGACCGCGCGACCCGCCAGGACGACGACGCGGACGCCAAGATCGCGGCCGCCAACGAAGAGCTGTCCGCCGCCATCGACGCCGGCAAGGGGCCCCAGGACGTGCACCGGGTGGAGCTCAAGGAGGAGTTCACCCCGACCGAGATGCCGGGCGTCGACCTCGCCGACGAGCAGATCTCCGAGGGCATGGCCGAGTACGAGGCGATGCAGATCACGGCCGCCGAGCGGCTGGGCGCCGACGAGTACATGGACCCCGGGGTCCAGGAGAAGCTCGACAAGGCCGACGATCAGCTCAACGACACGCTCCAGAAGCAGGACGAGGACCGCGAGAAGGCGATCGCCGAGTCCGAGGCCCAGGTCGAGCAGCTCAACGCCGACGCCCAGGCCGAGCAGGAGAAGATGGTCGGCGACGCGAAGGCCGACCTCGCCAACGAGCAGGCCAAGACGCGGAAGAAGCAGGCGAAGGAGGTCGAAAAGGCCCGCAAGAAGGGCGACAAGGAGCGCCGCGCCGTCGAGGGCGAGATCGGCAAGCGTCAGCGCGAAGACCAGGCGAAGATCGAGACCGAGTACGCCAACGCCGAGGCGAAGGCGGAGAAGGAGAAGGACACCGCCGAGGCGAAGGCCGAGAAGGAGAAGGAGAAGGCCGAGAAGAAGCAGGAAGAGAAGAGCTGGTGGGACTCCTTCAAGGACGCCGTCAGCTCCGTCGTCGACGCCTGCTGCAACCTCATCGGCGACATCTTCGACGCCCTCGGCTCCCTCGTCAGCGGCATCCTCAACGCGGTCAAGGACCTCGCGACGGGCATCATCGACGCCGCCTGCAGCTTCGCCAAGGGGCTGCTCGACGGCCTCGCCACGCTGCTCAAGGGCCTGGTCACCGGCCTCATCGGCAGCGTCTTCCCGGGCCTCGCCGACGAGCTCAACAAGTACATCGACAGCGGCCTGAACGCCCTCAAGTCGGGCATCGACGCTGTCGGCGGTGCGCTCAAGAAGGGCGTCGAGGCGGCCTGCGACACGGTCAACGCCGTGGTCCAGAAGGGCCTGTCGATCGTCAAGACGGGCATGCAGACGGCCATCCGCGTCGCCGGCTGCATCGCGACGGGCGACTTCGAAGGCGCCTTCATGCAGGTCTTCTACGCGGCCTGCGACATCGCCGGGCTGAGCAAGAGCGACGCCCAGGCGCTGTTCCGAGACTCCACCGACCTGATCAAGGACATCATCGACCACCCCGGTGAGTTCGTGATGAACCTGATCAAGGCGGGCATCGGCGGCTTCAAGAAGTTCGCGAGCAACTTCACGGGTTACCTCAAGGACGCCTTCCAGGAGTGGATCGTCGGGCCGCTGTCCGGCGAAGGCCTGAGCATCCCGAAGGTCTTCAACGCGCTGGGCATCTTCAAGATGGTCGGCTCGCTGATGGGCATGACCTTCAACTGGGTCAAGGGCCTGGTGGAGAAGAAGGTCGGCCCCGGCGCGATGGCCGTCATCGACAAGGTGATGGACTACGTCAACGCCTTCATGGACGACGGCTTCGGCGGGCTGTGGGAGCAGCTCAAGAACGACGTCGGCGACCTGTGGGGCATGCTCCTGGGCTTCGTGACGGACTTCATCAAGTCCAAGGTCGTCACGATGGCGATGGAGAAGATCGGCAGCCTGCTGGCCGGTCCCGTCGGCGCCCTGTGGCAGGTCCTCAAGACGGCCTGGAGCATCTTCCAGACGGTCAAGGAGAAGTTCGACAAGCTCAAGGGGATCGTCAGCGGCATCTTCGACTCGATCGGGGCCATCGCCCGCGGCGCGCTCGACGGGGCCATCGGCAAGATCGTCTCCACGCTGGTCAGCGGCATGGGGATCGCGATCGACCTGCTCGCCCGGATCGTCGGCGTCGGCGACATCCCCAAGAAGATCAAGAAGTTCCTCAGCGACCTGCGCCAGAAGGTCCAGAAGGCCGTCATCAAGATGCTCGACAAGATCGTCGGCAAGGTGAAGGGCCTGTTCAAGGGGGGCAAGGGTCGCGACGCCAAGGGCAAGGACAAGGACAAGGACGGTCCGAAGCTGCCCAAGCCGACCGAGTTCACGACCAAGGACGGCCACAAGCACCGCGTCTGGACCGAGAACAAGGGGGGCAAGCTCAACACCCGCGTCGCGTCGACCCCCAGGGACGTCGACGACCAGGTGGCCGAGTGGAAGAAGGACGCCAAGGACGCCCCGTCGGACGCCCAGGGGGCGATCAGCGCGGCCGCCGGCGGGGTCGAGTCGGTCGACAAGAAGATCGACGGCAAGCCGTCGGACAAGGCCGACGAGAAGAAGATCGCGGCCGACCAGGCCAAGCTCGCCCTCGCCCTGAAGAAGGGCTTCGACGCGGCCGCGGAGGCCGGCGGCGCCCCCGGTGAGGGCGGGCCCTACCCCAAGACCTACGTCGAGTACGTCGCCTGGGCGAAGAAGACCTACGCCGCGCAGCTCAAGGAGCTCGACGGCATCGGCGCCAAGTTCCTCAAGAACGGCGGCGAAGCCAAGCGGATGGAGCAGCAGCTCAACTCCGACCTGGTCGCCCTGGAGGCGATGAAGGCCGAGTACCTGGAGATCCGGGGCGACCTCGACCAGGCGAAGAAGGCGGCCGAGCTCAAGGCGAACATCGCCATGGGCGAGGCGGCCGAGGCCCACAAGGGCAAGACGATGCCGGAGCTGTTCGCCGAGGCGCAGAAGCTCGTCAAGAAGATCCAGGCCGACGGCGGCGCCGCCAAGGAGCTCAAGGGCAAGCTCAACCAGGTGATGTTCGCGTCGATGGAGCTCTCGAAGCAGACCGACCCCGAAGGCAGCAAGAAGGGCCGGCTGCTCTACAACGAGATCGACAAGAAGGGCAACGACGGCCTGCTCGTCGCGGCCGCCGGCGCCGGCGTGAGCAAGGGCGAGCAGAGCAAGCTGGCGGTCAACTACCGCAACTGGATCCGCGAGTACTTCCGCACCGAGGTGATGGGCGACGAGAACGCCGCCGGCGTCCTGTTCCTGCGGGACAAGGGCATCACCGGTCAGAAGAACGGCTGGACCTACGAGCAGGTGGTCGAGAACGTCGTCCGCAAGCTCAAGAAGCCCAAGGATCCGACCAAGGAGGCGGTGCTCCGCGAGGACTTCACGCTCGACACGGCGACGCCCGAGGAGATGGACAAGATCTACGGCGCCGTCGTCGGCAGCGCCCAGACGACCAACGCCAGCGTCAACGCCGGCATGACGGGGAGCGCCAGCGGCCAGGCGGGCGACCCCAAGAAGCTGCCCAAGCGCCCGATCAAGGAGGACGGCGAGAGCCACACCATCGCGCCGGAGGTCGTCGGCGGCCAGGTCAAGGTCATGAAGCGGTCCGACCCGGTCGAGGTCATGTGGCTGTACAAGCGGGGCGAGGCGTTCCAGCTCGCCGCCCGCATCCAGCGTCAGACCGAGGTCTACATCGGCAAGAAGGAGGACAAGCGCGTCGGCGCCGCCGGCGACCCGGCGATCCTCGATCGCATCAAGGCCAACCTGGTCAAGCTCGAGAAGGCGATGGCCGACGCCCGCAACGAGACGGGCGACGACGCCGACCTCATCAAGGACCGCAAGGCGTTCGAGAAGAAGCTGGGCGGCGAGGCCAAGAAGAACGGCGACGCCAAGAAGGCGATCAAGTACATGCTCGACTGGGCCCGCAAGTTCATGGCTGCGATGGCCGAGCCGACGCTCCGGGCGGCCGAGAAGATCGACCTGGACATGATCAAGCCGGTCAAGGACCACCCGGAGTACCGCAAGCTGATCGTCGACTGCGGCATCCCCATCGACATCGGCTTCGCCGGCGCCATCGGCAAGAAGTTCAAGGACGTCCAGGACGTGTTCGAGGGCGGCTCGAGCAACATCGGCGTCTCCGTCCAGGCGCTCATCGCCTTCCAGGGCGTGCTCGCGGACAAGCTCTACGAGATGGAGCGGGACGAGATCGAAGCGATCATGAAGCAGGTCGGCACGAAGGCCGACGCGATCAAGCTCGCCGCGGACCGGGTCGATGACACCCGGGTGCGCGACGACGACGGGAACCAGAAGCGGGACGAGGACGGCAACGTCGTCAAGCCCAGGAAGGCGTCCAAGGCGCTGACGGGCAGCATGGCCGGCAACGCCCCCATGGACCAGGCGCGCAACAGCCCGAAGAAGGGTCGGGTCACCAACGGTGAGCTCGACGCCTACGACATGGACGCCAAGACGCCGCAGGTGCCGGTCGAGCTGCTCACGAAGCCGCAGCTCGAGTTCCTGGTGAAGCGCCGCGACGGGATCGAGGTCGAGGACGGCGACACCGAGGAGCGGCTGAAGGAGAAGCTGATCGGCAGCGGCTGCCTCGCGTCGTCGGGCGACAACATGGATCCGCGCAACCGCTCCGAGATCGCGATCGACGACGAGGACCTCGCGCTCGACCCGCGTGAGCGGACCGAGGGGCCGTACAAGGACATGGCGCCGTTCATGGCTGGCATCCTGGCCAACCTGGTCGACTCCGAGCACGACTTCATCAAGAACGCCAAGCGCCTGAAGATGCCGATGAAGGCCGGCATCTCGGGCAACGCCCACCGGTTCATGAACCAGGCGTCGCAGATGGGGGCCCCGCTCCCGGGCGCGCGCATGGCCATCTACTCCCACCTCGTCACCATCGAAGCCCACAGCTTCCACGAGGTGATGAACGCCTCGCTGCCCCACGTGCCCTACGTGCAGGGCAAGTACATCCCGTTCCTGCCGATGGGCGACGACAAGGTCCGCGACATCGCCAAGTCGGTCCTCGAAGACAAGAGCCAGTACAAGAAGCTCCTCGGCGAGGAGTAGGTCCCCGTGGCTCGACAAAACCGCTGCAGCAACCGCGGCGCTGTCGTCGGCAGCCGCGGCCTCGTTCCGGAGGACCCCACCGAGTACCGCGGCCCCCGGGTCCTGGCCCCGATCGGCTGCAGCCGGCTGCGCTGCAGCAAGTGCAAGGCGACCGTGAGGAGCATGCTGGAGGTCGGGCTCACGTCACCCGTGCCGGCGGCCGACCTGTACGAGGTGGAGGACTGGTCCAGTGTGCCGGCGGTGTCGCCGACCGAGTCCGGCCGGCTGTATGCGTGCCGGTGCACCGTGCACCGTGAGCTGCGCACGACGCTGATGAACGATCCCGACTTCGATCCCCTGGACGGGGACGTCAAGCTGCCCTGGCGGTGCGCCGGGCACCCGGTCTGCAAGCCGCCGATCGCGATCGATGGACTCACGCTCACGGCCTCCGAGGACTTCGTCGACCTCCTCGCCGCGGTCGCGCGGGGGGAGGTCCCCGAAGGCGCGCACCAGACCCAACGGGTCTCCCCGGTCCAGTGGCTCTACCGGCTCCGCAACCGGCTCCGAGGCTCCGTCCTGGCGGCGCGGTTCGAGGAGGCGATGGCCGAGTCCCTGGCGAGCGAGGACGACCGGTCGGTGGCCCAGGCGCTGCTGTACTTCGACGTCATTCCGGATTCGAGCGGCTTCCCGACCGCGCTCAAGGCGATGAAGCGCGTGCAGCGGCGCCCCTACCTGGACCACCAGGGCAAGCCCCGGCAGGCGTTCTCGACGCTCCTCAGCCGCGTGAGCCAGGCCGGTGGCGTGCCCGACGAGACCGATGGGCAGGTCGTGCAGCTGGTGAAGATGCTGGCGGTGGACGCCGAGACGCCGCTGAACAGCCGGCACGTGAGGAACCTGGCCTTCCTCGATCCGGTCTGGCTCGCCGACAACGCCCCGGCGATCGCGGCCGGGCGGCCGGGCCTCGCGGCGGACCTGCTCGGCTCGCTGTTCGTGGTCGACCGCCAGGACCTGATCGTCGTGGCGGGCACGCGCATCGCACATGACGGAGACGAGGCCGCGAAGGCCGAGGTCCACGGCTGGGCGAGCGACGGGTACCACGTGGGTCGCGCCTACGCCCTGGTCCTCCTGCAGGCCCTCGCCGGCGGCGAAGCGTAGAATCGGAAGCCCCCATGGACATCCCCTTCGACGACGCCCTCTCCGCCCCGGGACCGCTGGTCCTCGCCTGGCGCACGATCCCGAAGGACGGGCTGCGGCTGCTGTCCGTCTTCTCGCTCGCCGACGGCGGCGCCCGGCAGATCTCCTGGCGCGACTTTCCGGAGGGAGACGTCGCCTCGATCAGCGCCGAGCATCGCGCCGCGGGGCGCTCGGTCGGCGAATACGACGACAACTGCGACTACATCTGGCTCGCGGACGACGGGGTCACGGTCTGGAGCAGCGAGGAGCTGATCCTGGACGCGCGGGGGGACACCCTCCGGGTCGAGCATGGCCGTGAGTTCGGCAGGGACGAGGTCCGCGCCTTCATCGCGTTCGCGAGCGAGGACTACCTCGACCGCGGAGTGAAGGCGCTGCTCACGGACGGATCCGAGGTCGACGTCTACTTCGAGCGCTCCTGGACCGCGATGGGGGACCCCACCTACAGCCGCAACGAGCTGCTGTTCGACGCGGCGTGGGCCACGGACGTGGCGGCGGCGTTGGCCACCTGGGCGGACGCGCGGTACGAGGACCGCATCTGATCAAAGGACCGTGAGTCGTGCGCTGCGGCGCTGCTCGGGCGTCGGCTGCTCGGTCTGGGAACGCCGGCCCGCCCGGCTCAGGATTCGCGCCAGGAGCTCCGGCTCCGGCTCACGCCCCAGCACCGCGCGGATGACCGGCTCCGGGTCCTCGAAGATGGGGGAGAGCTCCCGCTCGTCGTAGGTCTTCGCCATCGAGTACATGCCCGCGCAGACCGGGTCCCAGCGGCAGGCGTCGCAGGCGTCCCCCTTGCCGTGCAGGAACTCGAGTTGTCGGACGAACCCCTTGCGGTCGAGGAAGCGGATGCACCGCTCCTCCTCCTTGACGATCTTGCGCGTCTCGGTGCTCGCGTGGGGGAAGGCGCGCATGAAGCAGAGGGGCACCCGCTCGGCGCGGAAGGTGCGACCCGACCGGTGGAGGTGCTCCATCGCGAGCTGCAGGCTCACGGCGAACTCACGATGGTGGGGGATGCAGTCGGGGTTCTCCTCGGCGCGGTTGCCGTCGGGATCCATGTTGTTCCAGACGAAGTGGCGGACGAACGGGAACCGCTCGACGATCCAGGCGACGGTCTCGTGCAGGTGATCGGCGTTGTAGGCGCAGATCACCGTGTTCACGTCGGCCGTGAGTCCGACGTGAGGGACGTGCGCCATCGCATCGATGAGCTTGTCGAAGGCGCCCGGGTAGCGGGTGATGAAGTCGTGCACCTCCCGACGCCAGGAGTGCAGGGAGAAGTGCACGTGCTCCAGTCCGGCGTCCACGCACCGGGCGAAGTAGTCCCGGTCAGCCAACATCTGGCCATTGGTGATCATCCGGTTCCGGAGGCCCCGAGCGGTCGCGTGCTCCAGGGCGCCGAAGAGCAGCGGTGAGGTGGACGGCTCACCCCCCGTGAGGATGATCCCGTCGTAGCCCAGGTCGGCGAGCTGGTCGATCTCCGACCGCATCTCGTCGGGCGTGAGCTCTACGCCGGTGGGCGGGTTGGAGCAGAACCGGCAGTTCTGGTAGCAGGCCCGCGTGAGCTGCAGGTAGCCGAGGTTGGCCATGACTCACGGGTCTCCGCCGAGGACCTGCAGGCGACGGCGCGCGCGTTCGTCCTGCTTGTCCCGGACCAGCGACGCGAGGGGGTCGGTCGGGGGCGTCGCCGGGGGTGGGTAGCCCGGCAGCGACGGCACGACCGACGCCAGGGGGCGGCCTGTCGCCACGCGCTGCTGCGGGTCCGGCCAGCGCGCCGTGAGTTGGGCGAGCGCGTCGTCCGGCCAGGCGCCCTCGACGAGGGGCCGGCACAACCTCAACCCCTGGTCCCGGACCATGTTGACGTGCACGCCGTCGCATCGGTCGCTCACGACGCACCGGCGGCACCGCAGCGACTGGACCCGGTAGCCCCTTCGCACGTGGTCGGCGGCCAGCGCGTGCACGTCGGGCCGGCCGGTGTCTGCGTCGAAGAGGCGTTGCTCCAGCACCGCGCGGGGCCCGACCAGCCGGGCGCCGGGCGCCTGGCAGGCGGCCAGCCCCTCCGCCGCGACGGGCAGGTCGAGGGCGAGGAAGAAGGCCGCCGGGTCGCGCACGTCCGAGTCGACGGCGGACTGCATGTGCTCCCACGAGGGCTGCACGATCCGCACGGTCTCCAGGGCCCGACTCAGGCGCTCACGGTGGGCCAGCAGCCAAGGGGCGGTGCGTCGGTTGAGCTCGATGTCCAGCGCGCACGACCCCAACCAGGCTTCGAGCTGCTCCGGCTCGCTGGCGACCAGCAGCAGGTCGGCGCCGGCCGGCAGCGGCCCCGGCAGGGCGACGCGGGCGTACAGAGGAGCGCCGGTCGGCAGGTCGGCGGGGGAGGGGACCTCGACCCCGAGGCGGGCGCAGCCGAACGGCAGGTCCGGCAGCACCTCTGGAGGGGGCCCCACCCACCAGACGTCCCAGTCGGCGGCGTCGAGGCGGTCGAGGGTGCGGTCCGTGGTCGTGCAGAACGGCTCGATGAAGCAATGCTGGCAGCGGTCCGGCTCCCGGCAGTCCAGCGGCTCGCCGGCGTCCAGGTAGCGGCGGAGCTGGAAGCGCCTCCCGTTGACCTCGTCCAGCATCTTGTGTGGGTCCTGGATCAGGTCCTCGAGGCCCTCCAGGAACGGCACCGGGAAGCGGTTGGTCCAGATGACGAACCGGGGGTGGCGGCCGAGCCGGAACACCTTGTGGAGCACGTCCAGGTGCTCGGCGGGGTCGTAGAAGAGCTCGTCGCGGTGGTCGTACGCCGCCGCCTGCGGGATCACGTGCAGGAGGTCGAACTCGGTGACCCCCAGGCCGATGCAGAGCTCCACGATCTGGTCGAGCACCGCGACGTTCTGCTTGTTGATGACGACGTCGACGTTGCAGATGACCCGGCGATCCCGGGCCGCTCGCCGGATGCCGGCGACGATCCGCTCGAACGCCCCCTCGGTGCCCGTGAGGCGGTCGTGCAGTTCGGCCGTGTGGCCGTGGATGCTGAAGGTGATCTCGCCCAGGCCGGCTCGTACGGCGTCCTCGTAGAAGGTGGGATCGCCGAAGAAGTAGCCGTTGGTGACCGTCTGCACCCGGTCGTAGCCCAGCCCCTTCGCCTGGGCGATCAGGTGGATGAACTCGGGGTGCAGCGAGCCTTCGCCGCCGGACAGGATGACCTTGTCGGCGTCCAGCTCGTCCCGACCGCGGCGCAGCTCGTCGAGAACGTCGGGGACCGGCACGAACAGGTTCCGCGGCGTGTCGCTGTCCAGGCAGAACAGGCACCGGCTGTTGCAGGCCGTCGCGAGCCGCACCCAGTGCTTGCGGCGGTTGGCCACCCGCTCTCGTTCCAGCATGTCCTCACGGCGCGTGCTCACGGTCACGACCGTAGCTCCGTGTCGGGGTTGACGCGCGCGAGGCGCGCGAGGAGGGCGTCCACCTCGGGAGACGGCGCGGTGCTCTCGAACGCGTCGATCCGGCGGAGCCGCCGGAGCTCGTCGTCGGTCAGCCCCACCAGGGGGGACAGGTCGGCCCGCACCTCGACCCGGCGGAACCCCATGCGCGCGGCCTCCCGGAGCAGCGCGGCGGCGTCGGGATGGTCGACGTCGATCACCCGGAGCGTCGGCGCGCCCGCGGCCGCCCGCAGGAGCGCTACCTTCAGCGCCCGCGGCGCGCCGTCGAGCGCGACCTGCAGGGGGTCCGTGGCCGGCGGGGGAGGGGGGCTGAGGGAGCTCGGGAGCCCGGCGTCGGTCCAGTCCAGGTCGGCCCGTCCGGCTGCGCGGCGCGCGTCGGCGAGCGGGCCGACGAGGAGGCGCGGCTCTGCGAGCAGGGCGACCCGGTCGTCGGGAGCGACCTCCGCAGGGCCCAGCAGACGGAGGTGCACCGCCGAGGCGCCGAGGCGCGCCGCCACGTTCACCGTCTCGGCGAGCAGCGGTGCCGTCGGCCGGGCGATCGGGATCTCCACCTCGACCGGCAGACCCGCCGCGGTGGCGACGCGCACGGCCCGGCTCGCCGCCGTGGCCGCGCCCGACAGGCCCACCAGCCAGTCGTGGGCGTCCCTTCGGGCCGACGCGAGCAGCACGCGCAGCCCGGTCAGTCCGGCCCGCTGCAGCGGCGCCAGCGCCGCCGCCCGGCCCAGGGCGAGCCCGTCGGTGCGGATCCGGACCGCCGCCCCGGCCTCGGCGCACGCGGCGAGCAGCCGGGGCAGGTCCGCCCGGAGGGTCGGCTCGCCGCCGGTCAGGAGCACCGCGGCGTGCCCGGCCGCCGCTTCGGCGACCCTCGCCGCGTCCGGTTCGGCGTGCAGGCGGGGCACTCGCAGCCGGGCTCCCGGCCGCATCGCGGACGTGACCTCAATGGCTGCTTCGGGGGCGACGGACATCGCGGGAATCCTACGGCACGGGCTATACGAGGTCGCGTGCTGGTGATCCCCCGGGAAGGCGACCCGACCGCCGAGCGGCTGCTCCGCAAGGTGCGCCTGCTCGCGGTCCGTTCGCTCCTGCTCGCGCCGCGCGCCGGCTTGCCGCGGGTCATGCAGGGCGACCTGACGGGCATCCAGAAGGTCGCGGGGGAGCTGCTGCGGCGGGACCCCGACGCGCTGCTGCGGGCCGCCTCGAGCATGGACGTCCTGCCGTCCCTCCTCGTCCTCGCCAGCCGCGCAGCCCCCGCCCCGGGCGTGCTGTCGGCTGTCGTACCCCACCTGCTGGGGGAGCTCCGGTCCAGCCTCCCGGGGCCACTCTCCTGGCGCACGCCGATCCGCCGGATGACTCGAGGCGATGACCTCGTGGAGTTCGACCGTCCGGCTCGGGCCCTCGTCGCCGACCCCAGCGAGGTGTCGATCGAGCTGAACGACGGTCGACACGTCACCCTGGCAGACCTGCCGGGCCGGTCGGTGAGGCGGCCGCTCGCGGCCGGCCACCTCGCCCTCGTCGACACGTTCCCGTTGGCCGACCAGGAGGCCCATCCGGAAAAGGAGGGGAACGCGCTGGACCTGGGGGGTCGCCCGGCGAGCGCCTGGGTCGAGGCCCTCGACGGGGCGCTGGCCCTGGTGGGGGCGGCGCTGCCGGCGCTCCGCCGAGAGATGGGCGTCACGCTCCAGCGGGCGGTCCCGGTCGGGTTCCAGCCCCAGCGCCACCTGTCGGCCTCGTACCGCGAGGCGCCGGGCCTGGTCTACCTGACGCTCCACCCCGACCCCCTCACGATGGCCGAGGCGCTCGTCCACGAGACGCAGCACGGCAAGCTCAACCTGCTGAGCTGGCTCGACCCGATCCTCCACAACGGCCGCAGCACCTGGACCCGGTCACCCGTCCGGCCCGATCTGAGGCCGCTGTCCGGGGTGTTGCTGGCGGCCCACGCGTTCGTGCCGGTCGCCGCGCTGCACCGCGCCCTGGCCGAGGCGGACCACCCGATCGCCGCGACGGGGGGCTTCGCTCAGCGCCGGGCGGACGTGCTCGCGAGCAACGCCGAGTCGCTCGAGATCCTCGCGGACAAGGCGGAGCCGACCGACGTCGGCGGCAGCGTGCTCGACGACCTGCAGCGGCGGCACCGGGACCTGGAGGCGGCCTACCAGCGGTAGCAGTTGCTGGTCGGGTCGACGCAGGACCGCGTCTCGATGATCGAGCCGTCGACGTCGATGAAGTCGTTGGCGGTGACGCGGTGCCGCTCGTCCCGCCGCACGGCCACGCGGGCGGTGCCGTCAGGCCAGCTGACCCCCGCCTGGTGCAGCCCGCCGACGCTTCCGGTCAGGCTGTCGTCGACGTCCCGGCAGCTGCGCCCCAGGTAGCGCTGCCGCTCGTCGTAGTGGTCCCGGAAGCCGGCGCAGGCGACGGCGGAGCGCATCGGCTCGCCGTCGGCGTCGGTGTAGTACTCGCGGACCTGGTAGCCGAGGACGTCGTGCTCGTAGTTCATGCGGTAGACGCCCAGGGCCTGCTCGGGGAGCCCGTCGCCGTTGTGGAACTGCTGGTTGGCGCGCCGTCCGTCGCGGCCGTACTCGGTGCAGGTGGCGTGGGGGTAGCTGTAGCTGAGGCGAGCCGGCACCTCCCCCGTGGCCCAGCCCCGGCGGCAGACCTGCCGGCCCCGGTCGTCGTACTCGAACGTGTAGGTCGCCCCGCACTCGCAGCTGTCCGGGGGCTCGGCGAACAGGCAGGTGACGGGGCGGCCGCCCTCTCCCCGGCAGGTCTTGCGGGTCACGAGCCCCTCGCCGGAGAGCTGCTGCTCGTACCCCCACGGGTTGAACTCGTCGTTGCCGGCCAGCTGTCCCCCGCCGTCGAGCTGCCGGTAGCCCAGCTCCCCGCAACTGCCATCGCGCCTCCAGCGGAGCTCCGCGATCCGGCCGTCCGCGTGGCGCAGGCCGCCCACGTTGACGTACCGACGGCGCACCTCGCATCCGCTGCGGTCGAAGGTCGAGCGGGTTCCGGAGTAGGTCCGACCCGCGAAGAGCACCGGCTCCCCGTCGTCGCCGAGGCAGGTCTCGCCGACCGCGTTGCCGGCGGCGTCGCGAGCGATCCGCTTGTGGGCGCAGCCGTCCCGCGCGTGCAGGACCGCGGCGCCCGCCACGTCCGTCGTGCGCGCCGAGATCTGCCACCCCCGCTCGTCGTGTTGCCACCCCGTGGCGTGGACGCCCCACCGATCGAGGCTCGGTTGGTCCTCCTCGTCGTGGCACGACCGCCGCGTCAGGTCGCCCGCCCACGACCACGCCAGGTGCTCGATCGCGCAGCCTCGCTTGTTGATCACGACGCCGCCGTCGGGATCGACGCAGGTGATCCGGGTCACCCGCCCACGCTCGTCGAACCGCTTCTTGCGGGTCGAGCAGCCCTCGAACGTGGTCACGCCCGACCGCCACCGCACCGCGGTGTCACCGCTGGAGGTCTGCGTCGACTCGTAGGTCAGCACGCCGTAGGCGTCGAACAGAGTCAGCTTGCGGGCCGTCGGTCCGCCGCGCTCCACCACCGCCCGGTCGTGGGTCACGCCGCTCGGAGAGACGAAGCTCCACCCGGTCGGCTGCCCCTCACGATCGCTCCGCACCGCGTAGTGCCACGCGCTGGGGGCCGGCCCGTCGATCGCCCGCAGGGGCTCGATGCGCTCGCCGCGGGACTCGAGCCCCCAGTACAACGCCGTCGTCTCGGCGGACCCCTCCGGCCCTCGCGCCGGAGAGCCCGCGGCGTCCACCGCCGCCGGCTCCGATCGCCCACACGCGGCGGCGATCAGCAAGACGACCAGGCAGGGGACGTGGCGACGCATCGATGGAGCTCACTCCGGGGCTGCAACCACAGTAACCCGCTGCGCTACCCTCTCCAGCCCATGAGAACACGAGCACTCCTCCTGACCCTCGTCCTGCTGATGCTGGCGCCCATCGCGTCCCAGGCCGGCCGCCGGGCCCCGAAAGTCGACTCCCAGGCCCTCATCGAGCAGTCGCTGCCGGTCCTGCTCGGCCGCGCGCTGCTCGGCGATCGCGCCTGGCACGACCTCGAGTACCTGTGCGACCAGATCGGCCACCGGCTGTCCGGCGCCGACGCGCTGGACGAGGCCATCGCCTGGTCCGCCGAGCGGATGGAGAGCGGCGGCCTCGCCAACGTCCGGAAAGAGCCGGTGATGGTGCCGAAGTGGGTCCGCGGCGCCGAGCGCGCCCGCATGCTGGCCCCCGTCGACCGCCCGATGCCGATCCTCGGCCTGGGCGGCTCGGTGGCGACCGACGGCGAGCTCGAGGCCGACGTCCTGGTCGTCTCCTCCTTCGACGAGCTGGCGGCCCGGGCGGACGAGGCGACCGGCAAGATCGTCCTGTACGACGTGCCGTTCACCACCTACGGCGAGACCGTGCAGTACCGCAGCCGGGGGGCCTCCGAGGCGGCCCGCTACGGCGCCGTCGGCGCGCTGGTGCGCTCGGTCACCCCGGTCAGCCTCAACACCCCCCACACCGGCGGCATGCGCTACGCCGACGACGTGCCGAAGATCCCGACCGCGGCGGTCACGGTCGAGGACGCCGCGACCATGCACCGGCTCGCCGAGCGGGGCGTGCCCGTGCGCGTCTCCCTGTACATGGAGGCTCGGACGGAGGGGGAGGTGCCCTCGGCCAACGTCGTGGGGGAGGTCGTGGGTCGCGACAAGCCGGAGGAGGTCGTCGTGCTCGGTTGCCACCTCGACTCGTGGGACGTCGGCCAGGGGGCTCAGGACGACGGCGCCGGCTGCATGGTGGTGCTGGAGGCGGGCCGGCTCATCGCCGAGCTGCCGACGCCCCCGCGGCGGACGGTGCGGGTGGTGCTCTACACCAACGAGGAGAACGGGTTGGGCGGCGGCAAGGGCTACGCCGAGGCCCACGCCGACGCCATCGAGCAGCACGTCGCGGCGCTGGAGTCGGACATCGGGGCGGGTGTCCCGTTCGGCTGGCGGCTCGACGTGCGGGCCGGCGCCGACGACGCGACCGTCGAGGCCAACCGCCAGGAGGCCGAGCGACGGCTGGCCCCGCTGCGCGAAGCGCTGAAGCCCCTGGGCGCCGACGGCCTCACCGCCGGGGGCGCCGGGGCGGACATCTGGCCGCTGACCTCGCGGGGCGTGCCGGGCCTCGGGCTGGACCTGGACCGGACCGGCTACTGGCCGATCCACCACACCGAGGCGGACACGCTGGAGAAGATCGACCCGCAGATCCTGCGGCGGAACGTCGCGGTGATGGCGATGACCGCCTTCTGGCTGGCCGAGACCGAGCAGCGGCTCGTCGACCCCGGTCAGGCGGTCATCTCGGAGTAGCCAGCTACTCGATCGGCTCGAGCACCACTCCGGTCCCGTAGGCCAGGATCTCGGCCGCGCCCCCCATCACCGTCGACGTCGTCATGCGGAGCCCGAGGATGCCGTTGGCGCCCCGGGCGACCGCCTCGGCGCGCATCCGGTCGAGCGACTGCTCGCGGCTCTCGGCCATCAGCTTGGTGTACTCGCTGATCTCACCGCCGACCAGGGTCTTGAACGCCGCCATGATGTCCTTGCCGACGTGCCGGGCGCGGATGGTGTTCCCGCGCACCAGGCCGACGTTGCGGACCACCCGGTAGCCGGCCGGCGGGTCGTCGGTGGTGCACAGCTCGACCGAGTCGGCTGGCCGGTGGGCCAGGTCGGAAGACGGGCGGACGGCGGGGAGCTTGGAGTCGTTCATCGAATCACCTCGGTGTAGGGGTCGTGCTTTGCGGTGCGCAGGCGGCCGACGATCACGGCGACGAGGAGGACCAACCCGCCGCCCAGCGACAGCCCGATGCCCGCCTTGATCGACACCGGCACCTCGGGGTCGCGCATCGCCTCCAGGGGGCCGGCGACGGACAGGACGAGCATGCCGACCACCAGCGCGGCGATGCCCAGGCCGGTCCACAGGCGCGTCGACGGCGCGGCCTCGACCCGGTCCTGGACCAGGTCCACCTCCAGGCGACGCATCCAGCCGTCGGTCACCGCGCGCATCGCCCGGTGCTCGTCCAGCTCGGCGCGCAGCTCGGGCTTGTCCGCGATCCAGCCCATCAGCTCTTCGCGTTCGGCCGCCGTGGCCGCCCCGTCGGCGACCTTGACCATCAGCTCGGCGAGTCGGTCGTCGTTCATCTCATCTCCTTGCTCAGCGCCTTGCGGGCCCGGTACAGCCGGGACATGACGGTGCCGACCGGCACCTCCAGCAGCTCGGCGATCTCGGCGTAGGCCAGGTCCTCGAAGTGCCTCATCACCAGGATCTCGCGGTGGTCGTCGCCCAGCCGGTGCATCGCGGCGTGCAGGCGGCGCTCCGCCTCTCGCTGCGTCAACTCCGCGAGGGGGCCGGGGCCCCCGCCCCGCAGGCGCTCCACCTCGAGGCCTGACTTCGCCCGGTGGCGACCCCGGGCCGCCGCGTCGCGGCAGGCGTTGCGCACGATGGTGTACAGCCAGGGGTAGAAGGGGCGCGCCGGGTCGTAGCGGTCGCGCGCCGCCCAGGCGCGGGTCAGGGCGTCCTGGGCGACCTCCCGGGCCTCCTGCTCGTCGGGGAGCAAGCCGCGCGCCGCGCGATGCACGCGCGGCAGGTGGGAGGCCAGCAGGGCAGCGAAGTCGCTCATCTCATCCGGTAGTAAGGGCGGGGCTGCAGACTATTCCCACCCTTGACGAAAGTCGCCAATCCGTCACCCCGGCTCGACGGGGGGAGCCCGCTCCGCTAGGGTCGCCGCGGCCCGTCCGGCCCCATTTCTTTTTCGGAGGAGACCCACATGTCCATGCGCAACCTGGTTGTCGCCCTTTCTGTTACCGCCCTTCTCTCCCTCTTCGGCTGCGGTGGCGGCGACGACACGTCGTCCTCCGCTGGTGACGAGGCTCCGGCCGCCGACGCCGGTGGCGAGGCCGCCTCCGACGAGGCCCCCGCCGAGGCCGCTCCGGCCGAGACCGCCGCCGCTTCCGGTGGCGACATCAAGGGCACGTGGTCCATCGCCCTCGGCCCCGAGGAGCAGGCCCAGCTCGACGCCGCCAAGGCCGCGGTCGAGAGCAACCCCGAGGACGCCATGGCGAAGTCCATGGTCGAGATGATGGAGGCGATGCTGACCTCCATGACCCTCACCGTCACCGCCGACAAGATGACGATGGCGATGGGCGACCAGTCCGAGGAGGTCTCGTACTCCTCCACCGAGGCCGCCGGCGCCACGGTCCTGACCACCACGGACAGCGATGGCAAGACCGAGTCGGTCAACGTCAGCTGGGACGGCGACGTCATGGTGTGGACGAAGGACGGCGAAGAGAAGGCCATGCGCTGGCAGCGCAAGTAGCGACTGCCGCGGCGCGCTGCGCCCATGCCTGAGCTCCCCGACGTCACCGTGTACGTCGAGAGGCTGGATGCTCTCTGCGCGGGGCGGGTCCTGGAGCGGATCCGCCTCGCGAGCCCATTCCTGGTCCGGTCGTTCGATCCTCCGATCTCGGAGGCGAGCGGCCGGTCCGTGCTTGGGTTCCGGCGCATCGGCAAGCGAATCGTCTGGGAGCTCGACGGGGACCTGTTCCTCGTGCTCCACCTGATGGTCGCGGGCCGCCTGCGCTGGAAGGACGCCGGCGCGAAGATCCCCGGCAAGGTCGGGCTCGCCGCCTTCGACTTCGAGCACGGAGCGGCGATCCTCACCGAGGCGAGCACCAAGAAGCGCGCTTCGCTGTACCTGGTGCGGGGCGAAGAGGCGCTCGCCGAGCACGACCGGGGCGGCATCGAGGTGCTCGAGGCGACCCTGGACGAGTTCGCCGAGCGGCTCCGGAGCCGCAACCACACCCTCAAGCGAGCGATGACCGATCAGCGCCTCCTCAGCGGCATCGGCAACGCCTACAGCGACGAGATCCTGCACCGGGCCCGGCTGTCGCCGGTGACCTGGACGAGCCGGCTCGACGACGAGCAGATGGGCCGCCTGTACGAGGCGACCCGGGCCAGCCTGACCGAGTGGACCCAGCTGCTCCGCGACGAGGTCGGCGACGGCTTCCCCGACAAGGTGACGGCGTTCCGGGCGGAGATGGCGGTGCACGGCCGCTACAAGAAGCCGTGCCCCGACTGCGGCCGCCCCGTCCAGCGGATCCGCTACGCGAGCAACGAGGCCAACTACTGCGCCGAGTGCCAGACGGGGGGCAAGCTGCTCGCCGACCGCTCGTTGAGCCGGCTGATGAAGAAGGACTGGCCCAAGACCCTGGACGAGCTGGAGGAGCGGCAGGGGCGCTGAACGCCCCGGCGAGGGACAGACGGCCGTCTGCTAGGCTTTTTCGCCATGACTCGCCGCTTCGTACTCCTCCTGCCGTTGCTGGGGCTGCTGGCCGCTGCGGGCTGTCAGCAGCAGACGCTGATCCGGCCCGGCATCACCGCTGTGCTGTACCAGAGCCCCCCGACCGAGGTGGACATCCTCCTCGTGGTCGACGACAGCTGCTCGATGGCCGACGAGCAGGACGAGCTGAGCGAGGGCTTCGACCGGTTCGTCGAGTTCTTCGACGTGGCCGACGTCGACTACCACATCGCGGTGGTCACGACCGACATGCTCAACTCCGCCCGACAGGGCCGGATGGTCGAGGCCGACGACGGCACGACGGTCATCGACCGCGACACCGACGACGCCGCGGACGTCTTCGGCGAGCTCGTCCAGGTCGGCACCGGCGGGGCCGGCTTCGAGCAGGGGCTGGATGCCGCCGCGGCCGCGCTGTCCGACGATCTGCTGGACGGACCCAACTCGGGCTTCCTGCGGGACGACGCGCTGCTGTCGGTCATCTTCGTGAGCGACGAGGAGGACGCCAGCGTCTGGGGCGTCAACTCCTACGTCAACTTCTTCCGGGGCCTCAAGGACGAGCGGGAGCGGGGCGCGTTCAACGCGTCGGCGCTGGTCGGGCTCGACCAGGACACGCTCGAGCCGGCCAACTGCGGCCAGAGCAGCTTCGACCCCAACGCCGGCGCGGTCGCGGGTCATCGCTACAACGACGTCGCGGTGCAGACCGGCGGCGTCGCCGGCTCCATCTGCGAGTCCGACTTCGCCGACATCGTCGCCGAGATGGGGCTGGCGAGCAGCCGCCTGCTCGACGAGTTCGCCCTGGACCGCCGCCCGCGTGAGGAGACCCTGGAGATGACGATCGAGGTGCCCGGCGAGTCCGAGGTCGACCTGCCGCCCGAGGGCACCGAGGACGGCGAGTACCCGTGGGAGTACGCCGAGGACGAGGACACCGACTCCTGGATCATCCGCTTCGTCGACGTCACCTCCCTGCCGCCGATCGACTCCAAGATCGTCCTGCACTACGAGTTGTTCTGATGCGCCGCTCCTCCCTGCTGCTGTCCTTGCTGCTGCTCGGCGTCGCCGCCTCGACCATCACCGCCTGTTCGCTGCGCCAGCGGGGCGACCCCTGTTACGACTCCGGCGACTGCGACGCCGACCCCGGTGAGGTCAAGGCGTGCATCGCCGGCCGGTGCGAGTCGGTCGACTGCAACACGTCGTCGGACTGCCCGATGGGGGAGATCTGCGACGTCGACGGCAACGACTGCGAAGAGGGCTGCAACACCGACCTGGACTGCCTCGCGGGCTCCCGCTGCGACGACGGGGAGTGCGTCGACTACGGCTGCCGCAGCACGATCCTCGACTGCGACTTCGGCGAGTACTGCGACGAGGACAGCGGCAGCTGCGTGCCCGCGGACAACGCGTTCTGCGCGGAGTGCAACACCGCGTCCAACGACTACGACAACCTCGGCACCACCACGACCTGCGACGACGTGCTGCTCGGCAACGACTTCTGCGGAGGCGCCGGCAACTACTGCATCGACTGGTACTTCTCGGGGAGCAGCGGCTGCCTCATCGCCTGCGACGAGCAGGAGGACTGCCCCGCTGGCTCCCAGTGCACGATGTCGGTGAGGCCGCTGCCGGGCGCCTGCGGTGAGGACTTCCTGCAGCTGACCACCGTCTGCCTGGCCGACTGCTCCCAGCTGCAGCAGTAGCTGAGGATGGGGCGACAGGTGGCCAATACGCTACACGCTCCTAGTCGACGCCCGGGACGAAGCAGTAGTCCTCGAAGTCGTCCGCCGACTCCTCGCCGGTGGCCCACGGCGACGGGATGTCGTACGCGTGGGCGAACAGCCAGTCCTCCATCATGTCGCGCGACCCCGGGCCCGTGGTGTGCCCGCCGTCGTGGCGGCACTGCACGACGAAGTGGCCGTCGGCGATGAGCGACTCGCTGAACTCCTGGGTGGCTGTCTCGAAGTCGGCGACCGGGAACTGCTGGTTGGGCCACACGTCGGTCTCGCCGCCGGACATCAGGAACGCCGGCAGGTCCTGCGCGGGGGTGACGTAGGGGAGGTTGACCACGGTGCCGCCGGACATCGCGAAGATGGTCGCCAGCGTGTCGCCGCGGTGCATCGCCAGCCAGGTGGTCCAGACCGCGCCGGCGCTGAAGCCGGCCGCCATGACGCGGTCGATGTCACCGCCGAGCTCGTCGATCACGCAGGTGCGCAGGTCGTCGTACAGCGGGCCGTCCGCCGACTCGCCGTCGACCCAGTCCCACTCGAACGGCTCGGAGTCCCGAGAGGACGGCACCACGACGATGGCGTCCTCCGCCAGGCCGTTGAGGTCCATCCAGCCGATCCACTGGGCCGCGGGGGTCCCCAGCGCGTGCCAGAAGAAGACCACCGGCAGCCCCTCGGGCTCGTCCGGGAACAGCACCGTCACCTCGCGCTGCAGCCCGGCGGAGCTGAACGTGGAGGTGCCCGGTTCGCTGAGATCCGGGCACTCGCCGTCGGACAACTCGGTCAGCCCCGCGGGGGGATCGGGCACGACCTCTTCGGGGGTGGGGTCTTCTTCTCCCTCCGGGTCCGGATCCGGCGCCGTGGGGCACCCGACGAGGAGGAGGAGCGATGCGAACAGCAGGCTGACAGAGCGCATGCGCTCCCATACCACGAGAGTGATAGCTTTCGCCGGTGCGCCTCCTCGCCCCGATCGTGATCCTGGCCGCCGTCGCCCTCCCGGCGCCCGCGGCGTCGCACGAGGGGCCGGTCTACGGCAGCACCCCGTTCGTGCAGGACGGCGTGCTCGTCGGCGGCGGCACGAGCTGGGGGCTGCTCCTCAACGACGAGGATGGCACGCCCCTGTGGACCTGCGAGGAGGCCCTGGACCTGACCCTGGAGCCGCCGTTCTGGGCCCGCGTGCCGTCGGGCGACGTGCTCGCGGGCACACTGGAGGGGCTCCGGGTGACCGACGACGGCGGCTGCACCTGGCGGCCGTCGCCGGGCCCGCTGGTCGGGCTGCCGACGACCGCCGTGGCGGTCGACCCCGGGGACGCTGGTCGACTCTGGGTCGTGGCCGGCGCGGCCGGCTTCCAGCGGTTGTTCCGGACGGAGGACGGGGCCCAGACCTGGGACGAGGTGGAGGTCGACCTGGAGGGACTCGTGGTCAGCCGGCTCGCCCTCGCCGACGGCGGGGAGCGGGTGCGCGTGGCCGCGGTGCGGGAGGACGACCTGGTGACCGTGGTGCTGGGCTCGGACGACGGCGGCGGCTCCTGGCTCAGCCCCGCCGCGCTCGACGGCTGGTCCAACGTCGTGCTCCTCCACCTGTCCGACGATGGCGCGCTGCTCCTCTTCACCGCGACGAGCGGCGACGCGCCGTTCCTCGTCGGCCTCGACGCGGACCTGACGTCGGGCACCCAGACCCTGTCCGCGCTCGACTCGCCGGCCCGAGACGCGACGCTGTACGGCGACGACATCCTGCTGATCACCGAGGTCGATGGCCTGCACCGACTGCGCATCGGGGGGGAGCTGCAGCAGCTCCTCGTCGGCGGTCCGACGCGGTGCGTCAAGACGGTCGAGGGCCTGCTGCTGGGGTGCGGGGACGACCCGCTGCTGCCCCAGTTCCAGCTCGGCGAGGACGTCTGGAGCTGGGTCTCTCTCATCGACTTCGAGGACGTGCAGATGCGCGACTGCCCGGACGAGACGCTCGCCGGGGTGGTCTGCCCGCTCGCCTGGGACCTGCTCCAGAACCCCGTGATCGTCGACGACGACGACAGCGCGGCGGACGACGACGACGACGACGACACCACGCCCGACTTCCTGGCCGACGACGACGACGACGACGGTGGCGACTGTGCCTGCGCGGCGGGGGCCGGTGGCGTGACCGGCGGGGGATGGCTGTTGCTGCTCGCCGGGCTCAGCCGGCGGCGCCGAACCGGACGGTGACCTCGCCTTCGGCCTGGGGCACGACGATCAGCCGGTGCCCTGCGTCGTCCCGCATCAGCTGGGCCTCGGCCCCCTCGGAGGCCGCGCCGACCCCCTGAGGGAACAGCCGCGCCGGCACCGAGAGCTCACCGACGAGCCCCGGCTGGGCGTCGAAGGTCCAGCTCCCGGTCAGCCGGCGGGGGTCCCACCCGAAGGCCGTCAGCCGGCCCGGGGTCGCCGCCGGGAAGGGGCGCACGAGCGCCGCGACGGTGCCGCGCTCCTCGCCGTGGCCGTCGACGATGGACATGTCCTCGTCGTTCCAGTCGTCCTGGGTCGAGCTGTACTCCCACATCGTGCCGTGCATCAGGTGGGCGTCCAGGGCGGCGTAGTTGGCGCGCACGTAGTCGGCCGCGCCGAGGCCGCCGGGGGAGATGCCGAACTCGCCGAGCAGCACCGGCACGTTCCAGCCGTGGCCGGTCTCGCGGAGGCGGCCCACGGGGCTGTCGATGTCGCTCGAGCCGTCCCAGCGGCTCTCCAGGAGCGCCGCCGCGTCGTAGAAGTGGGGCGCGAAGACGAGGTCCTCTCCCTCGGGGCGGTCGAGGTACGTGGTCCCGTTGATCGCGTCGACGCCGGTCGCGTCGAAGAAGACGAGGGAGCCCGGGGCGACCTCCCGGATCTCGGCCGCGAGCTGGCTGTAGAAGGGGGTCAGCACCTCCTTGGCCCACACCGTCGGGTCGGCGTTGCCCCAGCCCGGCTCGTTGATGATCTCGAAGCCGATGACGCAGTCGAGCTTCCAGAGCCGCGCCGCCATCGTGCGCCACATCCCCGACAGGGCGGTCCGTATGCCGTCGTCGTCGTTCCAGAACCGGTCGTAGTTCCGGCGAACGTCGTCGCTGTTGAGGTAGCCCATGAACCACTGGGGGCTGACCGGCGGCGGGTCGATGATCGGGCGGTCGCAGGCCCACAGGGGGAAGCCGTCGCCGAACCACGGGCGACCGAACACGTCCTGGTGGAAGTCGACGATGACCCGCAGTCCGCGCTCCCCCATGGCGGCGGCGAGCTGCTCGTACCGGGCGAGCCAGGCCTCGTCGAAGCTGCCCCGCTCCGGCTCCAGCGCCTCCCAAGTGAACGGGAGCCGCACCGCGTTGAGGCCCCAGGCGACCAGCCGGTCGCAGTACACCCGGACCGCCTCCTCGAAGGGCGGGGCGAGCCCCTGGCCGGGGTGTCCCGACTCGGCGAACGCGAACGGGAAGAACGGCGGGATCTTCGAGCGGCCCCCGCAGTTGACCCCGCGGAGGAGGACCTCGCGCCCCAGGGCGTCCAGGAGGCGGGGGCCGTGCGTCTGCAGGCGGAGGGTCGGGAGCTGCGGGGCGCTGGACATGGGGCGATTGTAGGGCAGGCGCGCGATCCCCGAATGGGCGGTCGCGGGATCCCCTGTGTATGGTCGTCGCTTCTCGGTGGGATGAGGAGGATCCATGGCTGGTGACGCGCCCGACCTGAGCTACACCCTGCCGCACGAGGCGTACGAGCCGCTCCCGGAGGGGCAGGAGTACCCGCCGGTCGTGCCGCCGGGCACGGTCATGCCGGAGTTCACGCTCAAGGCGATCGTCGTGGGCGTGCTCGTCGGGGTGGTCTTCGGGGCGGCCAACGCCTACCTCGGGCTGCGCGTCGGCCTGACCGTCTCCGCCTCCATCCCCGCCGCCGTCATCGGTGTCGCGATCTTCCGGGGTCTGAGGGCCGGCACCATCCTCGAGACCAACATGGTGCAGACCATCGGCAGCGCGGGCGAGTCGCTCGCCGCCGGCTGCATCTTCACCATCCCGGTGCTGTTCCTGTGGGGCGAGTCCCCCGGCTTCTTCCCGATCTTCCCGCTCGCGCTGATCGGCGGCCTGCTCGGCGTCTTCATGATGGTGCCGCTGCGGCAGTACCTGATCGTGCGGGAGCACGGTGCGCTGACGTACCCCGAGGGCACCGCCTGCGCCGAGGTTCAGGTGGCGTCCCAGGCGGGCGGCAACCAGGCGAAGCTGCTGTTCGGCGGCATGCTCGTCGGGGCCATCTACCAGGGGCTGATGAAGATCGGCCACCTGTGGCCGGGAGACCCGTCCTGGAAGATCGACCGGGGCGGCTACAAGACCGAGTTCGGCGGGGAAGCGACGCCGGAACTGCTGGGCGTGGGCTACATCATCGGGCCGAAGGTGGCCGCGGTGATGCTCGCCGGCGGCGCGGTCGGCTGGCTCGTCATCATCCCGCTCATCTACCTGTTCGGCGGGGGCGTCGGCGAGCCGATCCTTCCGGAGACGAAGGAGCTCATCTCGGACATGGGCGCGTTCTCCGTGTGGAGCCGGTACCTGCGCTACGTCGGCGCCGGCGCGGTCGCCTTCGGCGGCCTGTTCACCCTCGTGAAGAGCTCGCCGACGATCGTCGGCAGCCTCAAGGCGGCCCTCCGGGCGATCGGCGACAAGACCGACGCGTCGCTGCCCCGCACCCAGCAGGACCTGCCCATCGCCTGGATCGGCGCGGCGTTGATCGTGATGGCGCTGTGCGCGGCGTTCCTGCCGCTGATGGAGTGGACGCCGGTGGAGGGCGAGCCCTCCAAGATCGGCTCGGCCGGCCTGCTCGCGGGCGTCGCGGTGGTGGTGTTCAGCTTCTTCTTCGTGACGGTCAGCTCCCGCATCGTCGGTCTGCTGGGCTCGAGCTCCAACCCGATCTCGGGGATGACGATCGCGACCGTGCTCATCTGCGCCATCCTCTTCGGCGGCGCGTTCGAGCCGGCCCAGGCGAAGGTCGCGGTGCTCACCATCGGCGCCCTGGTCTGCATCGCGGCGGCGATCGCGGGGGACACGTCGCAGGATCTGAAGACGGGCTTCCTGGTCGGCGCGACGCCCCACCGCCAGCAGGTGGGCGAGGTCATCGGGGTCGTGACGGCGGCGCTGGTGATGTCGACGGTGCTCGCGATGTTCGCCGGCGGGGTGGTCAGCGGCGAGTTCAAGGCCCCCCAGGCCAACCTGATCATGCTGGTCATCGACGGCGTGCTCGACGACAACCTGCCCTGGGCGCTGGTCTTCGTCGGCATGGCGATGGCCGCCTGCGTCGAGATCATGGGGCTGCCGACCCTCGCGTTCGCGGTCGGCCTGTACCTGCCGGTGCACCTCGCGGTGCCGATCATGATCGGCGGCCTGCTGCGCTTCTTCGCCGAGCGGCGGAGCACGGGCGAGGAGCTGTTCAAGCGGCGCGAGCGCGGGGTGCTCTACGGATCCGGGCTGATCGCGGGCGCTGCCCTGGTCGGCGTGCTGGTCGCGGGCATCGCCTACTACTCCTCGCAGCAGGAGGTGGAGCCGACCGAGCAGGTCGCGGAGGCCGAAGAGGAGAAGGAGCCCAGCAAGGGCGCCGCTGTCGCCGCGTTCGCGGTGATGACCGGCACGCTCGGCTGGGTCGTCTTCGGGCGGCGCCGAGAGGACGACTGACCCGGAGATGGGCTCCGAACTACCAGCCCTCGCGCCCTTCCAGCAGATGCCGTTCGAGCAGCTGCCCCAGCTGCCGCGTCGACCGCACCCGTACTTCGACGAGGACCTGCGCGACGCGGAGCTGACGTACGGCCCCTACGGCCCCCACCGGGTGACGTGGCGGCAGCACGGCTCGGGGCCTCCGCTGCTCCTCGTGCACGGCCTGATGACGTCGAGCTACTCGTGGCGGTACGTGCTGGAGCCGCTGGGGGAGCGCTTCACGGTGTACGCGCCGGACCTGCCCGGAGCGGGCTGCAGCGACAAGCTTGCGGGGCCCTACCACCCCGAGGTGCTGGCCGGCTGGATCGGCGCGTTCGCCGAGCACGTCGGCATCCGCGGCTGCGCGACCATCGGCAACTCGATGGGCGGGTACCTGTGCATGCGCCTGGCGCTGCGGGATCCCGAGGCGATGAGCCGGCTGCTGAACCTGCACTCCCCGGGGCGGCCGGAGCTGCGGCTGCACGCGCTGCGGTTCGCGCTGTCGGTGCCCGGGGTGAAGGCCGCGCTGGGCTGGTGGGTGCGGCGGGATCCGTTGCGGTGGGCCCACCGCAACGTGCACTACTTCGACGAGTCGCTGAAGTCGCTGGAGGAGGCGACCGAGTACGGGCTGCCGCTGGCCGACCGGCCCGGCTCCCGCGCGTTCATCGGCCACCTGCACCAGACGATGGCGCCGGGGCCCCTGGGCGACTTCCTGAAGCAGCTGAAGCAGCGCGACGGATTCCCGATCCCGCTGATGCTCCTGTACGCGCCGGCGGACCCGATGGTGTCGCCGGAGGTGGGCAAGGTGCTGTCGGTGGCGACCGGCGTCGACGTGACCTGGCTGGAGCGGGGCAGCCACTTCGCCCACGTCGACGCGACCGATGAGTTCCTCTCCGCGGCGTTGCCGTTCCTGGAATGAAGCGCCGCGGCCCGCTGCTGCTGCTCCTGGGCGTTCACGTCGCCCTCCTCGCCGCCGTGATCGGGCGGAGCAGCCCGTGGGCCACCGCGTCGATCGACTGCCTGGTCCCGACGCTGGGCGAGATCCTGCTGTCCGAAGGGGGCTGGAGCCCCTGGGACGCCGTCGACACCGCCGTCGGTGGGCAGGCGGTCGCGGCCTTCGCGGCCCTCCCGGCGTACGCCGCGATGGGCACGTCGGCCGGGGTCGGCAAGGTGCTGGCGGTGCTCCTGTCCGCGTGCCTCGTCTGGCTGACCTGGGCGCTGCTGCGGCCCGCAGGGGAGGGGGCGGCGCTGCTCGGAGCGGCGGGGCTGGCGTTCGCGCCGCCGCTGGTCGTGCACACCGCGATGATCCTGGGCAACTGGCACTACGAGCAGCTGCTGTTCGACTACGGCGCCGCGCTCCTCGCGATCTCGCTCGCGTGGCCCCAGGGCGAGCCGCTCGCCGGGCCCCGGCGGGTGGCCGGATGGGCGCTGTTCGGCGCGGTGGTGGGGCTGGGGCTGGTCTTCTCGCCGGGGTCGGCGCCGTTCCTGGCGTTGGCGTGCGCGCTGCTCGCGGTCGGCTCGGGGCGTCGGGCGACGCTCTCCGGGCTGGCGCCGGCGGCCGTCGGCCTGGCGGTCGGCGGGGCGCCGCTGTGGTGGCGGATCCTGGCCGGGCCGGCGTCCTCCGGCGGTCAGGACGCGACGCTCAGTCGGCTGGGTCGGATGCACCCGGACCTGGGTCGGCTCCCCGACCTCGTCTACCCCGAGCTGCCGTGGACCCTGCACGTGCACGACCTGGCGTCGCCGCAGGCGGTCCCGGCGATCTTCAAGCTCGAGGTGCTGTGGGTCGTGTTCGCCTGGGCCGGGGTCGCCATCGCGGCCGGCTGGGCGATCCAGGCGGCCCGCCGACGGGACGTGCCTGCCCGCGTCGTCGCCGGGGTGGCGGTGCCGATCCTCTTCGCGGCCGCGTTCGCCGCCGCCTGCGTCGCGCTGGATCTGAAGATCGAGCGGTTGCCCTGGCGCTACACCAACGTCCGGGAGCACAGCCACCGGGTGTTGCCTCCGCTGCTCGTCGCGATGGCCGTGGGGGCGGGGCCGGGCTGGGCGATCGCCTGGGGGTGGGCCGGCCGGGTCGGCTCGCGCGGGGGCCGACGGGCGCTGCGGTCAGCGATCGCCGTGGCGGCGGGGTTCCCGCCGCTCCTCGGGGCGGCGGCGACGGTGGCGATGGTCGCGGCCGCCCCGGGTGGGGGCGCCTACCGCGGTCCCTGCTTCGACGTGCCGGGGTTCTCCGCTGTCGCGCGACGGGGTCCCCAGGAGGCCGAGGCGCTGTGCTCCCGGCTGTCGACCGCCGAGCGCCGGGCGGACTGCCTGTCCGGCGTCGCCTGGGGGATCGGCTACTCGACCGCGCGGGTCGAGGGCACCGCCGCTCCCGGTGACCGGGACGACCCGTGCAGCTATGTCGCCCCCGACCTGCGCGACCGCTGCCGACCGTGGCGGCGGGGGGAGGTCCCGGTCATCGCGGGCGAGGCGCCCGCCGCGTGCGCCGCCCTGGACGGGGAGCGGCGGGACCTGTGCTTCCTGGGGGTCGGCTGGTTCGTCAGTCAGCTCGGCCCGGTCTGGACCGCGGCGCCGCTGGGGGCCTGCGAGAGCCTGGCGACGGAGCGCGACCGCGACGCGTGCTGGCGCGGTCCAGGCTTCGCGGCCGCCGACCACCTGCACCCGACGCCGTCCCGGCTCGCCGACTTGATCCGGGAGCTGCCGCCGGCCCGCCGGGCCGCCGCGGCGCGAGGCGCGGGCTACAGCGTGGGCCGGACGTGGGACGCGGAGGCGCCGGCGCTGGCGCTCTGCGAGGGGCTGGGACCGGACCTGGAGGCGCCCTGCGCGCTCGGCGTCGCGGACGCCCGCCGGCGATTCGAAAGGACGCCGTAGGGGCCGTTTAGTGGCCTGAGCAGTCCTCTTCGAGGGCCGACGTCAGCACGATCGCGCCGACGTCGCCGCCCCCGGGGAGGACCTCGATCGTCGCCGCGCCGTAGTAGTCGCCCTCGGTGCAGAAGATCGAGTCGTTGGTCTCCATGATCGTGATCGCGGTCCAGGTCCCTTCGGGCGCGCACGCCGACCAGACTCCGGGGAACGTCGTGACGGGGTCGACGATGCCTTCGCCGATGAGCGGGCCGGCGGGCATGTCGCCGGGGCTCACGATCGCCGGGTCGAACAGGAACACGCCCCCGGTGGAGACGATCGTCGGGTCTTCCAGAGAGGGGTCGAGCTCGATGTCACCTTCGATGAGGTGGCCGCTGTCGCACTCGTTGGCGGCGGAGTCGTCGTCGTCGTCGGTGGCGTCGTCGTCGTCGGTGGCGTCGTCGTCGTCGGTGGC
>CAYQEG010000060.1:0-36207 GCA_964416435.1 uncultured Rickettsiales bacterium
AGGTCCGACTGGTGCTGTCCGAGGGCGATGAGTATCCGTTGGACAGGGGCGCGGTAGCGATCGAGCGGATCTCCCGGCCCGGACGAAGGTCGAGGGCCGGGAGTGCCCGACTTCGAGCTGCTCCGCGTGTCGACAAGCAGACTCTGCAGGACTTCATCACGACGCACGTTCGCGAGGGCGCCCGGGTGGTGACCGACGGTCTTGGCGCGTACCGGTGGCTGACTGTGAGCAGCGCCGGGTTCGAGCATGAGGCTCACCCGATCAACGGCAAGTACGCCGTCCTCGAGTCAGCTCTGCCCCAGGTCCACCTGCTGTTCACCAATCTCAAGGCCCGGCTGGTCGGGACCTTCCATGGCGTCTCTGCCCAATACCTCGACCGGTACTTGCGCGAGTACGCCTACCGTTTCAATCGACGTCGTCGAGATCCGGGCACGTTCGGCTTCCTGGCTCGCCGGATGATGCGACGGGCCTGGACGTCCCACGCTGCTCTGCGACCGACGTGAAGCCACCGCGGAATCGTCCCGGGGGTGGTCCGACGCTTGCGCGGAGTCGTCTTCGGGGTGGTCCGACGCTTGCGCGGAGTCGTCTTCGGGGTGGTCCGACGCTTCCGCGAAATCGTTGGCTCCGGGGGGCGATGTCCCGACGACGGTCGGGGGATCGGGAACCCGTGGGACCTCCCGTCGCAGGGAAGCGAGGGCGGTGAGCATGGCCTGGCGGACCAGCTCTCCTTCTTCGGCGGGGAGCCAGCCGCTGATCCGCAGACCTCCGTCCTCCCAGCGCCAGTCGATCCGTCGCCGGCGACTTGCTGGCGGCTCTTCTCCGGTGAGCTCCCGGTGGCACGTGCGGTAGCCCCGACAGATCCGCTCCAGCTGCGACGCAGTCGAGAGTTCGGCCAGCTCGACGAGCTCCGCCTCGTTCTCCGGGGTGGCGACCCGGGTCATCGATCGGATCTTGGAGTAGCTCAGCCGGCCATCGTGCAGCGCCGCGTCGATCCGGGGCAGTCCGAGCTGGTCGGGTCGCGCACAGTCATGGCCGAACTCTGCTGTAGAGATGTTCAGTATTGTGCGGCCATGGTCATGATTCTGTGAGCTTCTTCACGGCCGGTCCTCGGGTCGCTTCGTACAGCAGCACCGTGCCGGCCTGGGCCACGTTCAGGGAGTCGGAGGCGCCGACCATCGGGATGCGGACCGAACCGTCGCACCAGGCGAGGTCCTCGGGGGCGACCCCCTTGCGCTCGTCCCCGAGCAGGAACCCGACTCGCGGGGGCAGGGGGGCGGCGCCGAGCGCGATGGCGCCCTCGGCCCTCGCGGCGAGCAGGGTCAGGGGACGTGAGCGCGTCCAGTCGAGGAGCGCGGTCGGCGCGGTCCGGACGATCGGCAGGTCGAAGACGGCGCCCATCGACGCCCGCACCACCGCGGGTGACCACGGGTCGATCGACGGCCCGACGCACACGAGCCCACCCCCGCCGAGCGCCTCGGCCGAGCGGATCAAGGTGCCCAGGTTGCCGTCGGCGCGGACCGCTCGGAGCAGCAGGAGCGGCCCGGTCCCGAGCTGGTCGAGCGTGGACCAGGGCGGGCGAGCCAGCGCCGCCAGGCCGGAGGCGCGGGGCGCGGTCGACATCGCGCGGAACTGCTCGGGGCTGACGCGGGTGCAAGGCAGCCCTCGCCGCCTCAACTGGCGCGCCAGGCGCTGCCCCGCCGGGGACCGGAGCAGCGCCTTCGATTCGACGACGCGCTGAATGGCGCCCGCGCGGGCCGCGCAATGAAGGAAGCGCACGCCTTCGATGAAGAGGAGACCGTGTTGGTCGCGCTCCCGACGGGAGCTCAGGCGGCGGGCGAGGGCGAGGAGCGCGTCAGGACGCATCCTCCAGCGGGGTCGGGGGTTCGGTCATCGGGGGGCGGCTGGGCGCCGCGGTCGGGACGGGCGGGCCGCGGAGCGCGGGCCCGTCGCAGGGGAGGCGGGACCATAACGCGCCCCGCGCCGGTTCGGCGGCCGAATCGACGGCGCCTCTTCCACCCCTGACCGAACCCGCCTCCCGCCCGTGGACCCCGTGGTACGACCGACGGGTGTCGGGGCGGCAGCACTTCCAGGGGATCGACGACGTCGCGCTCTTCTACGCCGTGGCCGCCGCCGCCCTGGCCGTCTTCGCCTGGGGCCTCGCCCGTCGGGTCCGCCGGTGGCGGGCCGGCCCGCGCGGCGCCTCCGTGCCGCCCCCGTCGCTCCGCCTGCGTCGCGCCCTGAGGCACGGCCTCTCGGCCCTCGTGCGGCTGCCCGGCGATCCCGCCGCGGCCCTGATGCACGGGCTGATCGCCGTCGGCTTCACGTGGCTGTTCGTCGGCACCGTGCTGGCCACGATCGACCAGCACGTGGTGCGGTTCCTGGAGGGGCCGACCTACCTCGTCTACTCCCTCGCGCTCGACCTCGCCGGCCTCGCCCTGCTGGTCGGCCTGCTCGGCGCGGCCGCGCGCCGGTACGTCGCCCGGATCCCCCGTCTGGACAGCGGGGGCCAGGACGCCGCCGTCCTGCTGGCCCTGGCGGTGGTCGCCGGCTCCGGCTTCGCCGTCGAGGGCCTCCGGCTCGCCGCCGACACCTCCGGCCAGGCCCACTGGTCGCCCCTCGGGAGCGCGCTCGGCGGGCTCTTCGGGACCGGCGCCGCGGCTGACGCCTACCCCGGGACCTGGTGGTTCCACGCCCTGGCGAGCCTGGCCCTCGTCGCCGCCCTGCCCTGGACCCGGCTGTTTCACGTCTTCGCCGCCCCGGTTCACCTCGCCGTGGCAGACGAGCCGGCCCACCGGGTCCCCCTCGAGGACCGCCCGGACGACGCGCCCCCCCTGGCCGTCCGTGACGTCGTCGCCCTCGACGCCTGCACCCGGTGCGGCCGCTGCGTGGAGGTCTGCCCCGCGGCCGCCGCCGGCGAGCCGTTCTCCCCCCGCGCGGTGCTCGACGCGGCCCGGGGCGTCACGCGCCGCGCAGCCCCCGCCGATGGCGAGCTGGGCCTGCTCGGCTCCGCCACCCTCGCGTGGCACTGCACCACCTGCCGGGCCTGCCTGGACGCGTGCCCCATCTCCATCGCCCCGGCGGCCGTCGCCGCCGCGGCCCGCCGGGTCGACGTCGAGGACGGCACCCGGGTGCCCGTCCCCCTCGCTGAGACGCTCGACCGCCTGCAGCGCTACGGGAACCCGTGGGAAGCGAGCCGCAAGGGGCGGTCGTCGTTCCACAAGGAGCTCGACCTGCCGGACCTCTCCCGCGACGCGGGCGAGCGCCTGACCTGGGTCGTCGGCTGCACCGCCGCGATCGACACCCGCGCCCGCGCGCCCGCCCGCGCCTTCTCCCGGCTCGCGAACGCCGCCGGGCTCACCGTCGGCACGCTCGGCCGCAAGGAGGGCTGCTGCGGCGACGTCGCCGCGCAGCTCGGCGAGGAGGGGCTGTTCGAAGACCAGGCGGAGAAGCTGGGCGCCGCGTTCGACAAGGCCGGCGCCTCCGACGTGGTCGCCTCGTCCCCCCATTGCCTCGCGTCGATGAAGCAGGGCGCCCTCGCGCCCCGGGTCCGCCACACGAGCGAGGTGCTGGACGAGGCGCTGGCCGACGGGTCGCTGCGGCTGCCTCGGCCGGTGCCCGCGACCGTCACCTTCCACGACCCCTGCTACCTGGGTCGCCACGGCGGCGTCTTCGAGCCGCCCCGTCGGCTGATCGACGCCATCGACGGGGTGCAGCGCGTGGAGATGGAGCGCAGCCGACAGACCTCCCGCTGCTGCGGCGCCGGCGGTGGACGGATGTGGGTGGAGGACCTGGACGGCCCCGTCCGGATGTCCGAGCTCAGGGTGAGCGAAGCGGCGGCCACCGGGGCCGACCTGCTGGTGGTCGCCTGCCCCCTGTGCCTGGTGATGTTGAGCGACGCGAGCAAGGCGGCGGGCGTGGAGGGCTCGCTGGAGGTGATCGACCTGAGCGAGTTGCTCGCGCGGGCGCTGCCCGAAGTGGCCGAGGAGGAGTCGACATGAGGATCGTGGTGTTCGCGAAGGCCGTGCCCGACGTCGCCGAGGCCGAGCTGGAGCTGTACGACGGGGAGGTCGATGTCGAGGACCTGGTGTTCGGCGTCAACGAGTGGGACGCGCACGCGGTCGAGGCGGCGATCCGGCTCAAGGAGGCGCACGGCGGGCACGTCACCGTCGCCAGCCTGGGCGGGGACGCGGCCGAGGACGTGGTACGCCGCGCGCTCGCCATGGGCGCGGACGACGGGGTCCTGGTGGACGGCGAGGACTTCGACGGCTCGGATTCCGCCGGCGTCGCCCGGGGGCTCGCCCGGGTCGCCCGCCACGTCGAGGGCTTCGACCTCCTGCTCTGCGGCGCCCAGTCCGCGGACACGGGGTGGGGGGCCGTCGGCCCGGCCGTCGCCGAGCTGCTGGACCTGCCGTTCGCGGCCCTCGCGGTGAGCGTCGAAGCCCTCGACGGCCGCGTCCGCGTGCATCGCGAGCTGGAGGCGAACGCCCAGGAGGTGGTCGAACTGCAGCTCCCGGCCCTGGTGACGGTGCAGACCGGCACCGACCAGCCCCGCTACGTCTCCGTGCTCGGCATCCGCAAGGCGCGTCGGCTGCGCATGCACGAGCTGGACATCGACGACCTCGCCCTCGACGCCGACGAGGTGGGCCACAAGGCGTCCAGCGTCGTCTCGGCGGAGCGCCGCCTCCCGGAGGCCGGCGGGGGCGCGGAGATGCTCCAGGGGTCCCTCGACGAGGTCTGTCGGCGGACCGCCTCGCTGATGAAGGGGGCGCTGGGATGAGCGAGATCTTCGTCCTCGTGGAGCACGACGAAAGCGCCGTTCGGGACGTCACGTTCGAGATGCTGGCGCTCGCGTCGGGGCTCGGCGCCGGCGCGGTCGCGGCGCTCATCGTCGGTTCTGACGTCGGTCCGGTCGTGCGGCAGCTCGAATCCGCGGCCGACATCCTCCTGAAGATCGAGCACCCGGCCCTCGCGGAGCAGGCCCTGGAGCCGCTGCTCGCCACGGTCGCGCACACGGCGACGAGCCGACAGCCGCGGCTGCTGCTCGTCGGCCACACCGCCCGCGGCATGGAGATCGGCCCCGCCGTGGCGGCGCGGCTGGCCGCCCCGTTGGTCACCGACTGCCTGGACCTCGGCTGGTCCGCCGGGGTGGTGGCGGCTCGGCGGCACGCCTACGGGGGCAAGGTCAACGAGCGGCTGACGCTGCTCCCGGCGCCGCTCGTGGTCGCGACCATCCGTCCCGGCGGACGACCCGCGGTCCGGGATCTCGGCCGCGTGAGCACGGTGGAGATCGTGCCGCCGCCGGCGCTCCCCGGTCCGTGGCGGCGACAGACCCTCGACGTGGTGCAGGCGGCCCTCGCCGACGTCGACATCTCCGACGCCGAGTTCCTGGTGTCGGTGGGGCGCGGCATCGGGAAGGCCGACAACCTCGACGTCGTCCGGGAGTTCGCCGACGCCCTGGGCGCGACCCTCAGCTGCTCCCGGCCGGTGGCCGACAAGGGGTGGCTGCCCAAGAGCCGCCAGGTCGGCACGTCGGGCCGCACCGTGCGGCCGAAGGTCTACCTCGCCCTCGGCATCAGCGGCGCCTACCAGCACGTCGCGGGCATGCGCGGCGCCGACCTGATCATCGCGGTCAACACCGACCCCGCGGCCCCGATCTTCGAGGTCGCGCACGCCGGAATCGTCGCCGACCTGTTCGACGTGCTGCCCGTCCTGCGGGACGCGCTGGCCGGAACGGCCTGAAGGAGAGCCCATGGACTTCGCACTGAGCCCCGAGCAGCGGGACATCAAGCAGGCCGCGCGCGAGTTCGCGTCCGGCGAGTTCACCCCGGAGCGGGCCGAGGCCTACGAGCTGGAGCACCGGTTCCCGGCGGACCTGTACCGCCAGGCGGGCGAGCTCGGCTTCGTCGGCATCGACTTCCCCGAGGAGCTCGGGGGCGGCGGGCTCGGCACGATGGAGAACGTCCTCGTCATCGAGGAGCTCTGCAAGGCCGATTCGGGCATCGGCATGGCGCTGCACCTGGCCGCTCTGCCGGCCAAGTTCGTGCGCATCTTCGGTACGCCCGAGCAGCAGGAACGCTACCTCGCGCCGCTCGCCCGGGGCGAGGCCGTCTCCGCGGTGGCGTTCACCGAGCCGGACCACGGCTCCGACCTGACGCGGATGAACGTGACCCTGGAGGACCGGGGCGACCGGTGGGTGCTCAACGGGACGAAGATCTTCACGACCAACGCGGCCTACGCCGATTTCATCGTCGTGCTCGCCCAGGACGACCCCGACGCCGGGCCCGGCAAGGGGATGAGCACCGTGATCGTCGAGACGGACCCCTCCACGTGGCTCGGCGGCGACCTCACGATCACCGAGATGCCCCACAAGATGGGGCTGCGCATGACGAGCAGCGGTGAGTTGGTGTTCCGGGATCTGCAGGTCCCGAAGCCCGCCCTGCTCGGCGAGCGCGGCGCCGGCCTCAAGTGTGTGCTCGGCTTCCTGGACCAGAGCCGGATCGAGATCGCCGCCCAGGCGCTGGGCAACGCCGAGGGCGCCTTCCTCAAGGCGCTGGTGCACGCGAGGGGGCGCGCTCAGTTCGGCAAGCCGATCCTCCAGTTCCAGGCCGTCGGGCACCGGCTCGCGCGCATGTTCAGCTCGATCCAGGCGGCGAAGTGGTCGACCTACCACGCCGCCTGGCTGGCGGACCAGCAGGCCGGCAAGCGGGGCAAGGCGGCCCAGGTGGTGCCGCTGTTCACCTCGCTCGTGAAGCACCACGTGCCGGTCACCGCCAAGGGCGTCATCGACGACGCGATGACCGTGTTCGGCGGCTACGGCTACTTCCTGGAGCAGGACGTCGAGCGGCGCTACCGCGACAACCGCATCATCGAGACGTACGAGGGCACGGTCGAGGTGCAGCTCAACACCATGGTCCGCATCTTGGGCCGCTTGAACCCCGACTTCATCGACGCCACCCTGCTGTGACCGACGGTCGGAGGACGGACAAGTGAAGCGCACGATCTACAGCGAGGAGCACGACCAGTTCCGGGACACGGTGCGCCGCTGGGTGCGCGACGACGTGGCGCCCCACTACGAGGCCTGGCAGGAGGCGCGACAGGTCCCGAAGGAGGCGTGGCTCGCGGCCGGTGAGCTGGGGCTGCTCTGCCCGTCTGCGCCCGAGGAGTACGGCGGGCTGGGGGCCGACTTCCTGTACGGCTGCGTGATCAACGAAGAGCTCTACTATCACGCGGTCTCCAGCTTCTTCCTCCCCCTGCACAGCGATATCGTCTTCCCCTACCTGGAGCGCCTGGGGACGGACGCGCAGAAGCGGCGCTGGGTCCCCGGCTGCATCTCGGGGGAGCACGTGCTCGCGCTCGCGATGACCGAGCCGGACGCCGGGTCCGACCTCGCGGCGCTGCGCACCCGGGCGGTGCGGGACGGCGACCACTTCGTCGTCGACGGCTCCAAGACCTTCATCAGCAACGGCCAGGTGGCGGACCTGTTCGTCGTCGCGGTGCGCACCGATCCCGACGCCGACCGCCCCCACCGCGGCATCAGCCTGCTGATGATCGAGGGCGACACGCCCGGCTTCTCCCGCGGCCGCAACCTCGACAAGATCGGCCTGCACGCCCAGGATACGTCCGAGCTGTTCTTCGAGGGCTGCCGCGTGCCCGTCGCGAACCTGCTCGGGATCGAGGGGCGCGGCTTCCACCACATGATGGAGAGCCTGCAGCAGGAGCGGCTGGTGCTCGCGATCGGCGCGGCGGCGGCGGCCCAGGGCTGCCTCGACCTGACCATCGAGCACGCGCGCGACCGCAAGATGTTCGGCACGACGCTGGGCAAGCTGCAGAACACGCGGTTCGAGCTGGCCGAGATGGCGACTGACGTGCAGCTGGCGCGCTCGTTCCTGGACGACCTCGTGCCGCGCCACGTCGCCGGCGAGAACGTGGTGCGCGAGGTGTCGATGGCGAAGTGGTGGATCACCCAGAAGCAGTTCGAGGTCGCGGACCGCTGCCTTCAGCTGTTCGGCGGCTACGGCTACACGACGGAGTACCCGGTCTCGCGCCACTTCGTGGACGCGCGGATCCAGCGGATCTACGGCGGCGCCAACGAGGTCATGAAGGAGTTGATCGCGCGCAACCTCGGGCTGGACTGATCGCGCCCACCCGGTGAGCGCGATCAGTCCGAGGGGGCTCAGCGCAGGCTGATCACGTCCGCCCAGATCTCGAGCTCGGAGCTCGCGATCCGCTGCACGCCGCCGTCGGCGTCGACCCGGACGATGCCTTCGCCGCTCAGCCCCGTGTAGAGCACGTGCACCGAGCGGTCCCCCGCGGGCGCCAGGGCGATCGCGTTCTCCGCGCCGTCGATCCGCTGGCTGAGGCGGGCGATGGTGCGCGCCGTCGGCATCGACGCCAGGTCGACCTCGTCGCCCGCGTCGCTGCCGTGGTCGGTCAGCTCGCCGTCGTAGTAGGTCACGGCGCCGTTGGACGTCCGGGCGACCCAGACGCCGCCGGTGTCGTCCCGCCCGACGACCCCGGGTTCGTGCCAGCACTCGTCCTCGTCGGTGTAGGTGAACAGGTTGCGGACGGAGCCGTCCTCGGTGTCCCAGCGCGTGACCGTGCCGGACATGACGTCGATGGACAGCGCCTTGTCGAACCCGTCGGAGACGACGTCCCAGAAGCAGCGGCTCGCGTCGCTGACCTCCTCGGCGGTCCGTCCCCGCAGCACGGTGAGCTTGCCCTCGACGGCGACGAAGACCTGGCCGTCTTCGGTGACCCCCATGCCGTGGGCGTCGGACTCGCCGACGTCGGCCGCCGTCCAGCGGGCCCCGCCGGGCACGATGACCCGCACGACGCCGCCCTGGCGCACCACGAAGCGCTCGTTGTGCTCGTCCCACACCAGCGCGTCGGCGGCGCCCAGGCCGGTCCACTCCCGGCCGACCTCCACGCCGAACTCGTCGAGCATCACGACGTCGGCCCCGTCGGTGCCCAGGGCGAGCACCGCCAGGGCGGCGGTCTCCGGGAGGGGGGACTGCGTGGTCTCCCAGTCTTGAACGGCGAAGCAGCCGCTCAGGGCGGCCAGCGCAGCGATCTCGGCGATGTGCTTCATGTTGGACCTCCAGCTGTCTCGAAGCGTTGTTGCTTCCAGCCTGGAGCAGCCGTCGTGCGGCCCGGTGGGCGCGGTTGTTCGTAGTTCTTGCGGTCGTCGCGGCGGTGTTGCGGTTGTTGCGGCAGGATGCGGCGCATGAGCGAGTACAAGCACCTGCTGATCGAGCGCCACGACCACATCGCCGAGGTCGTGCTGAACCGTCCCCACAAGCTCAACGCGCTGACGTTCGACCTGTTCGACCAGCTGCGTCGGGCGTTCGCCGAGCTGGACGCCGACGCCGACGTGCGGGTCGTGATCCTGCGCGGCGCGGGGCGGATGTTCACCGCCGGGCTCGACCTGGTCTCGTCGATGAGCGCCCTGGCGCCCGGCGACGACAGCGAGAGCCCCAACGAGCGGGCGCAGCGGCTGTACCAGCTGATCAAGGACCTGCAGGCGGGGGTCAACGCCATCGCCGACTGCCGCAAGCCCGTCATCGCGGCGGTGCACGACCAGTGCATCGGGGGCGGCGTCGACATCATCACCGCGTGCGACATCCGGGTCTGCTCGGCGGACGCGGCGTTCTCGGTCTTCGAGACGAAGCTCGCGATCGTCGCCGACGTCGGCACACTGCAGCGGCTCACCGGCGTCGTCGGCAAGGGCATGGCGCGGGAGATGGCGTTCACGGGACGCAAGGTGGGCGCCGACGAGGCGCTGCGCTGCGGCCTCGTCAACCACGTGCACGCCGACGCCGACGCGCTCCTGGAGGGGGCCCGGGCCCTCGCGGCGGAGATCGCGGCCAACTCGCCCCTCGCCGTTCAGGGCGCCAAGCGCGTGATGAGCTACAGCGACGCCCACGGCGTCGAGGCGGGGCTCGAGTTCGTGGCCCAGTGGAACACCGCGTTCCTGCACAGCCACGACCTGGCCGAGGCGCTCACGGCGTGGATGGAGAAGCGGCCGGGCAACTACCAGGGCCGCTAAACGGCCCCTCACGATACTGAGGCCCTCCGCGCGGGTCTGGAGACCCGATTCCTGCGTCCCTCATCGGTCACGGGGGGCGAGCCCCGCTCCCTCTTCGGTCCTTGACCTCGGCCCTCCATCCTCCCCGCTCCCGGGGCCTCATGATCATGAGGGGCCGTTTAGAACGGCCCCTCACGATACTGAGGCCCTTCGCGCGGGTCTGGAGACCCGATTCCTGCGTCCCCTCATCGGTCACGGGGGGCGAGCCCCGCTCCCTCTTCGGTCCTTGACCTCGGCCCTCCATCCTCCCCGCTCCCGGGGCCTCATGATCATGAGGGGCCGTTTAGGAGCGTCAGTCCAGGATCGTGACCTCGTCGTCCTCGATGAGGATCGCCTGGATCGGCCCGCCGTAGTGCTCGGACATGCCGACGTCGACCCGCCAGACCTGCTCGTCGCAGTCGTCGTTGACCTGGCTCTGCACCGTGTGCGCGACGACCATCCGGGTCGCGCCCAGGGCGTCCAGCGCCTCCTCCAGGGTGGCGCAGTCGGCGGGCCCGTCGGAGTAGTCGCGCACCCACACCGGCCCGTCGCCGTCGGTCACCTCCCACGGCTCGTCGGCGGTGCCCTCCATCCACTCCTGGACCTCGGCGTTGGCCCGCTCCAGCCCGTACTCGACGTGCTCGGGGAGGATGCCGCCGTGCACGAACGCGGTGTCGCCGACGACCATCATCACGTTGTGCCCGGCCAGCTGCACGGCCCACTCGCCGCCGGGGCGGAAGGCGGCGACGCGGCCGCGCTCCTCCTCGGGGTAGGTCAGGAGCTCGGGGTCCTCGGGGTCGTACTCGGTGTCGGCGAAGTCGGTGAAGCCTTCGGGCCAGACGTATCGCAGGTCCAGCTCGACGTTCATGATCTCGTGGTTGCCGAGCAGCGAGTAGAAGCCGCCGCCGGCGTCGAACGCCTCCTGTCCGAGCCGCTCGAACAGCTCGAGGATGGCCTCTTCGTCCTCGCCCCGGTCGAGCTGGTCTCCCACCTGCACCACCACGAGCTCGCCGCCGATCCAGTCGTCGTCCTCGTCGATCGCGCCGGCCAGCCGCAGCGCCCCCTGCGCCGCCGCCAGGTCGCCGTGCACGTCGCCCATCGAGACGACCCGGTCGCCGCCGTCCAGGAAGGTCGGCGGCGGGACCTGTCGCTCCGCGGGCGGCTCGGGCTCGGGCTCGGGGGCCGGGGGGCAGGCGCTCAGGAGCGCCGCCGTGCACAGGACGAGGAGGAGGCGTGTCACCCGACCGGTATACATTGCGGCCGTGCCGAGCGCCCCCGCCGACCTCGACCTGCTGCGCTGGCCGCCCCGCCGGGACGACGACCTGCGCGCCTGGGACGGCGCCGACAGCTACCTGCTGGAGGCGCTGGAGGAGCGGGGGGCCGACGGCCCGGTGCTCGTCGTCGACGACGCGTTCGGGGCCCTCGGCTGCGCCCTGGCGGGGCGGGCGACCGCCTGGGGCGACTCCGAGCTGAGCCGCCTCGCGCTGGCCGCGAACCTCGAGCGGAACGGGCTCCAGGCCGTGCCCTGGACGCCGATGAGCGAGCCCCCGCCGAGGCCGCCCCCCGGCGCGGTGCTGGTCCGGTTGCCCCGATCCCGGCGCCGCTTGCAGCACCTGCTGGCCGAGCTCGCGCCCACCCTCGCGCCGGGCACCCCGGTGATCCTGGGCGCCCGCAGCAAGGACGTGCAGAAGGACGACGTGGCCGCCGTGGAGGCCGCCATCGGGCCGGCCCGGAGCACGCTCGCCCGACACCGCGCCCGGCTGATCGTGGCGGAGCGGGACGACCGGGAGCCGCCGCGTCCGTCGCCCCGCAGGTGGGAGGTGGCGCCGGGCCTGGTCGTCCGGCCCTTCCCCGGCGTGTTCGGCGAAGAGCGGCTGGACCGGGGCACGGCGCTGCTGCTGGAGGCGCTGCCCGCCGTGGCCCCGGGCTCGACGGTCGTCGACCTGGGCTGCGGCGCGGGGCCGGTGGGGTTGGTGGCGGCCTCCCGGGGGCCCGACGCGTCGGTCCTGTTCTGCGACGCCTCCTACCTCGCGGTGGCGTCGGCGCGGCGCGCGTTCCGGGCCGCCGGGCTGGCCAACGACGCGATGTTCACCGTCACCGACGTCCTCGCCGGGGTGCCCGACGACAGCGCCGACCTGGTGCTCTGCAACCCGCCGTTCCACCAGGGGCGGGCGATCAGCCGTCGGGTGGCGGCCCACATGTTCGCCGAGTCGGCGCGGGTGCTGCGGGCGGGGGGGAAGCTGCTCGTGGTGGGCAACCGCCACCTGGAGTACCACCGGGGGCTCGGTCGCACGTTCGCCCAGGTCGACGTGGTCCGGTCGGACCGCCGCTTCGTGGTGCTCAGCGCAGGCGCTGCTGGAGGGCGCGCAGGAACCCCTCGGGGTCGCGGGGCGTGATCAGCAGCGGCAGCTTGCCGCGGCGCTCGATCAGCACGTAGCCGTCCATCCGCGAGATGTAGAACTCGACCCAGCCCCCCCGGGACCACAGCCAGCCGAAGCCACCCCACAGGCCGCCCGCGCCGACCCGCAGCAGCTTGCCGAAGCGGGCCTGGAGGGCCTTTCGGTCGGTCGGGGCGGCGCCCTCGATGTCCGCCCACGACGTCCGCTTGCTGCCCAGCGGGAAGGCGACGGTCAGCCCCTCGCCGTCGAGGTCGAACCCGGTCGGCCGCCAGCGGGTGTACAGCCAGACCCACAGCGCGACGACGAACCAGCCGGTCCAGCTCATCACGTCGAACCCCGAGCGCGCGGCGCCCCAGAAGAACCAGATCGGGAGCGGCAGGATGACCGCGGTGAGGATCGCGATCAGCGGGGACATCTTCGCCAGCGGGAAGCGAATCATCGGACCTCGGTCAGTACACGCCCGGGACCATGCGCCACCGGACCTTGGCTCTGTATTCGTCCCAGGCGGCGCCATATTTCGCCGCGCAGCGCCGTTCGTCCCGCCGGGCCCGGTCGGTCAGCAGGATCGCCAGGAAGATCACGTAGGCCCACGGCAGCAGGTGCGTGAAGCCCGCCGGCAGCGTCCAGGCCGCCGCGAGGCTGAGCTCGAAGACGTAGTGCAGGTGACGGGCGACGCCCCACCAGCCCGACGCGAGGAGCAGGTTCGTGCGCTCGGTGCCGTCGGCGGTCGTGTAGGTCGCCTCGATCATCGTCGGCTTGCGACCCCAGATCGTCGCCTCGCCCTGGCTCGCCCGGGCGACCATGCGCTGCCGGTCGGCGTCGTAGTTGGCCCAGATGCTCGCGATCCCGAACGCGCCGATGGCGCCCGCGACGCCCCAGGACATGCCGGTGACGTGGTCGACGAGGTACAGCCCCACCAGGCAGTACAGCGCCGGCACCCAGACCATCAGCCCCCAGAAGAGGTAGAAGCCGAACCGGTCGTGGGTGATGTCGAGGGAGCCGAAGTAGCCGTCCTCCCACCAGAAGAACTTGAACAGGTAGATGAGCTGCAGCGCGACGGAGACCGCCATCGCGGGATCGAGGGCGCCGTGCCGCTCGTACTGGCTGGCCGCGAACGACAGCACGACGACGGCCCAGCCGCCCATCGAGATCCGGCAGTTGACCCATTGCTTCAGCTCGACGCCGAGCATGCGCGGGTGCAGCTCGACGCCATTCCAGAAGTCCCAGACGAGGTTGTCGCTGCGGCTGGCGTCCGCAGACGTCGGCCACTTCGTCCCCTTGAGCACGAGCAACGCGCAGCCGACCAGCGCGAGCAGGCTGCTGGTGATGAGCAGCTCGCCGAAGTGGTCGTAGACGAGGGTGGGGGAGTACAGCCCCAGGGGGTAGGCGCCGAGCCACCACAGCCCGAGGCTGAGCAGGTACGTCGGCACGCCGTTGAGGCGGTAGCGGGGCTGCTCGCCGGCGGGCGTCGGGGGGCCGAGGTGCTCCTTGCCCGGGAAGAGCCGGAGCAGCAGGTACTGGACCGCGGACCAGGCGACGAGGATGGCGACGGCGGTCCAGCCGGGTCGGGGGAACGGGCTCAGCCAGTCCCCGGACTGGAACCAGGCGACGACCGAGCCGTCGTGCTCGATGGCGACGAGATAGAACCAGATCGCGAGGATCGGGCAGGCGACGATCAGGCACAGCGGCCAGATCCAGGAGCGGAAGGCGCCGCCGAACGCCCCGCCGGGCCGGTCCTCCGCCCAGCTGTCGGTCACCGGCTCAGTCCTCGACGATCGTCGCCTTGACGATGTAGTCCAGGTTCGGGAACTCGGCCTTGAGGTAGGCGTTGCCCTGGGACTGCAGGCGGCCCTGGTGGGGGCCGCGGCCCCTGGGCGCGCCCTCGCCGTAGCCGTCGAACAGCTGGTTGAGCACGTCCATGCTGCGCAGCTTGCCGAAGGGCGCGAAGCCCATGCCGTCGAGGTTCGCGTTGTCGTCGAAGTTCATGAACACCTGCGTGGTGCGGGTGTTGGGGCCCGCCGTGGCGAAGGTGATCATCCCGGCGGTGTTGGACTGGGTGACCGGGTCGTCGTCGATGCGCGCGTTGCGCCAGACCTTGGCGACCGCCGGGTCGCCGTGGATGCCGAGCTGGGCCATGAAGCCGCCGATGACCCGGAAGACGGCGACGTCGTCGAAGTAACCGATCTTGACCAGGTTGTAGAAGCGGTCGGCGCCGTTGGGGGCCCATTCGCGGGTGACGTCGATGAGGATGTCGCCCTTGGTGGTGGTGAACTTGACCGTGTAGGTCGCCGGGGCCTCCTCGCTGGCGAGGTTCGGATCGAGCAAGGCCGGGTTGGTGGCGTCGGCGTCTCCGCCCTCGGTGGCGCCGCCGGCGCCCGCTTCGCCGTCGGCCGCTTCGCCGTCGGCCGCGGGGGCCTCCTCGGCGGGGGCGGGGGTCGGCTCGGGGGCGGGGGTCTCCTGGGCGTCGGGCTCGGCCGGGGGCGCGTCTTCGGCGTCGCCTCCACAGGCGGTCAGGGCGAGGGCGAGGAGCAGGACGGGGAGGGTGCGCAGCATCGAGATCTCCGTGAGTCGGCGGAGTCTACAGCAGGACGAGGAGGGCGGCTTCGCGCGAGCGGTCAGCCGGCCCGGGCCAGGCGATCAGGCGCGAGCTTCGCCGGGGGACCGGCGATCCAGCTCGAGGATCGCCCAGTCGTACGCCTTCGCCAGCCGGGCCAGCTTGCGGTCCGGGTTGATGCAGAAGGGGTGGCCGACGACGGACAGCATCGGTACGTCGCTGAAGCTGTCGGAGTAGGCGTGGCAGCGGGCCAGGTCGTGGCCATGTTCGCGAGCGTCGTCGGCGATGATCCGTGCCTTGCCGGGGCCGGCGACGACCGGCTTGAGCAGCTTCCCGGTGGCGAACCCGTCCTTGAACTCGAGCCGGTTGCAGATCGCGTCGTCCGCGCCCAGGTGCTCCAGCAGCGGCGCGATCGTGAAGTCCAGGGCGCCGGTCACCAGGACGACGCGCATGTCCGCGGCGTGGCAGGCGTCGATCAGCTCGTGGGTGCCTCGGAACAGCCGCGGCACGATGACGTCCTCGAACACCTCCTGGGCGAGCACCACCAGCCGGTCCTCCGACATCCCCCGGTAGTGGCTGAACAGCAGCTCGTTGAACAGTCGGCGATCGGTCAGCTCCGCGGCGGCGAGCCTCGGCGCGTCCAGCAGGGCGCGGCCGATGCGCCGGGCCCCCTCCAGCGGCGACGCCTGGGTGCCCAGGTAGCGCACGGTGGGGTGGAGCAGGTTCGTGCCGACGAGGGTGCCGTCGACGTCGAAGTAGGCAGCGGCGGAGGTCATGCGGCGGCGAACCTAGCGCGTGACCGCTCCGCGGGGAAGGGATCGATCCCGTCGCTACTTCTTGGACTCCGCTTCGCGGTGCCGCTCGTCCAGGACGCGCTGGGCCTCCCCCGCCACCTTGGTGCCCCACTGCTGACCGACGGTCATCGACTGCTGGACGAGCATGGGCTGCGCGGCGATGAGCTTGCGGCCGGCCGGCGTCTTGTAGAACTCGACCGTCGCCTCCAGCGTCTCCCGGTCCAACGCCTCGACGTACAGGGGCACGACCAGGTCGACGACGTCATCGGGGTTGGCGACCTCGAGGAAGACGTCGATGAACTCTTCGGACACCCCCGGCGTCTGCCGGAACTGGGCGAGCATCCCCTCCATCATCTGCTGACCCAGGTCGGCCGAGCCCGTCAGCTCCATCAGCTCGCGGGCGAGGCGCTCCTTCTCGGCGTGGTCGTCGGCCCGGGCCGGCGACGTCGGGCTGAGCAGGAACAGGGCGAACAGGCCGACGGCGGCCAGGAGCAGGGTTCGGACGTACATGGGCAACCTCCAGCCCGAAGCCTACCGGGGCGCCGTCGGGGCCGGGGAGGCGCTACTGCCAGACGAGCACCTTCAGCCGAGCCATCCGTCCGGCCGCGAGTCGTCGGCGTGGATCAGGAGGGAGATCATCAGAGACCCGAAGTAGATGTCACCTTCGTCGCTCGTCACCGGATCGGGCGGGTCACGGGGCGCCTCGGCGGTCGCCCCAGCCAGGTCCGGCGCAGCGGCAGATCGGACGCCCGAGTCACCCGCCGGCGCCAGCCGGTCCGGCCGCTGGCTTCGAACGAGGCGCGGCCCGGGGCCAGCTCAGGGCGGTCCAGGAGGGGCTCGAGGGGGAGGGGGAGATCCATCGTCCGGGGAGTCTGCCGCCGGTCGCCAGACCACCGCCCCGATGGCGGTCCCGCGGGCCGGCACCCGGACGCCGGGCGCCCAGGTCCCGGGGGCGTCGCACCAGGGCTCGTCGATCGGCGTGATGCGGCCGTCCGAGGCGACCACCGCGCCCACCTCGGGGGGCGGCCCGGCCTCGCAGAGGTCGACGACGTCCAGGGGGCCGCTCAGCCCGCGGGTGCCCTCCACCTCGGCCAGGCGGACCCGGTAGCGCCACCACCAGGCGTCGCCGAAGGGGTCGATGATCGGCCCCCCGATGAGCCCGATGCGCTCCGCCTCGGCCGGCTCCACCGCCGCCCACAGGGCGTCCCGGAAGGCGGCCCGGGAGGGACGACGGCGGTCGAATCGGCCCCAGCCGCGGCGCTCCCACGACGACGTCGGGCCGAGCCATCGGATCGGCTCGTCTGCGCTGACCGTCGAGCGGGGGTCGACCTCCGAGGCGTCGCCGGTGTGCAGGTCGACCGCCAGCCCCAGCCCGACGGCGACCGCCACCGCGCCGACGGCCAGCCGGAACCGACCCTCCAGCGTGGTCCAGCCGAGCGCCGCGCCCAGCGCCAGCGCCGGTCCGGTCGCCAAGACGAACCGCTCGTCCAGCGGCGGCACGGCCAGGGCTACGAACCCCACGTGCCCCACGACCACCGCCCCGACGAGCCAGGCTCCCGGCGCCCCCCGTCGCACCCACGGCACGGCCAGCCCGACGACGAGCAGCGCGCCGGCGGGGGCGAGCACGTTGAGGACGATCGCGCGGAGGTACCAGGCGGTGCGTTCGACCCGCCCGCCCGGCCGCTCGGAGCGGTCCGGCGCCTGGAGCAAAGGCTGGGCGCTCAGCGCCCGCCGGGCCGCGATGCCGACGGCGGCCCCGGGATCGTCCTCGGGCCCGAAGGTGTGCATCATCTCGGTCCAGGAGCGGGTCGACGCGGCGAGGAACGCGCCGGTGGGCACCGCCGCCCCGATCGCGATGGCGGCGGACAGCGCCGCGATCCGCCGCTTGTCCGGCCGCAGGCAGACGAGCGCCCCGGCCAGCATCGGCAGCACCAGCGGGATCGCAGACCACTTGACCAGCGCCGCCGCCCCCGCCGCGACGCCCGCCGCGATGCCGGCGCGGATCGGCCAGCGTCGCCCGGGCCCCAGCGCCAGCCCGACGGACAGCCACATCAGCGCCGTCAACGGCAGGTCGTAGTAGTAGCGGACGGCCGCGCCGTGGGCCGCCGGCACGAGCAGCGCCGCGGTCGCCGCCGCCGGCGCCGCCAGCCGCTCCTCGGGGAGCAGCCCCCGCGCGGCCAGCGCGACGCCCGTCGCGAGGAGCAGCCACCACAGCAGGCCGGTCCACACCACGTCGTGGGCCGCGTGGCCGGTGAGCGCGCCGAACGGCAGCGTGAGGATGTGCAGCAGCGGCGGGTAGGCGCCGTCGGCGGCGACCAGGAAGTCGATCGGGTGGCCCCGGTTCCACCGCCAGATCTGGAGCACGTGGAGCCGGTCGAAGTGCTCGATCCACTCCGCCCCGAGCTCGCCGTAGGCGTCCACCGGCTCGATGGACCAGCGCCGCCCGAGCAGCGCCGCCACCGTCGCCGCCACCGCCATGGGCACTGCCCACGGTCGCACCCGGTCTCTCACTCCCACACCCACGGTGTACCTGATACGGTCGCGCGGTGACCGGTTGGGACTTCATCGTCGTCGGCTCGGGCTTCGGAGGCAGCGTCTCCGCCCTGCGCCTGGCCGAAAAGGGCTACCGCGTGCTCGTGCTCGAGAAGGGCAAGCGGTGGGCCAAGGAGGACTTCCCCAAGTCCAACTGGCGGCTGCGGAAGTGGCTCTGGAACCCCGCCGCCGGGCTGCGCGGCTTCTTCCAGATGTCCTTCCTCAAGCACGTCACCGTGCTCCACGGCGTCGGCGTGGGGGGCGGCTCCCTGGTCTACGCCAACACGCTGCCGGTGCCCAAGGACGACTTCTTCGCCGCCTCCTCCTGGGCCGAACTCGCCGACTGGAAGGGCGAGCTGGCGCCGCACTACGCGACGGCGAAGCGCATGCTCGGGGCGACGCCCAACCCGAACTGGACGCGGGGCGACGAGGTGCTGGCCGAGATCGCGAAGGACATCGGCCGCGAGGACCACCACCACCCGACGGAGGTGGCGGTCTACTTCGGACAGCCCGACGAGACGGTGCCCGACCCCTTCTTCGACGGCGAGGGGCCCGAGCGCACCGGCTGCAACTTCTGCGGCGGCTGCATGACGGGCTGCCGCTACGGCGCCAAGAACACCCTGGACCGCAACTACCTGTATCTCGCCGAGAAGCTCGGCGTGACGGTCCGCCCCGAGGCCCAGGTGACCGCCATCCGGCCGATGGAGGGGGGGGGCTACCGGGTCGAGCTGAAGCCGACCTTCGGCGGCAAGACCGAGGCGCTCGAGACCGCCCAGGTGGTGCTCGCCGGCGGCGTGATGGGGACGATGCCGCTGCTCCTGGAGATGCAGGCCGACCCCGCGGGGCTGCCCGGCTTGTCGCCGCGGCTGGGCGACTTCGTGCGGACCAACAGCGAGGCTCTGTTCGGCGCGGTGGTGCCCGGGGGCGGCGAGGACTTCAGCAAGGGGGTCGCCATCACGTCGATCCTGCACACCGACGAGCACAGCCACATCGAGCCGGTGCGCTACCCGGCGGGGTCCGGCTTCTTCCGGCTGCTCGTGCTGCCCCACGCCCCCGGAGACAACGTCTTCACCCGGGCGTTCGGCGCGGCGCGCAGCTTCCTGGCCCAGCCGCTGCGCTGGGTGCGGGCGACGTTCGTGCGCGACTGGGCCCGCAGCAGCCAGATCCTGCTCTACATGCGGACCCTGGAGGGCACGCTGTCGGTGCGTATGGGCCGCGACTGGCGGGCGGCGTTCACCCGCGGCCTGGTCACCAAGGTCGACGATCCGAGCGAGTCGCCCGAGGCGTTCATGCCCGAGGCGACGGACCTGCTGCTCCGGTTCGCCCGCAAGGTCCGGGGCGTGCCGATGTCCCTGCTCACCGAGTTCTTCCTCGGCGTGCCGTCCACCGCCCACATCCTCGGCGGCGCCTGCATGGGGGAGACCGCGGAGACCGGCGTGATCGACGCCGACCACCGGGTCCACGGCTACGACGGCCTCTACGTGATCGACGGCTCCGCGGTCAGCGCCAACCCGGGCGTCAACCCGTCGCTGACCATCACCGCGTTGGCCGAACGGGCGATGTCCAGGATCCCGGACAAGCCGTCCGCCTGAGCCGCGCAGCGCAGCCGGTGCTCGCCGGGGCCTACCCGACCGTGGTACCAAGATGGAATGCGCGTCCTGCTGATCCTGCTGCTCACCTCCGCCTGCGCCCCGCTCCCCGAAGCGCCGGGCGAGCTGGACGAGCTGGGCGGGTACCTCTTCCAGCACTGGGACGACGAGCCGTCGATGCAGTCGGGCATCCGCTCCTTCGACGCCAACCTGGTCAACCTCGACTTCGACGCCGAGCGGCCCGAGCGGTCCTTCGAGCTGACCGCCCTGACCGAGGAGCACGTCGCGGGGGTCGACAACCCCGAGGACGTGAACCTGGACGCCATGGTCGGCGTCGCCCTCGGTCGCCGCAGCTCCTGGGAGCCGGTGTGGCACGCGCGCCTCGCGACGATGGTCGACCAGGCCCCGGGCGCCGCCCCCCCCCCCCCCCCCCCCCCCCCCCCCCGGCCCCCCCGCGCGGGGGCGCGGGGGGGCCCCGCGCGGCGCGCGCGGCGGGGCCCCCCGCCCCCGCCCCCCCCCCGCGCGCCCCACTACGCCCGGGACTTCGTCGATCCGACCGACCCCGCCTGCTTCCCCGAGCAGGAGTGCGGCTCGATCATCACCCTCAACGACATCCTCAAGTCCAACGCGCTCTACACGGTGCGGATCGACATGTGGAAGAACTTCCGCTGGGTCGACGTGCTGGACGAGGACGGGCACGACACCGGCCGCGACGCCATCGTCGCGAAGGTCTGGACCCCCGAGTCGTACGAAGGCGAGCAGGGCAACACCTGGATCTACCAGTCGTACGCGATCGACGTCTGGCTGGAGACCGAAGACGAGGGGCCCATCCGGCTCCAGTACAACTGGAGCGAGATCAACCTGACCGACGACGAGGACGTCATCCGCGGCACGGTCCGGCTGTCGCTGGATCAGCTGATGGAGCGGACCGATGAGTACATCGGAGAGGCCATCGCCGACTGACTGTGCCGCCCAGGTTGTGTGACCACGGATCCGACAGGCCCGCGGTCCGAGGTCAAGGAGCGAGGAGCGGAGCATGTCGAGTCCATGTGACCGACGAGCGACGCTGGGATCGGGCCGCGGGACGGAGGAGGCGTGGTCAGAAAGCCTGGGCGGCACAGTGAGCGACCCGAGCCGGGGCGCCGGCGGGCGTGGTTCGTCGTCACCGCGCTGGGCCTGATCGCCGCGGCTCGCACCGTCGGGCTGGCCTTGCTGCGCGACGAGGGCGTGCTCCACTGGATCGTGTGGGCCCATCCGCTGCCGGCCCACCGCGCCTGGGTGCCGTTCATCCACTCGCCCGCGTTCAGCGAGTACGTCTATCAGATCGACGCCCTGGCGCGACGGTACGAGCTGCCCCCCGAGCACTTCGTGATCTGGCTGATGGCGCTGCTCCAGCCGGCGATCGTCTGGGCGGCGTACGTCGCGGCGTCGGGCCACGGGCGCCGGCGTCGGGGCATGCACGCGGCGCTGCTCGTGACGCTGGCGCCGACGATGCTGCGGCCCTTCGAGCAGTACCCGCTGGCCATCCTGTTGGTCGGGGCGGCCCTCGCGGCGACCGCCGTCTACCACCGCCGGGGTGGGCCGATCGCGTGGGCCTTCGCGCTGGTCCTCGGCTTCGCGGCGACGTTCTTCCACCTCAGCGTCTGGTTCCTGCTGTTGCCCTGGTGGTGCCTCCTCGCCCGAAGACCGGAGCGCGGCCGGGGGTTCGCCGTCATCGCGCTGGCCTGCCTGGGGGGGACCTGGTGGACCATGCAGCCCGGGGTCTTCGGCGAGGGGCTCGCCTACGTGCTCAAGGAGCCGTCGGTCGCCTCGCGGGACATCTTCTCGCCCAGGGGGTTCGTGAACCTCACCCTGGAGTGCGCCAACCCGGCGCTGTACCTCGCCCTGCTCGTCGGGTGGCTCAGCACCCGGGGCGACGCGCGCACCGAGGAGGCGACCGGCCGGCCGCTGGCCGCGGCGGTCGCCTGCTACGTGCTCGTCACGGCGTTCCTGCAGTACCACGGCTTCGCCATCAACACGGGCGGCGAGTACGGCTGGCACCACTACTTCGAGTTGACGGAGGTCGCGGCCGTCGTGGCGGTGTTGACGATGGCGGGTCGGGGACGCCTGGGTCAGCGATGGCTGCTCCAGGCGCTCCTGGTCACCCAGCTGCTGGCGATCGTCCGAGTCCTCGTGGTGCTCGTCTGGTTCCCGCCGGACGCCTCTCAGGCCAGCCGCTTGGTCCACTTCTGCTTGCTGTCCGTGTAGGGCGGGTACAGCAGGTCGGGGTCGACCAGGGTGGTCCGGCTGTAGATCGACTTGCGGTGGGTGAACGTCTCGAAGCCCGCGCGACCGTGGTAGGCGCCCATGCCCGAAGGGCCGACGCCGCCGAACGGCAGGTCCGGGATGGCGTTGTGCAGGAGGGTCTGGTTGACGCACACGCCGCCGCTGCTGGTGCGCTCGAGCACCGCCTCCTTCACCTTGCTGTCCGACGTGAAGATGTAGAGCGCGAGCGGCTTGTCCCGGTCGTTGACGAAGTCGATCGCCTCATCCAGCGTCTCGTACGTCAGCACCGGCAGAAGCGGGCCGAAGATCTCCTCCTGCATCACCGGGGCGTCGGGGGAGACGCCGTCGATGACCGTCGGGGCGATGAACCGGTCGTCCCGGTCGTGCTCGCCGCCGCTCACCACGGTGCCGTCGCTGCTGTCGAGCAGCGAGACGAGGCGGTCGAAGTGGCGCTCGTTGATGATCCGGGCGTAGTCCGGGCTGGCCTTGACGTCGCCCTTGTAGAAGCGAGCGAGGGTCTTCTCGAACGCGTCGAGCAGCGCCTGCTTGCGCGAGCTGTGGACCAGGATGTAGTCCGGCGCGATGCAGGTCTGGCCGGCGTTGTAGACCTTGCCCCACAGGATGCGGCGGGCGGCCTGCTCGAGCTTGACGTTCTTGTCGACGATGCAGGGGCTCTTGCCGCCGAGCTCCAGGGTGACCGGGGTGAGGTGCTTGGCGGCCGCCTCCATGACCACGCGGCCGATGCGCCCGCCGCCGGTGAACAGGATGTGGTCCCACCGCTGCTCGAGCAGCTCGGTCGACTCGGGGATGCCCCCCTCGACGACGCGGAACGCCTCCTTGTCCAGGTAGTCGGGGACCAGCCTGGCGACGATGGCGGAGGTCGCGGGGGCCAGCTCCGACGGCTTGAGGACGGCGCAGTTGCCCGCCGCGATGGCCGGGATGAGCGGACCCATGCACAGCTGCAGCGGGTAGTTCCAGGGGGCGATGATCAGCACCACGCCCAGCGGTTCGCGGCGGATCTCGCTGGCGCCGGGCTGGAACACCATGGGCGTCGGCACCCGCTCGGCCCGGGCCCACTCGCCCATGTGCGCGAGCGTGTGCTCGATCTCGTTGGTCACGAGCTGCAGCTCGGCGCCCCAGCTCTCGAAGTTGCTCTTGCCCAGGTCGGACTTGAGCGCGTCGGCGAGGGCCGCCTCGTTCTGGTCGAACATCGCCTTGAGGCGCTTGAGCTGGTGGCGTCGCCACGCCAGGGGCTTCGTCTTGCCGCTGCGGAACGTCGCGCGAAGGTCGGCGACGTGCTTGGGGATCTCCTGGACAGACATGGGGCCTCCTCGTCGGGGCACGGAATCTAGCAGAGGGCGGCCCCGACGCGAGTCCGTTGTGGGCCGTTTGATTGACGAGTCAATCGGCGCTACGGTCCGCGCCATGGACAAGGCCGTCGTCACGTGTGCGCTGACCGGGGTGCTGACCGATCCCCAGCGCTTCCCGGTGCCCGTCACCCCCGAGGAGATGGCCGACGCGGCCGGGGAGGCGTGGAACGCCGGCGCCTCGGTGGTGCATTGCCACTTCCGGCAGCAGGAGCCGGGCATGGGTCGCTTCCCGACCTGGGACCCGGACGTCGTGGAGACCATCGTCGACGCGATCCGGGAGCGATGCCCGGACATCATCATCAACATGTCGACGGGCGTGATGGGGGACGACATCTCCGGCCCGGTCGCTTGCCTGCGCCGCTGCAAGCCGGAGGTGGCGGCGCTCAACTCGGGCTCGCTCAACTACCTCAAGACCACGCGCGCGGGCACGTGGGCGTGGCCGCCGCTGCTCTTCCCCAACCCCGTCGAGAAGGTCCAGCGGTTCATCGAGGTGATGGACGAGCTGGGGATCACGCCGGAGTGCGAGTGCTTCGACACCGGCATCGTGCGCTCCATCCCGATGTTCGAGCAGGTCGGCCTGCTGCAGGCGCCCACCCACGTCTCCCTCGTCATGGGGGTCGCCAGCGGCATGCCGGCGAAGGCGGCGTGGCTGCCGCTGCTGCTCGAGGAGCTGACCGAGGGCACCCACTGGCAGGCGATCTGCATCGGCCGGACCGAGGTGTGGGACGTGCACCGCGCCTGCGCCGAGCTGGGCGGCCACGTGCGCACCGGGCTGGAGGACACCTTCTACCTGCCGTCGGGTGACAAGGCGTCGTCCAACGGCCCGCTCATCGAGGCGCTCGTCCAGCGGGTGCGGGACGCCGGGCGTGAGCCGGCGACGGCCGCCGAGGCCCGCCAGATCCTGGGGTGCGCGTGACCGCCGCGGCGGCCATCGCCGACCTGACGGTCCTGGGGCCCGACGGCGCGAGCCAGCGGGTCGGTGACCTGTGGGCCGACGTCCCTGCGGTCGTCGTCTGGATCCGTCACTACGGGTGAATGTTCTGCCGCGAGCAGGTCGCTCGCTTGAGCCCCCGAGCCCCCGAGATCCGCGCCGCCGGCGCCCGACTTCACGTCATCGGCTGCGGCCTCGTCCAGCACCTGAAGTGGTTCCTCGAGGACGTGAACCCCGACTTCGACGGCTCGTGGACGGACCCCAAGCGGGCCACCTACGACGCCGCCGGCCTGGTCCGGGGGCGGCTCGCGACGCTCGGCCCCGCCGCCGTCGCCCAGGGGGCGCGGGCCCTCGCGGGCGGCCACATCCAGAAGGGCATCAAGGGCGACGCGTGGCAGCAGGGTGGAGTCTGGATCGTGAACCCCGACGGCTCGGTGCCGTGGACCTACACCAACAAGAACGCGGGGGACCACGCCGCGCCGGACGCGATCGTGGCGGCCCTGGCGGAGCGCTGACGCGACCGCGGAGGGGCCGGCCGCCGGTTTGCACCGGCCGGCTCAGAGCAGATCGACGACCACGGAGTCGTCGAAGGGCCACAGGTTGTCCTCGACGATGACCATGTGCCGGTCGATCACCACGTACGTCGGGAACCCCTCGGTGACGTAGTCCTCCTGGCTGCCCGTCGGGTCGGGGAGCACCGGGTGGGTCAGGTCGTAGGCGTCCGCCCAGGCCTGAGCGTCGGCGACGGTGGGAGGCTGCCCCACGGCGTCCTGCTGCATCAGCGCGAGCACCACCACTTCGCCGTCGTGGTCGGCCCACAGCGCCTCCCCGTCGGGGGCGTGGTCCTGGCAGGGACCACACCAGGAGGCGAAGACGTCGAGCACGATCACCTTGCCGTGGTGCTCCCACAGGGTGACGTCCTGGCCGTCCTGGTCGCGCAGGGAGAAGTCGGGGGGCACGTCGCCCTCGCCCCGGCCGGTCGCCTCCAGTCCCGGCGGCTCGGGCGGAGCGGGGCAGCCGGCGCACAGCGCGAGGGCGACGGCGGCGATCGGGAGGCGCGGGATCACGGGGGGATGCTGACACAGTCCCGCCGCCCGGCCGCGGGTTACGCCGCGCCCCGGGCCGGCCCCCCGTCGTCGGCGAGCATCGCGGCGAGCTCCGCCGGCGCCGGCGCGCCGTTGACGTCGCAGCGCCAGGTGCGGTCGCTGAACGGCGCGGAGCCGGGGTCGCCGTAGCCGCCGACCACCAGCGTGTGGATCCGGAACCCCAGCTCCTTCTTCCACCCCGCCAGCTTGCCGAGCCACGCCTGGGGCATCGAGAAGAGGCCGTCGGTGACCATCAGCACGTCCGCCTGCCGCATCTTCCTGCTCCGTATCGTCGCGACCGCCCGCTGCAGCGCCGGCGCGGGGTCGGTGCCGCCGTGGAAGCTGCCGGACAGGAACTCCAGCAGCCGCCCCAGGTTCGCCCCGAGGTCGGTGAGGTCATGCTCCATCAGGTCGTTGCCGGAGCTGAACGTGACGACGTGGCACGGCCGCTGCTCGCGCAGGGCGACCCGGAGCACCGCGAGGACCGCCGCCTTGGCGGCCAGCTCCGGCTCGCCGTGCATGCTACCGCTCGTGTCGACGAGCACGACCACCGGCCCCCGCCGGGACGCGTCGACGTCGGGCACCAGTCGCGTCACCGGACGCTGACTCTCGAACACCGCGCGCTCGTCCAGCTCGAAGGACAGCAGCCGCTTCTCCGCGAACCGCAGGTAGAAGAGGTCGGCGACGTCTTCGTCGGCGAGCAGCGCGAGCTCCGACGGCACGACCCGGGCCAGGTCGTCGCTGAAGTGGAGCCCGCGGATCTCCGACGCGGTGCCCCGCGCCCGGACGATCTCGGTGTGCTTCTCCAGCTCGACCACCTCGCGCATCCGCAGCTTGCTCTCCTCCTCCTCCCAGCGACCGAGGTGGCGGGCGATCGCCTTGAGCCACGGGCGCGTCTCCAGCTCGCGGGCGAACCGCTCCAGCTGCTCCCAGGTGTCCGTCCGCCAGTAGCCGCTCGACCAGTCGCCGCCCCGCCCCAGGAAGCCCCGGACCGAACCGAACACCTCCTCGATGCGGCGCAGCGCCTCCATCTTGCGCTTCAGCCCCAGCTCGAACCGCGACAGCGCGTCGGCGTAGACCGACTCCTCGAACGCCAGCTCCGCCTCGCGCTGGTCGGACCGCCAGCGGTCCAGGATCCGCTCCCGGAGCACCCGCCGCTCCAGCGACTTGCGGCCGAACCGCGTCCTCGGATCGCAGACGCGTCGCAGGAACGCCCAGCGCTTCGCCGTCGCCGGGTAGGCCGCCTCCAGCGCCGCCCCGTGCTCGCGGATCCGCTTCATCAGGCGTGCGCTCGGATCCCGCTCGGAGCGCTTCAGCCAGGCCGCCGGCTCGCCCCGCCGGGGGTGGCCGGGCTCCCGCTCGATGACCCACGTCGCCTTGTGCAGGACCTCGAGCAGGCCGCTGACGAGGTGCCGCGCAGCGGCCGGCTCGCCCCGGGTCAGGTCGACGTGCCGCGCCACCACCTGGCGACCCCGCTCCGCGACGGCGCCCCAGGGGCGCGCCAGCTCGCCGAACGCGTCCGGCTCGCCGAGGGCGGCCCGGTACCACCCCCGCGAGAGCGCCAGCCGCACCGCCTCGTCGGCGAAGTCGGCGTGCTCGCGCACCTCTTGGACCAGCTCGGCCGGCAGCGTGTCGAGGGGGGAGGTCATGCCGCCACCCCGGCGTCGATCGCCTCGATTCGTCGCGTCTCGTAGGTGCCCTTGCCGCGCACCGCGTCGAGCAGCTCGCCGACCCGCTGGCGCCACTCGTCGAGCGTCAGCTGCTCGGCGACGAGCCCCTCGAGGAGCCCGCTGACCTGGTCCCGGTCGACGAACAGGTGGTCGGCGATCCGGGCGTCGAGCGCTCCCTGCAGCTCGGCGCGACCCGACTCCAGGGCGTCCAGCTGGCCCTGGACCTCGTCGAGCTTCGCCTCCCAGTGGGAGCGCAGCACGTCGTGGGCCTCGGACAGGTCGAGGGAGACGCCGATGGTGGGCTTGCGGCGGAGGGTCACCGCCTCGGAGGTCGGCTTCGGGGTCCAATCCGACTGGCGGTAGTAGTCGTAGTCCGCGGCGGTGCTCGCCCACTGGGTGCTGCGGTAGCCGTCGTGCATCTTGACGCCGCTGCTGGCGTGCAGCTCGACCGCCTGGAACGCCTGGGTCTTCTTGTCCCAGAACAGCCCGGTCTCCTTGACCCGGGTGAAGCTGTTCTTCTGCATCGACTTGAGCTGGCTGTCGCTCACCTCGCGGTCGACCTTGCCGTTGATGAGCAGCTGCCAGCCGTCGGTCTTCGTCTTGGCGACCCCGGGGTGCTCGCGCATGTCCACGAGCACCCGGTCGAAGGCCGTCTCGACCGTGCGGGTGCGCAGCCCGAGGGAGGTGCGGGCGTCGCGGAAGACCTTGTGCAGCTCCTTGGCGATGAGCGCCGCGTCCCGGGGGTCGTTCCACAGGCAATGCAGGAGCAGCCCGCAGTCGAGGATCTCGGTGGTGTCGCGCCCGTGCAGGTGCGCGCTCGTCTTCATCAGCGCGACGGCCTGCTTCCAGCGTCGATCCGAGACGTAGTACCGGTCCGCCGGATCCTGCTTGCCCCGCTTCTGCGCGCAGAGGGTCGCCTTGAGCCGGGCGAGCACCGCGGCGCTCTGGTCGTCGAGCTTGACCGCGGCCGACCAACCGACGATGGAGTCCAGCTCGTCGGCCGTGAACGCCAGGCCATCGGGCACCTCGGCGCCGCCGACGGGGCTGGAGCCGAGGTAGCTCGCGAAGGCCGCGTCGTCGGCGATGGGGCCGACGAACAGCCGGACCGTGAACCGGTCGTACAGCGCGCCGAGCCCCTCCTCCTGGGGGACCTCGTTGGACGCCCCGACGACCGTGATCGCGGGCACCTCCAGCCGCTCGACGCCGTTGTGGAAGAGGCGCTCGTTCATCACCGTGAGCAGCGAGTTGAGGATCGCCGAGCTCGCCTTGAACACCTCGTCCAGGAACACCACCTCGGCGGTCGGCAGGTAGCCGTCGACCTTGCGGCGGTAGGCGTCCTCCTCCTTGAGGGCCCGGATGGAGACCGGGCCGAAGAGCTCGTCCGGGGTGGTGAAGCGCGTCAGCAGGTACTCGAACGACGTCGCCTCCGCGAACGCCTGCCGGACCCGCCGGGCGAGCAGGCTCTTGGCGGTGCCGGGGGGCCCCAGCAGCAGCGCGTTGTGCCGCGTCAGCGCGGCGAGCAGCAGCATGCGGATGGCGGCGGTGCGCTCGGCGAGGCCGCTCGCCAGGGCGTCGGTGATCCGCTCGACGCGGTCTCGCAGGGTGGGGGTCTCTTCGCTCATGTCGTCTCTCCTCGGGGGGCTGGCCCGTCCAGTCGGGCGCTGCGTCCAGGGAGAGCACGAGCCGTGCCGACTTCGAGATGTCTGTGATTTCAACTAGTTGTGGCGTGGTTCAGGCATCTGTCTGTCTAATAAATATGCAGAGGCGTATAGTTCAAGCGTGCTGGAGCCCGCCCAGGCCGTCGCCGGTATGGCCGCCCTCCTCGCCAACCCGCACCACGGGCTGGCGCGGATCGGCCGCTCCATGCAGGTGCGCAAGGGCCACGTGCCGCCGCGCCACGCCGAGCGGGCCGAGTGGCGACGGTGGTGGCGGAGCCTGCCCCACGGTGATCTGGACCCCGAGACCGCCGCCACCGCGTTGCTCATGGGGGCCACCCGGGACGGCGAGGAGCCCGAGCGCTCGGCGCGGCTGGAGTGGTGCTGCAAGCTGCTGCGCAAGGAGCTGGAGGCGTCGACGCGCCCGGAGCTGCCGAAGATCCGGGAGCTCGTCGCCCGGGCCCACCGGGTCGACGACGCGCTGCACGACATCGTGGGCGACTCCCGCCCCATTCGGCGGGTCCGGGAGGCCGCCTGGCGCGCCGCGTTCGGCCGTCGACTGAGTCGCTCGCACGAGTCGCTGCTGCACGCCTCTCCGGTCCTGATCCTCGGCGAGACCGGCACCGGGAAGGAGCTGGTCGCCCAGGCGATCTGCGAGGCCTCCGCGAAGTCGACGGCGGTGCACCTCGCGGCCACCCGGGAGGAGCTGGTCAACGACGAGCTGTTCGGACACGAGAAGGGCGCCTTCACGGGCGCCCGCGGCCAGCGGATCGGGGTCCTGGAGCGGTACCACGGCGGGGCGGTGTTCCTCGACGAGGTTGGGGAGCTCCCCGCCTCCACCCAGGTGGCGCTGCTGCGCTGCCTGCAGGAGGGCAAGGTCCGCCGAGCGGGGGGCGACGAGCCGGTGGAGGCCTCGCCCCGGGTGATCGCCGCGACCCACCGCGACCTGGGCCGGCTGGTGGAGCACGGCCGCTTCCGGGACGACCTCTACTACCGCCTGAGCTGCCTCGAGATCACGGTGCCGCCCCTCCGCGATCGCAAGGACGACATCCCCCTGATCGCCCAGGAGGTGCTCCGACAGCTGGGGCTGCTCGACGAGCTGGGGGCCGAGGTCGACAAGCGGCTGCAGATCTTCCTGGAGCTGACCGGCGCCGATCACCCCTGGTACGGCAACGTCCGGGAGCTGCGCACCTTCGTGCAGCGGGCCGCCGTCGGGCTGGGCGGGCCGCTGTCGGTGGCGCGGCAGCCGGCGGGGCTGATGCCCCAGGAGCTGGTCGACGCCACCTGGAGCCTGGACGAGGTCAAGCGCTGGTACGCTCGCCACGCGCTGGAGGTCCACGAGACCCGGACGAAGGCGGCCGACCAGCTCGACGTCACCCGGGTCACGCTCAACAAGTACCTCCGGGAGGTGTCGTGACCGCCCGGCCCGACGGCTTCTACACCGAATGGACCGTCTTCTGCGGCGAGCTGCTCGGCGACGCCATGAAGGACAACGACGACGAGGAGTGGCTCGCGGCGGTGCTGCTCGCGGCCGGTCCGTTGCTCGGCAACCGCGGCTTCGGCCGCTTCGCGAAGACCTGGATGGGCCCGCTCGCCGCGACCGGCCTGGGCGCAGTGCTGAGCCTCGCCCTCACCGGCCCCGCCCTGGCCAGCGTCATGCTCGCCCGCCAGCTCAAGAAGAAGGCGCCCAGCGGCGCCGCCGCGGGGCTGGAGAAGCGGCTGGCGTCGGCCCGACGCGAGTTCGAGGAGCTCCGCCAGGACCGGGAGGACGGCCACCTGGACGACGCGAGCCACCGGGTGATCGTCGACCACCTGTACGGTCGGCTCGCCCGCAGCCCGGAGCTGAAGGGGCGCCAGGGGTCAGCGACGTAGCTGGCGGGTGCGGACCGCGTGGGGCTCGACCGCCTCGGCCCCGAACAGCATGGGCAGCATCTCGCCGGCGACGTACGGCTCGGCGAGGTCGCGGTAGTGCTCGCGCCACGGCACCCCGCTCTGCCCCAGGCTCGCGATCCAGTAGGAGTTGCCCCAGTCCGACAGGTCGACGACCTGCCGGTAGGACGGGTGCCAGGTCTGCACGAACGGCTTGCCCAGGGGGAACGGCCCGACGTTGACGGTCGCCGGCCCGCCGGGAGACTCCAGCTCGGTGTCCAGCGCCTTGCGCAGGCTGGGCAGGAACGCGAGGGGGTGGTGGTAGCGGATCGTGTGCAGGTCGCCCCACCGCCACGTCGCGGGGTCCGAGCCCAGCTCCTTCCGCAGCCGCTGCACCGCCCGCTCCAGCGCGACCGCCGCGAGCTCGTCGCAGCTGCTCGTCGCCGGCCGCCGCGGCCCCCCTCCGGTCGTGCACAGGGCCTCACCGCCGGGGGCGAAGACCGAGCGGAGCAGGAGCGGGTCCAGCCCGTACACGCGGCGAGCGATCTCGCCGTCGAGGGGCTCGCTGACCACCAGGGTCGCGACCTCCACGAGCCAGGCGTTGAACACCGCCGCGCCGGCGCTGTCGACGTCGTGCTCGCCATTCCAGCTGCGCACCACGTCCAGCGCCGCCGCGATCCCCTCGGAGGTCGGCGGGACCGACAGGAGGGTCGGCTTCAGCTCGCCCACCTGCGCGCTCAGGGTGTCCATCTGGATCCGTCGATGGCCGGCGACGTCGCGCCCCTCGCCCTGCTCCAGCAGGTCGGCGATCCGCATCGCCCGGTGGGGCGCCGTGAAGCGCGAGCCGAGGTGATGGCGGTAGTCGTCGGGCACGGGGTGCTGGTTGGCGGTGACGATCCAGCCCTGGAGGGGATCGGTCGCGGCGGGCAGCTCGTCGAACGGGATCCAGCCCGTCCAGGCGTCCTCGGCGACCCAGCCGCGTCCCGGGCGACGGCCGTCGAACGAGGGGTGCCGAGCGGGCACCAGCCCCGGGATCTGCCAGCCGATCCGGCCCCGCACGTCGGCGTAGACGAAGTTCTGGCTGGGCACCACGAACAGCTCCAGCGCGGCTCGGAACTCGTCCCAGTTGGACGCCCGCATCACCCCGAAGAACGCGGCGATGGTGGTGTCCCCCGGCTCCAGGGCCGTCCAGCGCATCGCCACCTGCTCGCCGTCCTCGAAGTCGTCCTCGAAGAACTCGGTGACCAGGGGGCCGTTGCTGCCGATGTGGACCTCGAGCTCGACCGGGCGGGGCCGTCCCTTGACCGCGATCTCCTCGGTCACGACCTGCAGCTGCTCCCACGCGCCGCCCGGCCGCTCCACCCGCAGCGGATCGTCGGGGTGGGGGCGCTCCCGGTACAGGTCGAGCACGTCGACGCCGGAGTTGGTCAGCCCCCAGGCGATGTACTCGTTGTGACCGATCGGGAACCCCGGCAGGCCGACGAGCGTCGGCCCGATCACGTGCATCGTCGGGGTCTCCACCTCGGCGAGGTACCAGATGGCCGGCACCTGCACGCCCAGGTGGGGGTCGTTGGCGAGGATCGGCAGCCCGGTGTCGGTCCGGCTGCCGTGCACCACCCAGGCGTTGCTGCCGACGTCGCGCCCCTTTCCGAGCAGCTCGTCGAGCAGCCGCCGCCCCTCGGGCGCGCCGTCGCCCCCGCCGCTGTCGTCCGGTTCGCCGGCGGGGGGGGCGGGGGCGTGGGCCGGCCCCGCGGGCGCCGCCGGCTCGGCCGAGCGGAGGTCCCACATCTGGTCCGGCGGCAGGATGCGGAGGCCGTCGGCGGGGTACAGCGGCACCAGCAGGTCGGCCACCTCCTCGCCCAGCTCGCGGGTGATCCGGTGGTGCAGCGCGTCGTCGTCGGCCGAGCCCGACAGCAGCCACGCCATCGACTTGGTGACCACGAGGCTGTCGACGGGGGTCCAGGGCTCGGGCTCGAACCGCAGGAGCTTGAACTCCGGGGGCAGCTCGTCCGTCGCCCCGATCGCCGCGTTGACTCCGTCGGCGTAGGCCAGGAGCATCGCCTGCTCGCGCTCGGCGAGGGCCGGCCAGGCCGCCTCGGCGGCCCGGCGGAAGCCCACGGTGCGCAAGAACCGGTCGGTCTGCAGCGTGCGCTTGCCGAGGATCTCCGACAGCCGCCCCGAGCCGACGCGCCGGCTGAGCTCGAGCTGCCACAGCCGCTCCTCGCCGTGCAGCCAGCCCAGCGCGAACGCCGCGTCCTGCTCGCTTCGCGCCCGCACGTGCGGGATCCCCCACTCGTCCTCGACGACGGTGATCGGCCAGCCCGGCAGGTCGCCGGTCACCTCGACGATGTCCGGTCCGGCGAAGCGCTCGGGGGCGTGCGCGATGCAGCCCAGGGGCAGCAGGAGCACCAACAGGAGCGCAGAACGAGGGGACATGGCGGCTGCGTATAGCACGCGAGTGCATGCTCGCAGCGCGCTGGTACACTCCCGCGCCGCCGCTCCGTCCGCGGCTCCTTGGAGGAACATGGCTGCCGACACCATCCCCGCGAGGCTCCTTTCCCAGGGCCAGTCCCGTCCCAACCAGCCGGCGTACTTCGTGCGCTCCGGCGCTGGCTGGCAAGCGACCACCTGGAAGCAGTACGTGGAAGAGGTGCGAGTTGCCGCTCGCGCCCTCATGTCGCTCGGATTCGAGGTGGGCGAGAAGACCACCATCCTCGGCTTCAACCGCCCCGAGTGGACCATCTTCGACCTGGCCACGATGTGCGCCGGAGGCGCCCCCGCGGGCATCTACACGACCAACTCCGCCGAGGAGGTCCACTACATCACGGACCACACCGAGGCCCGCGCCATCCTGGTCGAGAACCGCGACCAGCTGGCCAAGGTCCAGGAGGTCTGGGACCGCCTGCCGCACCTGGACTACGCGATCCTGATGAAGGGCGCCGAGGTCGAGTCGTCCGACGGCGACCGGGTGCTGTCCTGGGAGGCGTTCTGCGCCCGCGCGGACGACGTGCCCGACGCCGACCTGGACGCTCGGGTCGACGCGCTCAAGCTCGGTGAGACCGCGACGCTCATCTACACGTCGGGCACCACCGGCCCGCCCAAGGGCGTGATGCTGTCGCACGAGAACCTCGCCTGGACGGCGGGCTGCGCCCTGAGCCTGGTGAGCGCGACCGACACCGACTGCTCCATCAGCTACCTGCCGCTGTCCCACATCGCCGAGCAGATGTTCAGCCTGCACGTGCCCGTCACCTGCGGCAGCCGCGTCTACTTCGCCGAGTCGATCGAGAAGCTGCCGGAGAACCTCAAGGAAGTGCAGCCCTCCATCTTCTTCGGCGTGCCGCGGATCTGGGAGAAGTTCTACGCCGGCATCCAGGCGAAGGCGTCCCAGACCCAGGGGCTCAAGAAGAAGATCGGGGCCTGGGCCAAGCGGGTCGGGGCCGAGGTCAACGACCACCGCAACCGCGGCCGCGGAGAGCCCGGCGGCGTGCTGGGCATCAAGTACAAGGTCGCCAACGCCCTCGTCTTCAGCAAGGTCAAGCCGCTGGTGGGGCTGGGCAACGCGCGGATCTGCGTGTCCGGCGCGGCGCCGATCAGCGCCGACATCATCCAGTACTTCTCCGGCCTCGACATCGTCATCCGCGAGGTCTACGGCCAGTCCGAGGACACCGGCCCGACGAGCTTCAACCTGCCCGGCCGGACGAAGTACGGCTCGGTCGGTCCGGCGCTGCCGGGGGTCGAGGTGAAGATCGCCGGAGACGACGAGATCCTGGTCAAGGGCCCCAACGTCTTCCTCGGCTACTACAAGGAGCCCGACGCGACGGCGGAGACCCTGGTCGACGGCTACCTGCACAGCGGGGATCTGGGCAGGTTCGACAGCGACGGCTACCTGCACATCACCGGTCGCAAGAAGGACATCATCATCACCGCCGGGGGCAAGAACATCGCGCCCAAGAACTGGGAGGGCGACGTCAAGAACCACGCCCTCGTCGGCGAGGCGGTGATGATCGGCGACAAGCAGAAGTACCTGGTCGGCCTGATCTCCCTCGACCCCGACGCCGCCGCCGACTGGGCGAAGAAGAACGGCGCGGACGCCGCGGACCTGGTCGGCGACGCCAGGCTCCGCGCCTCCCTGCAGGCCTGGATCGACGACGCCAACAGCAAGTACGCGCGGGTCGAGCAGGTCAAGAAGTTCGTCATCCTGCCCCGCGCCCTCTCCATCGAGGAGGGCGAGCTGACGCCGACCCTCAAGGTGAAGCGCAGCAAGGTCCACGCGCACTTCGCCGAGCAGATCGCCGGGCTCTACGGCGACGACTACGTCGCTTCCTGACCGCCGCCGGGCGGGCCCTGGCCTTCCGGGGAGCCGCTCGCTGTGTCAGGCTCCCCGAATCAGGGCAGTGGTCCAGAGGCTCGCGCGCGCCAGCGTGCTTTCGGTGGCGGTCGCCGCAGCGTTCGCCCCCCCGGAGGCTGCGGCGCACCTGTCCGTCCCGCCGCCGGAGCGCGGGGACCGGTTCGTCGTCGATCGCTGGACCACCGGCGAGGGGCTGCCCCAGAACTCGATCACCGACCTGCACCAGGACGAGCGCGGCTACCTGTGGCTGACCACCTTCGGCGGGCTCGCCCGGTACGACGGCTCCGGATTCGACGTGTTCGATCTGCTCGGCGCCGGCGCCGCCGACCCGTCGCGGCTCGTGCGGATGTCCGGGCTCGACGACGGGCTGCTGCTGACGACCGAGGGCGGTGAGCTGATCCGTTGGCGAGACGGCCGGGCGACCCCCGAGGGGCCCGCACCCCAACGGACCGGACCGGACCTCGAGCGGGAGGTGTTCGGCGGGACCTTCGCGAGCGTGGTCGGCCCCGATGGCGCGCGCTGGACCCTGACCGCCGCCGGGCTCGTGCGAGGCGAGGGGGCATCCGCCGAGCTCATCGCCGACCTCCCCGACGACGGATTCTCGGGGGACCTCGTGTTCGACGCGGCGAACGAGCGCCTGTGGCTCAGCCGGGGCGGAGCCCTGGTGCTGCGGGAGGGGCAGGGGGCCTTCGAGCGGGTGCCGTTGCCCGGTCACGACGACCGGTATCCGATCCGGGCGTTGCTCGTCGACCGGGAGGGGGCCCTGTGGGTCGGCACCGACGGCGGCGGCCTGCTGCAGGTCCGGGACCGGCGCGTCGTGCACTTCGGCGCCGACGCGGGGCTCGCCGCGCCGTCGGTGCGGACCGTGCTCGAGGGAGACGACGGTCGACTGTGGATCGGCGCCGGCTGCGGCGACCTCCACTACTGGCAGGACGGCCGGTTCGTCGCGGTCGAGCTGGAGGAGCCGCACAGCGGCTGCGTGCGCGCCCTGGCGACCGACGGCGACGGCGATCTCTGGTTCGGCGCCGACCAGACGCTCGTGCACCGGGCGTCCGACGGCACGCTCCGGTCGTGGGGAGCCAT
>CAYQEG010000061.1:0-35999 GCA_964416435.1 uncultured Rickettsiales bacterium
TACGTTGGAGGTATAGGTATTCGTTGAAGCGTTGTAATAAGTAAGGCGACACGCGGGTTCAACTCCCGCCGCCTCCACCAATTACTCTTCAGAGAGTAGTTATCGGGGGGGCGTTTTGGTTTCTTTTCCTCGGGGTGTTTGCGCATCGCCACAGCCCTGCTGACCGCCGCGCTGCTGACCCCCGCAATCGCCCACGCAGACGGCGATCAGCAGCACTCCACGATCTACAGCCAGCTCCTGCCCGGGGGCGGAGTCGTCAGCGAGGGCCTCGGACTCGCGCGTCGCTTCGGAGCCCCGGAGGTCGGCACGATGACGCTGACCGGCATCCCGGCCGACGCCGAGGTGGTCCAGGCGTACCTGTACTGGGTGATCATCGCCGGGTTCGACGACACCGTGCAGATCACGGATGTCTCCGACGGCAGCAGCCAGGAGTTCGTCGGCACCTGGATCGGCACCACCGCCGACACCTGCTGGGGCATGGGCGACAACCACGTCTACCGCGCCTCGGTGCGCGACATCGTCAACCACGAGGGCACCTACGAGGTGACCGGGTTCGACTACACGCCCGGCACGATCGACAACCAGGGCTTCTCGATCGTCATCATCTACCGGGTCTCCTCGTCGACCGACATCACCCAGATCACCGTGAACGACGGCGCCATCTACGGCGGCGTCGGGCCCGGGGAGCCCCCGGTGACGAGCACCGCGACCTTCGACGAGCCCATCGGCACGCCGATCACCCGGGTCCGGGCGCACTACACCGTCGGCGACGCCCAGGGCGCGGACGACGGCGACACCCGCTTCAACGGCGTGGTCATCGCCTCCAACAACTGGGAGGGCGACGGCTGCCCCGCCCCTGGCGGTTGCCCCAGCCCCGACCCCGGCGGCGACGGCGCCATGTGGGACGACGACACGTTCGACCTGACGGCCCAGGGCCTCGTCTCGCCCGGCGACACGAGCGTGAGCGCGTCCATCGCCGACCCCCCGATCAGCGACTGCCTGGTCTTCGCCTCCTTCATCACCGAGATCACCTACCCCAACCCCTGCCCGGACCAGGACGTCGACTTCTTCACCACCTGCGACGGGGACTGTGACGACTTCGACCCGACGGTCTACCCCGGCGCCCCGGAGCTGGAGGACGGGCTGGACAACGACTGCAACGGCATCATCGACGACCTCCCCAAGGGCGACGACGACGACGACGACGATGACGACGACGCCTCGGACGACGACGACGGCGCGGACGACGACGACAGCTCGGCCGACGACGACGATGACGGAGGCGGAGGCGGCGGCCGCCGCGGCGGCACCGGCTGCACCTGCGACGCGACCGGTCCGGTCCCCCTGAGCGAGGGCCTGTCCCTCCTGTTCCTGATGGGAGTCGGCGCGTGCGTCCGTCGCCGTCGCTCCTAGCCCTCCTCCTCCTCTTCGCCTTCACCGTCACCGCGCCCCCCGAGGCCCGGGCGGGGGCGTGTCTGGGTGAGGCGGAGCCCAAGCCGCTGATGCGGCACACGATCGGCATCAAGTACGGCGACTGGGGGATCGAGCACCAGCTCGACCTGGGCGGCTGCGTGCCGATCGCGTCGGGCCGCGGCCTGCTCCTCGATCTCGCCAAGATCGAGGTGGGGGTCACGAACTACTTCAGCCCGATCTACAGCATGCCCGCCGCCTACCTGGAGGTGCAGCCGCTGTCGTTCTTCAAGGTGCGGGCGGAGGTGGGCTCGATCTTCTACTGGCCCATCGGGGTCGCCAGCGCCGGCTACTACCCGATCGACGGCTACGACTCCGACTACACCAAGCCCAACCTCCCGGCGGAGGACGGCGCGGCCGCGTTCGGTCACTTCTTCCGACTCGCGCCGACCCTGCAGCTGGCCTTCCCGATGGGGCCGGTGCGCATGATCATCCTCGACACCGCCCGGTTCGACCTCTTCCAGATCGGCGACGCGGAGTTCTACTTCCACAACAAGCACGACCTCCCGGCCGCGAACTCCCAGTGGTTCGTCGAGAACCTCGCCATCGTGATGGTCGGCATCCCCGTGCACCCCAACGCCGAGCTCCGGCTGGGGATCAACGACCAGCTGACGCTGCCCCTGGGCGGGGACGCGCCGAGCAACGCGCTGCGGGGCGTCGCGATGATCTCGCTGACCCGGCTGGGCAAGCGGATCCGCGACTTCACGCCGATCCTGACGATGGGGGGGCGCACCCACCACCCGGTGCGTCAGGGGGACTTCAACTTCATCGCGGCGGTATCGTTCGCGGTGGACCTGTCCCGGATCGAGCCGGCGGAACCGACGCCGACCGACTGACCAGAGCGCTCTGCGCTCGGTGGTCTAGCCGATGAACGACGTGACGTCGTCGATCGAGTGGAGCACCGCGCCGCGGTCGTGACCGGCGAGGTACTCGGTCTCCCACGGCGGCGTGAAGCGACTCGCGAGCAGCCCCACGCGCGCACCCAGGTGCAACGGGAGAGCCAGGTCGAGCTCGAAGATGTCGCCCACCACGGTGACGTCGGACCAGGCGAAGCCAGCCTCGACCCGGAGCCGCTCCAGCACGTCGAAGTACTTCTTGCGGCGCAGCAGCACCGGCCGGTTCAGGCCCGGCAGGGCCATCGCGTCGTCGACGACGTCCCAGCCGGGCTCGATCACGTACTTCTTGCCGAACCCGAAGACCCGCTCCACCAGCCAGTCCAGCGTGCCCGAGCGGCCCGCCTGTTCGGCCAGCGCGGTCACCTTGTTCCGCACCGGGTCGGTCGCCGAGTTGGTCACGATCCAGGTCGGCGTGCCCTCGCGCTCCGACAGGAGCTCGTAGGCGCCGGCGCGGAACGAGATGCCCGACTTGCCGTAGTTGTACTTGTAGAGGATCCCGTCGAGCAGGCGGGACCGGTCGTCCTCGGACGGGAACGAGCCGAAGTGGTCGAAGACCATCCGGGCGACCGGCATGATCCGCAGGTACGGATCGACCGAGGCGGGCGCGACGATCTGGCCGTTGAAGACCCACCCGAAGCGGTCGGAGGCGGCGAGGATGTCCGCCTCGAACCGGTCAGCGAGGGTGGCGATCTCGGACCTGGCCGCGCCGGTCAGCGCAGCCAGGTCGTCGAGATAGCCTTCACGGAAGGGGAGCCCCTCCGCCTCGGCGTCCGTGAGGGTGCCGTCGAAGTCGAAGATCAGCATGGAGAGACCCTTCGGGCGTGCTCAGCACGCCGATGTGTGCGCCGGGGCGCTCGGGATCACTCGGTGTTGAGGCCGCAGCCCGCCGCCTTGCTGTCGGCCGCGCTGCGCTGCGACTCGGCAAAACCGACCGCGTCACCGACCCAACCACCGCCATGGAAGCCGTAGATGGTGCGGATGCCGTACGTCCACTTGGAGCGCACACCGGAGTCCATCGTGGTCCAGACGTCACAGGGGACGGCCGAGACCTCGGCCGACGTGTCGAGCGAGCCGCTGCTGTTGGTGTCGTAGTTGGCGACCAGGATCGCCTTGACCGCCTCGTCCCACGCGGAGGAGCCGCCGTCGGGGACGACGGAGATCAGCGCGGAGACCGCGCCGCCGCCAGCCGCCGCCGGAGCCGCCGCCGGAGCCGCCGCCGGAGCCGCGCCGCCGAGGCAGCCAGCCGCCGCGGAGTCGGCCTCGGCGCGAACGATCTCGGAGAAGCCGAGCGCGCCGCCGATCCAGAGCTTGTCGGCCTCGAGGCCGTAGATGGTGCGGACGCCGTACTCCCACTTGGACTTGACGCCGTCGTCGATGGCCGTCCAGGTCCCGCACGGGATGGAGCTGACCTCGGAGCCGGTGTCGATGTCACCGGAGCCGTTCTTGTCGTACGCGGCGACCATCAGCGGGTTCACCGCCGCGTCCCACGCGTCGCTGCCGCCCTCGAACAGGGTGGTCATGGTGCGGATCTTGGACGAGATGTCGCCGCCTCCGCCACCGCCACCGCCACCGCCGTCGCCCATCATGACGAACGCGGTGATGCCGCCGCCGCACAGGCAGATCAACAAGCAACCGCCGGCCGCAAGGCCAGCGATGAGAGGGGTATTCGACTTCTTCTTGGCCACGGTGGGGTCCTCCTCTTCCGGCACAGGAGCCGGCACCTTACGCGCTCCCGCGTGGGAGGCAAACCCTGGTTGTCAGGCTGTCACATCCTGTGACGTCCGCACCGCCGCAGTACGGCGATCAGGGGTCGATGTCGTCCAGCTCGATCGGCTGCGGCGACGACGACAGCGTGAACGTCGCCGCGTCCTCGATCCCGTTGCCGTTGGTGTCGATGTCTGGCCGCAGAGAGCGGATCGCGTTGCGCCACGGACCGCCCTGGGAGGCGAGGCTGAGCAGCCAGCGGGTGCCGATGACGCCGGTGAGGGTCATCTCCGAGACGCGGGCCGGGTCCCCCGGGATGACCCGCCCCGAGAGCGTCACGTCCTCCAGGTACATCAGCAGCACGTCGTCGGCCGACCACAGCGGCAGGAACACACCCTCCTGGGCGTGGCTGAAGCTGCCGTCCTCCGAGACCGTGACGTCGACGAACCGACCGACGTAGCCGTACTCCCGCTTCAGGAAGTGGGCCGGTCCGGGGTCGTCGTCGATGCGCGCCGGGGCGAAGACGATGTCGACGCGGGTCGGAGCGTCGATCTGCGCCGGCAGGCCGGCGATCTGCATGACCCACAGCGGGTAGACCCCCGGCACGAAGGTGTCGGTCAGGCTCTGGGCCTGCGCCGCGCTGCGGCCGAACTGGTCGACCTTCAGCCCGGTCGACATGTTGAACGCAGCGCCGGCGGGGTGGTCCGTGGAGAAGACGTGCGACAGGGGGACGTCGCGCGCCTCACCCGGCGGCGTGAAGTCCAGCCGGTAGTCGCGATCCCGCCTCAGGTCGTCGGGGCGGAGGTAGAGGCCCATGCCGTCGGAGTCGAGGTCGACCAGCGCCGAGACCGTCGCGCCGTTGTCCAGGCGGAGGATCTGCCCCGCGCCGAGGGCGCCCTCCTCGTCGGCGGTCAGCGGTCGGGTGAACAGCACGTAGGGCTGGATCCGGTGCCCGATGCCGTCCACGCCGTCCGCCGGGAAGGAGTCGACGACCGCCAGCGGCAGATCGGCGAGCTGGGACGCGGTGAGTTCCCACTCGTCTTCCAGTTGGGCTTCTGTGCAGCCGGCCATCGCGATCGCGACGACGGCTACCGAAACAGAGGAACGCCACCCCATGCCGGCAGGGTAGGCCAGGGGCAAGCAGCGCGCCACGACAACCACCCTCCCGAGAACGACGACTCCCCGGTCCACCGAAGCGGCCGGGGAGTCGACGAAATCGATCAGGTCGCGCGAACGCGACCCCGTCGCGAGCTAGAGCTTCTCGATGCCCTGCTTCTTGACGTTGCTCTTCCAGACGGTGTCACCGAGCCAGCTCGGGCCGTTCTTGGGGGCGCCGACCTGCTCGCGCCAGCCCTTGAAGACGTGCACGCGGTTGGTGCCGCGCTCACGCAGGCGAATGTCCGTGTGGCCACGGGACGCAGCCTTCAGGGCCGCGCCGCGAGCCTGACGGGAGCAGAACACCGTCTCGGTGTCACCAGAGCCATCCTGAAGGACGAAGTACTTCTTCTCACCAGCCATGATTTCTTCCTCCACAAGTCCGACGTACATCGTCGCGACGGGATGATTGTAGGTCACAACATTCGGGGGTCGTCAAGCTAAACGCTAGACAGGGAGCCAACTTTCCTCGACGTACAGCGTTTATTCGAAGCGTTGGACGCCTCGCCTGCGCCGTTGTAAGTGGCTGAAATCATTTAGTCTTTTCTACAGCAAGATCGACACCCTCGGCGGAGTTCGAGGTCCTCAAATTTTTTTTCGCTTTTGTGGGCTCTCGACCGCGCCAGGGCGTGGTTCGGGGCGCTCAGAGGGTGAAAGTGAACCCGTCGACGAGCGCTCCGGGGAGGCGCGCGGAGTTGGTCGAGCGCCGGTCGTAGGTCGACGCGCTGAGCATGAACTCCCGCTCCTCGGTCAGCCCCACCAGCCCCTCTCCGAGCACGTGGAAGACCGTCTCGTCGAACCGCATGACGTCCAGGGGCGCCACGATCTCGCCGTTCTCCACCCAGAACGTGGCGAACCGGGTCATGCCGGTGACCCGGCAGGAGGGGCGATCGCTGTAGTTGAGGTACCAGAGGTTGCTGACGTAGATGCCGGTGCCGAGCTCGTCCAGCACCTGGTCCCGGGCCACCGCGCCGGGGGCGAGGTCGAGCGAGTCGGGGAACTCGCCGGCGCCGGCGCCGTTGGTCGGCACCCCGTACTCCTGGGCGCTCCGCGGCGAGACGAGGTGGTCGCCGAACCGCCCGCCGTCGAACAGCTGCACCCGCTCGGGGCGCAGGAAGCCGCCGGCGCCGAAGTTCGGGGCGACCCCGCCCGCGACGTTCTCCGCCAGGGTGACGTTCGCGGCGAACTGCTTCTCGCCGAGTGACGCCTTGAGCAGCGGGCTGCGGCGGGTCTTGTGGGTCTTGAGGCCGAAGCCGCCCCAGCCGAGCAGCTCGACGACCTCCTGGAGCGCGGACGGCGCGAGGTAGACCCGGTACTTGCCGGGGTCGATCTTGCGCGGTGATCGGCCGACCACGGCGAGCTGGCGACGGGCCTCGTCCATCTTGTGGGTGAACAGGCCGCCGTCCCAGGCTTCGCCCGCGTAGCCGCACTTGACCGCCTTGTCGCCGCGGTGGAACAGGCTCCAGTCGAGGTTGAAGCTGTGGGAGCTGAACCAGTTGCGCTGGCCCAGGGAGTTGGCGAAGCCCCGGAAGATCCCGCCCGTGGCGAGGATGCCGACGAGGTCCAGGTCGGCCCCGGCCTCGAGCACGGCGTCGGTCATGTCGCCGGCCGACGGCAGCCCGTCGGCGCCGACGCGCTCGGTGCTCTGCACGTCCTCGCTGAACAGCAGGTGGGGGTCCTCGGGCAGGTGCTCCAGGGTGGTCCGCAGCCGCGCCAGCAGGTCGGCCCCGCGGGCGACGTCGGTCCCCTGGTTCATCGACAGGGCGACGCTGCCCCGCGCGTGGCGCTTGCCCCGCACCAGGTCCAGGTCGAGCTCGGCCTGGTCGACGCGGCCCGCCTGCCGCACCCTGCCGCCGTTGAAGCGCACGAAGTCCGAGCCCTCCCCGGCGAAGGAGAGCAGCAGGATCTCGTCCCCGGTGAGCCGGGCGACCAGGGCGTCGGTCAGGGCGGCGAAGTGGTCACGCATGCTCACGCTGCACCTCCGAACACCTCGACGCCGCGGAACAGGCAGGTGGGTGAGGCGTGCCCCACCCGGATGACCTGGTTGGGCTCGCCCTTGCCGCAGTAGGGCGTGCCGAGCACGTCCAGGGTCGACTCGTCACCCACGCCCGCGAGGGCGCGCCAGAACGTCGCCGAGATGCCGCGGTAGTTGGGGTTCTTGACCACCCCCTTGAGCTCGCCGTTCTCGATGAGGCGGCCGAACTCGCAGCCGAACTGGAACTTGTTGCGGCTGTCGTCGATGGACCAGGAGCAGTTGGTCGTCATCCAGACGCCCTTCTCGACCTGGCCGATGAGCTCGTCCTGGCTGAGGTCGCCCGGCTCGACGTTGAGGTTGGCCATGCGGTCGATGGGGGGGCGGTTCCAGCTCTGGGCGCGCGCGTTGGCGACGCCCGCCATGCCGGCCCGGGCCTGGGAGACGGCGGCGCCGAGCGGCCGCACGAGCAGGCCGTCCCGGATGATGTACTCGCGGGTCGCGGACAGGCCTTCGTCGTCGAAGCCGTAGCTGGCGAACTGCTCGGGCCGGCTCGGGTCGTGGGTGACGTTGAGCAGGTCGCTGCCGTACTGGTACTCCCCGAACATGTCGAGGCTGACGAAGCTCGTGCCGGCGTAGTTGCGCTCGTCGCCCAGGATGCGGTCGAGCTCGAGCGGGTGGCCGATGCTCTCGTGGATCTGGAGCATCATCTGGTCCGGCGCGAGCACCAGGTCCATCGCCCCCGTCGGGCAGTCGGGGGCGGCGAGCAGCTGCAGCGCCTCGTCGGCGAGGCCCGGCGCGGCGCCCACGAAGCCGATGAGGTCGAGCAGCTCGGCGCCGCCCTGGCGGCAGAAGCCGCGACCCGCGAGCGACCGGGTCTGGGTGTCGCTCCCCTTGTTGGCGACGACCTCGAGGTGCGGCGCGAGCAGGTGCAGCTCCTGCTCCATCCGCCCGCCGTCAGCGTCGACGTACAGCGTGGTGGTGTGCGTGTTCCAGAGGGTCGCGGTGCGGTCGACGATGGCCTCGCCCCCGGCGAGCCGCCGGCAGGCGTCCTTGGCGATGGCGATGCGCTCGGGCAGGGGCAGGTCGTCCCACGGCCGCCCCACGGGCGAGGCGTAGGTCCCGTCGGGCCGCGGCATGTCGACCGACGAGAAGTCGACCACCGAGCGGCCGGCCGTTCGGCGCGCCCACGCCCGGGCCAGCCGGAGCGCGCGCTGCAGCCCGCCCCGGGAGAGGTCGGAGGTCGCCGCGTAGCCCAGCCCCCCGCCGTCGACGACCGTGAGCATGACGCCCTCGTCCAGCGAGTCGGTGACCGGCTCGAGCACGTCGTTGCGGACCTCGACGGTCTCGCTGCGGGTGCGCACGTGGCGCATGGAGCAGAAGTCGACGGACGGCGCGACTTCGCGGAAGAGGGATTCGAGGGAGGCGCTCATGAAGGCGGGAGCGTAGGGGCGAGAAGCGGGCGAGGCAACCGCTCGCTGAAGCTGGAAACTCCGCTTTCCACCCCCTCCCGGGAGCTGGTCAGGCGGGTGACCGGACGCCCCGCCCGGGATCCGCGGAAACGGCGCAAGGAGTTCCATCGGACGACCTGGCACGGCGTATGCTCTCCAAGAACGCGTGCGACGCCTGATCCCGCTGCTGCTCCTCCTCGCCGGCTGCGCCGGGCCCGTGCCGGACGCCGGCCCGACGGTCCTCGGCGCCGAGCACGGAGCGGCCACCGCGGCCATCGAGGCGGGGCTGGTCTACTTCACCGCCGAGGTCGACGGTGACCGCTCCACGCTGTGGCTGGCCGATCCGGCCGCCGACACCGACGACGACGGGCTGGTCGCCCGCCGCCGCCTCGCCAGCGTCGAGCACGCCGCCGGCTACCTGCCCCGGGGCGTCATCTCGGTCGACGGCGAGCACACCGCCTGGGTCACGCTGCCGTCCGACCGGCGCCACGGCGACCCCGCCGAGCTCCACGTCGACGGCGTGCTCGTCGACGAGCTCGCGCTGTACCTGCAGACGCCTCGCCTCCTCGAGGAGCAGGTGCTCTACCTGCGCTCCTGGGCCGGCGAGCCGCGCACCCGCGCCGACGGCAAGCTGCTGCCGCGGCTGGACTCGTTCGAGATCGTCGCCCTGGACGCCGCGGCGATCGCCCGAGGGGAGCCCCGCGGCGAGCGGGTGGTCAGCGAGCTGACCGCCCTGTGGGTGCAGCTCTGCGGCGTGCTCCCGGGCCCCGCCTCCGACCCCGAGCCGGGCCTGCTCGCCCTGGTCCTCACCGACGCCGGCCCCGAGCTCGTCGAGCTGCGCACCGACGGCCGACTGCGGGCCCGCTGGAGGCTGCACGGCTCCGAGGTGCGCGACGTCCAGGTCGACCCCGCCGGCGGTCGTGACGTCTACGTGCTCGCCGTCACCCCCGGGACCGACGACGCTTCGCTCGTGCGGGTCCCCTTTGGCGCCCCCGGCAGCCCGACCACGGTGGTCTCCGGCCTGCACCGCGCCTCCTCCCCTCGCCTGCTCGCCGACGGCTCGGTCGTCACCACCACCGGCCTCGTCGGCGGCCCGGGAGCCCCGAAGGGGCGACCCGCGTCAGCCTGTCCCGCCGGGCCGTGCGAGAGCGCGTGGCGGGCACCCGAGCACGCGGTCCCCTCCGGAGGGACGCTCTGGAGGGAGCACTCCGACCGGGCGCCCGTCGCCTGGGTCTTGGAGCGCTCTCCGGAGGACCGCGTGTTCCTGGCCCCGCCGGGGCACGACCTGGCGTGGCTGGGGGCCGTGCGATGAGGCTCGCCCTCGCCCTCGCCGCCCTGTCCGTCGCCCTGGCGCCCGCCGCGGCCCGAGCCGGCTGCCCGTCCACCAGCGGCTGCCCCCAGCCCGCGGTCACCGGCTCCGACCCCGTCGACGACGAGATGGCGGCCCTGTTCGAGGCCGCCGGCCAGGCGCTGCTCGGCAGCGAGGCCCCCGCCTACCCGAACATCGGCGTCGGCAACCCCGCCAACACCACCGTGCCGGCGACGATGCCCTGCGTGCTGCTCAAGTCGATCGGCTGGGTCGAGTCCACCTGGGCCCAGTTCTGCGGCGGCGACGGCGGCTCTGGCCCCACGGTCATCAGCTTCGACTGCGGCTACGGCGTCACCCAGGTCACCTCGGGCATGTCGTCGGGCTCCATGGGCTCCCTGTCGTTCAGCCCCTCCCGCGTCGCCTCGGAGGCCGACTACAACATCGGCACCGGCGCCGGCATCCTCGCCATCAAGTGGATCTCGGTCCCCTACATCGGCGACAACCAGCCGACGACCGTGGAGCACTGGTACTACGCCGTCTGGGCCTACAACGGCTTCTCGTCGGTCAACAACCCCAACAACTCCAGCCTCCCCTCGGGCCGCCCGCCCTACGGCAGCCCGAGCAGCCTGTCCCGGGGCTCCTACCCCTACCAGGAGCTCGTCTGGGGCCTCGCCGCGTACCCGCCGGGCGCGCGCTGGGAGCCGATCGACGTCAGCTACCCCGACCTGGGCGCCATCGGGAGCAGCCCCGGCGACATCCCGTCCCCCTCCCCGACCCACGTCGATCCCTGCAACGGCGGCATCGTCGTCGACAACGCCGACCCGGAGTTCAGCTTCGTCCAGGGCGGCGACACCGTGGAGGACGCGACGACGGCGGGCTGGGAGGGCGACTTCTACTTCCAGGACCCCTACGCGGTCGACGTGCCGTTCACCGTCGGCGTCTGGACCCCCGAGATCCCCTCGACCGGCCTGTACACCATCGACGTCTGGGTGCCGGACTCGCCCGGCGCGGCGTCCACCGAGGCGGCGTTCGACATCGCCTTCCACGGCGGCCACGCCATCGACTTCGTCGACCAGTCGACCAACGCCGGCGACTGGACCGAGCTGCTCGGCGGCCTGCCGGTCAAGTTCATCGAGGGCAACACCGGCAACGTCAGCCTCACGAACCTGACCACCGAGGGCTACGGCGCGTACGTCGCCTGGGACGCGGTGCGGTGGCGGTTCGCGGGCAGCGAGGGGAGCGCCACGTCCGGCAGCGCCTGCGAGCTGAGCATGGACTGCATGGGCAACCTCGTCTGCGTCGACGACGCCTGCACCTCCCCGTGCGGGGACGACGACTGCCCCGACAGCGCCTGTGACCCCACCACCGGCGTCTGCATCGACGAGGAGCCGCTGACCGAGGACCTGCTCCCCGACCCCGGCGCGGCCAACCTGGACACCGACCAGGACGGGATCCCCAACAGCATCGAGGGGCCCGGCGACGACGACGGCGACGGCGTACCCAACTGGTGGGACCACGACAGCGACGGCGACGGCATCCCCGACGAGGTCGAGGGGTACGAGGACAGCGACGGCGACGGCACCCCCGACTTCCTGGACGAGGACAGCGACGACGACGGGCTCAGCGACACCGAGGAGATGGGCGGCGATCCCGATCACCCCGTCGACACCGACGGCGACGGCCTGCCCAACTACCTCGACGAGGACAGCGACGACGACGGCATCCCCGACTCCGAGGACGACTCCCCCCTGTGGCCCGACGGTGAGCACGGCGACGACGACGACGACGGCGGCGGCAGCGACCTGCTCCCGCCCGGCGATCTGGACACCGACGACCCCGGCGCCAACTGGGCCTACGGCTGCAGCTGCGAGGCCGGCGGTGGCGCCTCGGGCGGCGCCCCGCTGCTCCTGCTGCTGCCCGCCGCCCTCGCGCTCCGCTATCGTCGTAAGCGGTGAGCTTCCCGCCCCCCTCCGACCTGCACGGCACCGAGTACCTCCACGCGACCGAGCGCGCCGAGGCCCGCTTCGGCCTGCCGATGGCGCAGGCCGTCGCGGTGATCATCGAGGGGCCCGACGCGGGACGCGAGTTCCTCGTCGAGCGGGGCGTCACGATCGTCGGCAAGGCCGATGACTGCGACGTGCTCCTGAGCGACCGGGCGATCAGCGCCCACCACGTCGAGCTGTCGCTGGTCGGGGCCGCCGTCCGGCTGCGCGACCTCGAGAGCACCAACGGCACCTGGATCGGCGGCGCCCGCGTCGTCGAGAGCCTGGTGCCGCCCGGCACCGTCCTGCAGCTGGGGCGCACCAAGATCCACCTGACCGGGCCGGATCGGTCGCTGGTCCTGGAGCCGTCCGACGCCGATCACTTCGGCGAGCTGTACGGCAGGTCGATCTCGATGCGGCAGCTGTACGCGGTCCTGCAGCGCGTCGCCCCCCGGGACGTCACCGTGCTCCTGGACGGGGAGACGGGCACCGGCAAGGAGCTGGCCGCCCGGGCGATCCACGCCCACAGCCGGAGGGCCCGGGGCCCCTTCATCGTGTTCGACTGCTCCGCGGTGGCGCCCGAGCTGGTCGAGTCCCAGCTGTTCGGGCACCGCAAGGGCGCGTTCACGGGCGCGACCCAGGACCGGCCCGGGGTGTTCGAGAGCGGCAGCGGAGGCACCGTCTTCCTCGACGAGCTGGACTCCCTCCCCCTCGACCTGCAGCCGAAGCTGCTGCGGGTGCTCGAGGGGCGACACGTCGTGCGTCTGGGGGAGTTCCGGGAGCGCGCGGTGGACGTGCGGGTGGTCGCCGCCGCGGGCCGCTCCCCGGAGGAGGCGACGGCCGCCGGGGCGCTGCGCAAGGACCTCTACTTCCGCCTCGCGGTCGTGCGACTGACCCTGCCGTCGCTGCGGGATCGGCTCGACGACGTGGGCCCGCTCGCCCGGGTGCTCCTGGAGCGCATGGGCTGCGACATCGAGGTCACCGACGGGCCCGCCCTGGACCGGCTCCAGGCGCACCCCTGGACCGGCAACGTCCGCGAGCTGCGCAACGTCCTGGAGCGCGCCGTCGCGCTCGCCCCGACCGCGGTGTCCACGCTGGACGAGCTGCCCCTGCAGCTGACCGGCGGGGTCGGCGCTCGCCCTTCGGCCGCCCCCGCGGCGCCGCTGCACAGCGAGCTGCCCTACAAGGAGGCGAAGGACCGGGTCGTCTCGGCGTGGGAGGTCCGCTACCTGCGCGACGCCTACCGGCGTAACGGCGGCAACCTCTCCGCCACCTGTCGGGAGGTCGGCCTGAGCCGGCCCCACCTGCGCAAGCTGCTGCGGCAGCACGGGATCATCGAGGCCCCGGTGGGCTCGTGACGGGACGGGTCATCGCCTGCAGGAACTGCGGGATCGAGTACGACTCCGCCGTCGAGGTGGCGTGCCCGGCCTGCACCTCGGGCATGGCCCTGGAGGCCGCGGCCGGGCTGCCGAAGGTGGACCCCCGGGCCGCCAGCCGCGCCCGCGCGGCGGTGGAGTCCGCCGAGAAGGCGATGTTCTGGGAGCGCAAGAAGCAGGCGGAGGAGGCGGCCCGCCGCCGCCGCCAGCGCCGGGGGGCCTCGTTCCAGATCGGGTTCGGGTTCCTCGTGGCGCTCGTCGGCCTGACCTTCAGCGGCAAGCTCGGGGTGGTCCCGATCTACGGACAGGTGCTCCAGGCCGCTCCGCTCCTCGTCGGCGGCGGCATCGCCCTGCTGGGGCTCGTCAAGCTCTTCAAGGACGGCTGATCAGCCGCGACGGCGGCGGACGGCGAGGGCTCCGAGCAGCAGCAGCGCCAGCCCCGGCGCGCGCCGGGGGCCGGCGGCGAGGGACGACTCGCCCGAGCAGTCGATGTCCGGCTCGTCGCCGTCGTCCGGGTCGAAGTCGTCGTCATCGTCGGGGCCGTCGGGGCGCCACTCATCGTCGAAGTCCGGATCGTCGTCCTCGACCTCGGGCTCGTCGCCGGGCCCCTCCTCCGGCTCGTCGCCGGGATCGTCGCCGTCGGGCAGGTCGTCGGGCAGGTCGTCGTCGGGGCGGCCGTCGTCCAGCGGCGGCTCCTCCTGCGGCTCGTCCTCCTCGGGCGGCGGCTCGTCGCCCTCGGGCGGCACGTCCTGGTCGGACGGGGGCTCGTCGTCCGGCTCGTCGCCGACCGGCGGGCGGCCGTCGCCGCCGGGCACGTCCTCGTCCGGCACGTCCTGGTCGTCAGCCGGCTCGTCCCCCTCGCAGTCCAGCCCCTCGTCGACGTCCGCGTCGCAGTCGTTGTCGACCCCGTCGCAGACCTCGGGCTCGGCGGGGGAGATCTCCGCGAACCGATCGTCGCAGTCGCCCTGGCACGGCGGGAAGCCGTCACCGTCGGCGTCGATCTCCTCGTCCTCCCACAGCCCGTCGCAGTCGTTGTCCTGCTCGTCGCAGAGCTCCAGCGCGTCGAGGAACACCCAGGGGTTGTCGTCGTTGCAGTCCCCCGCGCAGACCGGCTGGCCGTCGTCGTCGTGGTCCAGCTCGTCGGCGGCGAGCTCGCCGTCGCAGTCGTTGTCGACCCCGTCGCACAGCTCGGGCGCGCCGGGCCAGCTCAGGTCGTCCAGGTCGTCGCAGTCGTCGTGACAGGGAGCGAAGCCGTCACCGTCCTCGTCGCTCTCGAGGTCGGGCACGACGAGGTCGCAGTCGTTGTCGCGACCGTCGCAGATCTCCGGGGCGCCGGGGTAGCTGAACGGGTCGTAGGGCGCGCAGTCGGCCACGTCGTACCAACCGTCGGAGTCGCTGTCGGGGGGGGGCGGCTCGTCCGGCCGGTCGTCCTCTTCGTCGTCCGCCGGGACCTCGGGCTCGCCGGGCTCGTCCTCGGGCTCGTCGTACTCCTCCTCCGGCACGTCCGGCACGTCCGGCACCTCGGGCGCCTCGGGCTCGTCGGCGGGGGCGTCCGGCTCCTCGGGGGGCAGCTCGGGCTGGCCGGGGACCTGCGGCTCCTCGGGCTCCTCGGGCACCGGCTGGGGCTCGCAGACCGCGCCGTCGACGAGGCCGTCGCAGTCGTCGTCGACGCCGTTGCAGACCTCCTCGGCGCCGGCGTGCACCAGCTCGTCGCCGTCGTCGCAGTCGGGCTCGTCAGCGCACTCGGGGTCGCCGGGGTAGCCGTCGCCGTCCAGGTCGAGGCACTCCAGCGAGCCGTAGATCGACACCAGCCCGGCCACGTCGTCCTCGCTCAGCTCGCGGTCTTCGGGCCCGGTCCCCGGGGTTGCGTAGGCGTACATCACGGCGGCGCTGTCGTCGGAGTGGTCGAGCCCGAGGCAATGCCCGAGCTCGTGCACCGCGACGTACTCGAAGTCGAAGCGACCGGGGGGAGCGCCCAGGGGGTCGGTGCTCCACAGGATCGGGCCGTAGTCGTTCTCGGTGTAGAAGCGGATGTCGCAGTCCAGGATCTGCGTCGACGTCGACCAGGTCTGGGCCACCGCCAGCGTGCCGCCGCCGAAGCTGCCGTCGTGTCCCTGGGCGATCAGCTGACCGTCGTAGTTCCACGAGTTGTCGGAGGTCACGCCGCCGTAGTTCCACTCGAACTCGGAGCCGGCGTCGGACCAGGCGTCCAGGGCCGAAGTGAACGCGGCCTCGAGCTCCAGCGCCGCGAAGTCGCCCGACGTGTTGAGCAGGAAGGGGTCGGCGACCGGCTCGTCCTGCCAGACCCAGGTCGCGTCCTTGGCGTTGAACGCCGCGGCGGGGCTCGCGAGCAGGAGGGTCAGGGCCGCGAGGGCGAGACTACGGGGCATGGCAGGCCCCCACCGAGGCGAGCGCTTCGATGTACCGCTCACCCTTGGTCTCACCGGGGTCGGAGATCCGAACCGCGCCGGCGAGGCCGCCGAGCACGCTGAAGGTGCCGTCGTCGCCGCGGCGCAGGAACAGGAGGTAGCGCTTGTCGAGCTCGGGGCGGGTCGGCACGTCCTCGACGGAGTGCTCGATGTCGCCGAGCTTGCCGCCGGGGAGGATCAGCTCGACGGTGTCGGGGACCGCGCCGGTGACGTCGAGCAGGGGGGCGAACCAGACGCGGGTCAAGATGCCGCCGTCGGCGCCGTCGTCCCAGACGACCTCGAAGCTGGTCACCTCGGCCATCACCACGACGTCGGCGAGGTCGCACAGCTCCAGACGATCGAGATCCATCTGAGCCGAGTTCGCGGGGGACGCGAACGCGAGAATCAAGAGGACCAGGAGGGGTCCCGTCCTGGGGACCAACCGTCGGATCATCGAAGCCTCCGGGCGCACGCACTTCATCGCACGACGCGCCCCCCGCACTGAGGCCTATCGGCGCTCTGTGACAACTCTTTACTGGACCTCGTGACAGAACCGGCGGAGGCTCGCGGCCCCCCGGGTCCCACCTTGCCGGAGTACCCCATGCGCGCCACCTGTCTTCGCCTCGTGCTCTTGATGATCCTGCTGCCGTCCGTCGCGTCGGCGGCGCCTCCGTTCTGCGGAGACAACAAGGCGAAGGGGGGCGAGGCCTGCGACGGCTCCGACCTGCGCGGCAACAGCTGCACCTCGCTGGGCTTCGACGGCGGCGCCCTGGCCTGCACCGGCTCGTGCGAGCTCGACACCTCGGGCTGCACGACGTCGGCGACCCCCACCTGCGGCGACGACGTCGTCGCCGGCTTCGAGGAGTGCGACGGCGCGTCCGACTCCGCCTGCCCTGGCCTCTGCTCGGCCCATTGCGCTTGCCCGAGCGCACCCGCGGGTGACCTCGAGCTCCACATGATCGACATCGGGCAAGGCGACTCCTTGCTGGTGATCTCCCCCGCCGGCTTCGTGATGCTCGTCGACAGCGGCCAGGAGAGCCAGTACGGCTCGCTCAGCGGCTACCTCGCGTCCATCGGGATCACCGAGCTGGACTACACGGTCGTCTCCCACATGCACGCGGACCACGTAGGCGGCATGGACCTGGCGATCGGCGACCTGGGCGCGGCCGCGTGCTTCGACCACGGCGCGAGCTTCTCGACCAACGAGTTCGACGAGTACGACGCCGCCGCGGCCGGCCGCCGCGTGACCGTCGCGGTCGACGACAGCATCGACATGGGCGCCGGCGTCACCATCGACGTGCTGCACGCCGACACCGGCAACTCGAGCAACGAGAACCTCAACTCGGTGGTGCTGCGGCTCACCCACGGCGACGTCAGCTTCCTGCTCGGCGGGGACTGCGAGGGGCCCTGCGAGGCGGCGCTCGAGCCCGGCCTCATCGACGTCTACAAGGTCCACCACCACGGCAGCTCGGACAGCTCCACCGAGGCGTTCCTGGACGAGATCGACCCCTGGACGGCGCTGATCAGCGCCGGCCTCGGCAACTCCTTCGGCCACCCCGAGCAGGTCACCCTCGACCGCCTCGCCGACCAGGAGGCGACCGTCTACCGGACGGACGTCGACGGCGACCTCGTGGTCGTGTCCGACGGAGCCGCCTACACCGTCAACGGCGAGCCCGTCTGCCTCGCCGGCGAGACCCGGACCTGCGGCACCACCGACGTCGGCGCCTGCTCGTTCGGGCAGCACGACTGCGCCGCCGGCATGTGGGGCGCCTGCACCGGCGTCATCGACCCGGTGACCGAGGACTGCGGCAACGGGCTGGACGACGACTGCGACGGCCTGACCGACGCGGCCGACCCCCAGTGCGCCGCCGGCGCGGCCGACATCCTCATCGCGCAGGTCGCGTACGACACCCCCGGCGACGACGCGCTCGAGGAGTTCGTCGACCTGTTCAACCCGACCGGCAGCGACGTCCCCCTGGACGGCTGGTCCCTGGCCGACAACGCCTCGACCTGGAACCTGCCCGACGGGCTCAGCGTGCCGGCCGGCGGCTACCTCTCCATCGCGCGGAACAGCGGCGGCTTCGAGGCGCTGTACGGCGTCACCCCCGACGCCAGCGGCATGACCCTGGGGCTGGGCAACACCGGCGATCGATTGGTGCTGTACGACGACTGGGCGGTCGAGGTGGACCACGTCGCCTGGGAGGGGTTCGACCTCGGGTGGTCCATCGTCGCTGCGACGGGGAACTCCATCGAGCGAGGCGACCCGACCGTGGACAGCGACACCGTCGCGGACTGGTCGGTCACCTCGCCGGCTGCCCCGCGGGGCGGCGCGGAGTCGACCTGCGGCAACGGCGTCTGCGACCCGGGCGAGGACTGCACGACGTGCGGCGACTGCCCCGGGCGCACGAGCGGCAAGCCGGCGCTGCGCTACTGCTGCGGCAACGGCGCCTGCGAGTCGGCGGGCGAGGACGCGTCGGTCTGCCCGGTGGACTGCGCTCCCTGACGGAGGCTCAGCGCCAGCGCGGCCGGGGGATCGGCGCCGGCGACCCGGGGGTGGTGCCCCCGATGCCGAGGACCGGACGGACCCGCGGGCCGCGAGGCGCGGGGAACCGGCGGTCGAACTCGAAGAGCAGGGTCTCGGGCCGCGTGGCGTGCATGCCGACGCGGAGGCCGACCTCGACGATCGCCTCGCGGAGGAGGAGCAGCTGCCGCTGTGTCGGCTTGTCGTAGCGGACCTGGTTGGCGGCGGCGAGGGACCGGAAGATGGAGGCGACGTTCCCGGCCGGGGCGCGGGAGAGCGCCATGAAGACCCGGAACAGCTCGTTGCGGCCCCAGCGCTCGGCGCTCACGTCGGCGTACTCCACCCGGAACCCCAGCTGCGCCCACCGCCGCACGCCGCCCTTCATGAACGGGATCAGGCGTCCCTCGGCGCCCATGGTCGCGGAGAGCCTCGACGAGCGCGAGCCATCGTCACAGACGAGCACGGTGGCCGGAGAGCCGTGGTCCAGGGGGCCGACGCCCCACTGGGCGGCGTCGATCGGGCGGGACCCCGGGAGCATGCCGTGCTCGTGCTCCCGCTCCTCGGGCTCCCGGACGTCGAGGAGCCTCAGCTCCTTCAGGCGACCGGCGACGATGTCCGGAGCGACCGAGCACGAGCCGTCCACTTCGTCCACGGTGAACGCGGACAGGTACTGCTCGATGGGCCGATGTGCCAACACGTCCGTACCGTTCCTCCGGCGCGTGAATGCACCGGTGCACTACTGAGGGAACGCCGGCGGGAGGCCGGCCGGAGAAACCTCGCGGCTACTCGGTCACGACCGTCAACTGGACCGTGGTCGAGGCCCCCGGGCCGAGCACCCCGACGCTCCAGTCGACGGTGTCGGTCGCGGCCGTGTAGACGCCCCCGCCGGTCGCCGACACGAAGTCGACCCCCGTCAGCGCGTCCTCGAGCGCGACGCCTGTCGCGTTGGCGGTGCCGCTGTTGCTGACCGTGATCGAGTAGGTCAGCTGCGTCGACACCGTGAAGGTGTCGGCCACGGTGTCGCTGACGCTGCCTGTCTCGATGCTGCTCGCGGTCACCGTGTTGCTGACCGACGAGGTCACCGGGGTGCTCGACGCGATCGTCTTGACGACGGCCAGGATGGGGGCCGCCTCGACCAGCACCGTGTCGCTGTCGTTCACCGGATCGTCGTCCGGCGACGTCAGCGTGGCGGTGTTGACCACCGCGGAGACGCCGTCGGGGAACGTGCCAGCGGGCTGCAGCAGCGCCGAGTAGGTCACCGTGCCGGAGGCGCCCGGGGCGAGGTCGCCCAGGGACCAGGTGATCACGTCGCCGTCGTACGCCCCGCCGCCGGAGATGGCGGAGATTCCGGCCACCCACAGCTCGTCCGGATCGTCCGTCAGGGTCGACGACGTCGCCGTCGCGTTGCCGTTGTTGGCGTAGTCGACCGAGTAGAAGACCGTGTCGCCGGGGGACAGGGCGCCGTTGCCGTCCGTGTCGCTGTACCCGGTGTGGGTCTTGGCGACCGCGAGGTCGGCCGACGCCACCACCACCACCGAAGCGGAGTCGGTGATCGGGTCGACCTCGGCGGAGATGATCGTCGCCGTGTTGGGCACCGTGGTGGAGCCGTCGGGGAACGTGCCCGCCGCCGCGAGGGTCACGTCGTACGTCTCCGTGCCGCTCTCGCCGGGCACCACCGTGCCGAGCGACCAGGCGATCACGTCGCCGTCGTAGCTGCCGCCGCTGGAGATGGCGTCGACCGAGGCGATCCAGGCGTCGCTGACGTCGTCGGTCAGCACGACGGCCGTCGCCGGGGCGTTGCCGGGGTTGGACCAGGCCAGTGCGTAGTGCACCACGTCGCCGGGGGACAGGACGCCGTCGCCGTCGACGTCGTCGCTGCCGAGCACCGACTTGGCCAGGCTCAGGGACGCCCCCGCGGTCACGTCGACCGAGTCGGTGTCGCTGATCGGGCCGTCCTCGAGGCTGGAGAGGACCGCGGTGTTGGTCACCGTCGTGACGCCGTCGGGGAAGTAGCCGGAGTCGCCCAGCGTCGCCTCGTAGGTGACCGAGCTGGAGGCGCCGGCGCCCAGCGTGCCCAGCGACCAGGTGATCACGTCGCCGTCGTAGACGCCGCCGCCGGTGACCGCGTCGATGGAGACGACCCAGGCCTCGTCGATGTCGTCCGTCAGGAGGACGGAGGTGGCGTCGGCGTTGCCCACGTTGCCGTAGCTGAGCTGGTAGTGCAGCACGTCACCGGGGGAGACGACGCCGTCCAGGTCGTTGTCGACGTAGCCGGTCAGCAGCTTGTCGATGGTCAGCTCGACGGCCGCCTCGACGACGACGGACTCGCTGTCGCTGACGGGGCCGGTCTCGGCGCTGTCGAGCGTCGCGGTGTTGGGCACCGTGGAGCTTCCGTGCACGAAGGCGCCGGCGTCGCCCAGGGTCGCCGAGTAGGTGACCGAGCCCGAGGCGCCGGGGGCGACCGTGCCGAGCGACCAGCTGATCAGGTCGCCGTCGTAGCTGCCGCCGCCGGAGATGGCGCCGATCGACGCGACGTAGGCCTCGTTCGGATCGTCCGAGAGCGTGACGGACGTGGCCGCCGCGTCGCCGACGTTGCTGTAGTCGCCGGGGGACAGCACGCCGTCCCCGTCGACGTCGACGAAGCCGGTGGACGCCTTGGCGACCACGAGCGCCGCGTCGGCGTTGACCACGACCGTCTCGGTGTCGGTCACCGGGTCGTCGTCGGGGCTGTCGAGCACCACGACGTTGCTGACCGGTGTGACGCCGTCGCTGAACACGCCGTCGCCCGCGAGGGTCACCTCGTAGGAGACCGCGCCGCTGCCACCGGCCCCGAGGGTGCCGAGGGACCAGCGGACCAGGTCGCCGTCGTAGCTGCCGCCGCCCGTGATGGAGCCGACCGACACGATCCAGGTCTCGTCGGGATCGTCGGTGAGCTGGACGTCGGTTGCGTCGGCGTTGCCGAGGTTGTCGTAGGTGACCGCGTACTGCACCACGTCGCCGGGGGACAGCTCGCCGTCACCGTCGACGTCGACCGTGCCCGTGACCATCTTGTCGACGGCCAGCTCGGCGGAGGCGACGACGACGACCGAGTGGGCGGCGCCGACCGGCGCCGTCTGCGCGCTGTCGATGCTCGCGCTGTTGGGCACCGTGGTGGAGCCGTCGGGGAAGACCCCCGCGGCGGCCATCGTGGCGTCGTAGGTCTGGGTCCCGGTCTCGCCGGGGGTCAGCGTGCCGAGTGACCAGCTGATGACGTCCCCGTCGTAGCTGCCGCCGCCGCTGATCGCAGAGACGCCGGAGACCCAGGCCTCGGCCACGTCGTCGGTGAGCGCCACCGACGTCGCGTCGGCGTTGCCGGTGTTCTCGTAGGACAGCTCGTAGTGCACCACGTCGCCGGGGGAGAGCACGCCGTCGCCGTCCAGGTCGTCGTAGCCGAGATCCGTCTTGCTCAGCGCGAGCGCCGCCGCGGCGGTCACGTCGACGGCCTCGCTGTCGCTGACGGGGCCGTCCTCGGCGCCGATCAGGATCGCGGTGTTGGGCACCGTGGTGACGCCGTCGGGGAAGACGCCGGCGGGCTGCAGGGTAGCCTCGTAGGTCTCGGTGCCGGACGCGCCCGGGGCGACCGTGCCGAGGCTCCAGGTGATGAGGTCGCCGTCGTACAGGCCGCCGCCGGTGATCGAGCCGACGGAGGCGACCCAGGCCTCGTCCGGGTCGTCACTCAGGAAGGTGCCGGTCGACGGGGCGTTGCCCAGGTTGCTCCAGGTCACCGCGTAGCTGACGACGTCACCGGGGGAGACGACGCCGTCGAAGTCGGCGTCGAGGAAGCCGGTCTGCACCTTGGAGACCGCGAGCACCGCCGCGGCGAGCACGGTCACGGTGTCGCTGTCGCTGACCGGGCCGTCCTCGGCGCTGTCCGCGGTGGCGGTGTTGTCGACCGAGGTGCTGCCGTCGGGGAAGACGCCGGCGTCGGCGAGGAAGACGTCGTAGCTGACGGTCGCGGAGCCAGCGGGGGCCAGGGTACCCAGGCTCCAGCTGATCAGGTCGCCGTCGTAGCTGCCACCGCCGGAGATGTTGGCGACCGCGACCACCCAGGACTCGTCCGGATCGTCGGTGAGCGCCACGCCCGTCGCGTCGGCGTTGCCGCTGTTGCTGACGGTCACCTGGTAGCTGACGAGGTCACCGGGGGAGAGCACGCCGTCGGCGTCGAGGTCCGAGTAGCCGAGGACCAGCTTGTCGATGGCGAGGGCCGCGGCGGCCACCACGTCGACCGACTCGGCGTCGGAGACGGGGCCGTCCTCCGCGCTGCTCGCGGTCGCGGTGTTCGGCACGGTGGTCGTGCCGGCGGGGAAGTCGCCGGCCGACGCGAGGGTCGCGTCGTAGGTGACGGTGCTCGAGGCGCCGGGGGTGAGGGAGCCGACGCTCCACAGGATCGTGCCGCCGGCGTAGGTGCCGCCGCCGGAGATGTTGTCGACCGACGCGACCCAGGCCTCGTCGGGGTCGTCCGTCACCGTGACGGAGGTCGCGGTCGCGTTGCCGGCGTTGCTGACGGTGATCGCGTAGTGCACGACGTCGCCGGGGGAGAGGAGACCGTCGCCGTCGACGTCGTCGGAGCCGGTGACGACCTTGTCGACGCCGAGGGAGGCCGCGGCCACGACCAGCACGGTGACGGAGTCGGAGATCGGGAGCGTCTCGTCGCTGTCGAGCTCGGCGACGTTGGTGACCGCGGTGGAGCCGTCGGGGAACGTCGGCGGGCTCAGGAGCGTCGCCTCGTAGCTGAGCACGCCGCTGGTCCCGGCGGAGACCACGCCGAGCGACCACGTGATGAGGTCGCCGTCGTAGACGCCGCTGCTCGTGATCGAGCCGATCGTCGCGACCCACATCTCGTCCGGGTCGTCGACGACCGTCACGGCGGTGGCGGCGCCGTCCCCGGTGTTCGACCAGGCGAGGTCATAGACGACGACGTCGCCGGGCGACAGCACGCCGTCACCGTCGACGTCCACCGTCGACGAGACGGACTTGACGAGGTCGAGCAGGGGGGCGCCGAAGTCGCAGGCGTCGCCGATGCCGTCGCCGTCCTCGTCGGCCTGGTCGGGGTTGGGGTCGAGGGGGCAGTTGTCGAGGGAGTCGCAGATGCCGTCGCCGTCGGTCTCTTCGCAGGGATGCTCGACGACGTTGGTGTCGAACGGCTGCGGCAGGTCGGGGGAGGTCAGGGTGCCGAAGTTGAAGGCGGTGTTGACGACGCCCTGGAAGTCGACCTCGGCCTGGAAGGAGACCATGACCATCGAGTTGGCGGCGAGGGTGCCGACCTCCCAGGTGATGGTCGAGCCGGCGTCGCACGGCAGCGGGCTGCAGACGCCGCCGTCGAAGACGACGACACCCGTGAGGTTCGGGTCGACGACGTCGGTGATCACCACGTCCGTCAGGTCGGTGGTGCCGACGTTCTCGTAGCTGATGAAGTAGTCGATCAGGTCGCCGCTGTTTACGAGGCTGCCGCTCGGCGGGTCGGAGATCTTCGCGCCGACCACGGCGGGGATGGGCGCGGGGTTGGTGCCGCTCTTCAAGGGCGAGTTGTGCACCTCGGTGATGTCGAGGTCACCGCACCAGCCGTTCGCGGCGAACGCGGCGGAGTCGACCGCCCACTCGTAGGTCAGCTCGTAGATCCAGGGGTAGGCCGGGTCGGCGGAGGTGCCGGGGTCGTAGGTGTTGGTCGGGATGCGGGCCGGGTTGGTGTCGTAGCGGTTGGGGTAGAGCGTCGGCGTCGTGTTGAAGTTCCAGTCCAGGGACGAGGAGGACTCCAGGAACCAGGTCTTGTCCCCGGCCAGCCAGGAGCCGTCCCCGCCGTCGACGCCGAGGTGGACCACGTCGCCGCCGACCAGGGTGGTGTAGTCGAGGAAGAAGTCGAGCTGCAGCACCCCGGCGCAGTCGTACATCGAGATCTTGGCGTGCTCCGACTTGTTCAACGAGCTCAGCCGGTGGGGCGGCGAGAACCAGTCGATCGCGTTGCCCTGGTTGTTGTTGTTGACCCCGTAGGTGTTGTCGTTGAGCCCGGCCGCCTGGGAGAACCCGAAGTACAGCGTGCCGTTGTCCTCCGCGGTGAACAGCAGGCCGGCGAAGTTGCCGGTCTGGGAGTCGAGCGTGTAGGTCACGCCGTCGACGACGTAGGCGTCCTCCACGACGCCGGTGACGGGGTCGACGAGGAACCCGTCGACCACCGGGGCCTGGGCGGCGGCCGGCTGGATGGTCGCGAACGTGAGCGTCGCGGCGACGATGGCCGTGACGACGACGGTGCTGTACTCAGGCAGGGGCTTGCAGGTCATATCCACCACTCCGGTGGAGCTGCACGCCTCGTCCTCTCTCCCTCTTTTTCCGATCTACCGCTGTGCAGCAACGACGGTCAACAGTTTGTTTTAAATTGTCTGAATAACCCGAATATCAAGAACGAGCGACCCCCGCTCCTCGACTGGCGAGGGCGGGGGTGGCGCGGCGTGGGGCTTGCCACCCCCACGCCAGTTCGATGTTCTTCGCGACCTCCGGACGAACGCCTGGCCAGGTCCTCGAGGGAGAGGACGAAGCGCACAACTCCTCAGGCAAGGCGAGGATCCGATGGGACATGACAGAAACGGCGGAGGCCCGGTGACCGGAGAATTAAATCCGGAATTACGGACTCAGCGCCAGCGGGGCGGGGGCACCAGCGGGCTGGCCTCGCCCGGGGCGGTGATGCTCTTGTCGAGCACCGGCTGGGGCCGCGGCCCCCGGATCGGCGGGAACCGCCGATCGAACTCGGCGAGCATCGCCTCGGGGCGCGCGGCGTGGATGCCGAGCTGCACCGCCAACTGCACGATCGCCTCCCGCATCAGCCGGAGCTCGCCGGGGGTCGGCTCGGAGTAGACGACCCTGTTGGCCGCAGCGAGGGAGCGGAAGATCGTCGCGGCGTGGGCCGGGGGCGCCTTGGACAGCGCCAGGAAGACGCGCATGAGCTCGTTGCGGCCCCAGCGCACCCGGGGGATCTGGGCGTGCTCGATCCGGAACCCGAGCTGTACCCAGCGGCGGACCCCACCCAGCAGGGCGGGGATCCGGCGGCCTTCGGAGGCCATTCGAGCCGAGAGCTGCTGGGAGCGGTGTCCGTCGTCGCAGACGAACACCATCGCCCGCGAACCGTGGTCATGGTCGCCCTCGCCCCAGACGGCGGGGTCGATCTGCAGAGAGCCGGGGATGTAGCCCAGGTCGTGTTCGCACTCTTCGGGTTCGCGGACGTCCAGGACGCTCACGTCGGGCAGGCGACCGGCGACGATCTCGGGCGGGACGACGGACGACCCGTCCGGCTGCTCCGCGGTGAAGGCGGCCAGATACTGCTCGATGGGACGATGGTGCAGCACTCAGGTTCTCCGACTCGACCACCCCGGGAGACTCTGCCACAGGGCCCGGGAATCGCGAAGTCGGGATGATCAGACGAAGTCGAGCTTCTTCGCCGCCTTGACCTTGCGGCCGTAGTCCCGCACCCAGGCCAGCTCGTCCTCCGGCAGCGGACCCGCGTCCAGGGCGTCCAGGTTGGCGGCGAGCTGCTCGCGGTTCTTGGGGCCGGTGAGCACGAGGTGCACGGCCGGGTTGCTCAGGACGAAGCGGTAGCAGAGCGCCGGCGTGAGCGGCGGCACGTCCGTCTGCTGACCCGGGAAGGGGGGCATCTCCATCCCCTTGATCGCCTTGATCAGCTGGCCCCAGGCGACGGCGGTGTAGGCGACGATCGCGGGGTCGCGGGCGTCCAGGTGCGGGAAGATGTCCTGCTCGGCGCCGGGGTGCTTGGCGCTGTAGCGGATCATCAGCATGTCCATCGGACCCTCGGCGGCGAGGCGTCCGGCGCGCTGGCGGTCGTGGATGGAGCAGCCCAGGGCGCGGACCTTGCCCTCCTCCTTCAGCTGCTCCACCGCGTCGACGATCCCCGGGCTCAGGCGGGAGGTCTTGCCGAGCCAGCCGAGCTGGTAGATGTCGATGTAGTCGGTCTTCAGCTTGCGCAGGATCGACTCGACGCCCTTGCGCACCTGCCAGCCGAAGGCGGTCAGCCCCCCCAGGTGGGCGACCACGTGCGCCTCCCGGTCCCGACCGATGATGTCGACGATGCCCTCGCGGACCTTGCCGTAGGAGGCCCCGCTCACCCAGTAGTTGACGCCCCGGTCGGCCGCGTAGCGCGCGTCGTCCGAGTCGCAGCCGTAGTTGCCGGCGAAGCCCATGCGGAGCACGCGCTTGTCGATCCGGGGGAGGTCGGCGTGGGTGAAGTCGCTCATGCCCCCCGGCCTATCACAGGTAGCCGAGCACCAGGAACGCGATCAGCATGCACGCGGCCGCCAGCGCGGCGGTGCCGATCGGCCACGGCTCCCCCAGCGGTCCGCCGGGGCTGTGCCAGCGGCGGACCTGCTCGGCGAGGTCCTTCGCGGCGCCGAACAGCCACTCCCGCATGCTCGCCCAGGCGCCGACCGCGGCGCCGCCGACGGTGCGGATGACCGCGGGCGCGCCGACCCGGTACAGCCAGTCGCTGTCCAGGAGCACCCCGGCGCGGGGGGAGAGCAGGCCGAACTTCAGGGCGACCACGAACGCGACGGTCGCCCCCAGCAGCATCTGCAGCGAGCCCAGCACGTGGCCGACGCTGTAGGCGTGGTAGTCGGTCTCGAAGGGCAGCAGGTCGTAGACGAAGTGGGGGAACAGGCCGACCGCGATGCAGCAGAAGGCCGCCCCCGCCATCGCCGCGAGCATCGAGCGCGGGGCCTCGGCGACCTCCGGCAGGGACCCGGCCGGGGGCGGCGCGAAGAAGGCGGCCCAGGGCAGCCGGAGCGACGTATGCAGGAACACCCACGCCGCGCCGAGCTCGAGGAGCACGAACACGCCGGTCAGGTGCTCCTCGCCCGCCGCGGTGATGATCATCCCCTTGCCGACGTAGCCGCAGAAGCCGGGGAAGCTCACCGCGAGGCAGCCGATGACGCAGAACGCCGCGGTGTACGGCATCTTCCGCCACAGCCCGCCCAGCTCCGACGCCCGGGCCGTGCCGACGCGGTACAGCACCGCGCCGATCGCCATGAACAGCAGCCCCTTGTAGAGGATGTGCCCGAAGGCGTGGGCGCCGACGCCGTTGAGGGCGAGCGGCGTGCCGATGCCCGCGCCGACGACCATGTAGCCCAGCTGGGTGTTCAGGGCGTAGGCGAGCAGCTTGCGCAGGTCGTCCTCGACCGTCGCCAGGATCGACGGCCACAGCGCCATCACCACGCCGATCGGGATCAGCCACTCGGCGTGGGCGAAGCCGCGGGCGAGGGCGTAGACCGCCAGCTTCGTGGTGAACGCCGACAGCCACACCGTGCCGGTGGGGGTCGCCTCGGGGTAGGCGTCGGGCAGCCAGCTGTGCAGCAGCGGGAAGGCCGCCTTGATCCCGAACGCGGCGAGGATCAGCAGCTGGCCGAGCTTGGCGTCCCCCCAGTTCTCGAACCACAGTCCGCCGAACGGGCGCCCGTCGATGATCCAGTGCAGCGAGCCGCCGTCGCGGAAGTGCATCAGCGAGCCCGCGAGGAGCAGCACCCCGCTGAGCACCTGGATCACCAGGTAGCGCATGCCGACCCGGTAGCTCTGCTCGTCCCGCTTCGCCCAGATCAGGAACACCGACGCGATGGCGGTCCCCTCCCAGAAGACGAACAGCGAGATCAGGTCCGCCGCGAACACCGCCGCCGCCGCGCAGCCCGCGTACAGCGGCGCCGCCGCCTGCTGGACCGCGTCGGACAGGTGCAGCTGGTAGACGGACGCGAGCAGCGCCGCGAGGTGGAAGACGATGCCGAACACGCGGCTGAAGTCGTCGACCCGGACCGGCGTCAGCTCGTACTCGAGCACCTGCAGGCTCAGCGTCGTGCCGTCGGGGATCAGCCAGACGTGGATCAGCCCCAGCAGCGGCGCGAGCAGCGACGCCGTCTTGCGGACCGTCCCGGCCGGCAGCAGCGGCAGGAGCAGCGCGCCGACGATGAGGATGAGCCCGGGCGGGATCTGCGCGATCACGGCGCGTCCTCCACGTCCCGCCGCAGCAGCGTGCGGGCGGCCAGCCCGAGGGCGACCATCACCAGGCCGCCGACCAGCCCCAGCGCCGAGAAGAAGCCGGGGATCTCCTCGAAGTCGAAGTGCCCGTGGCGGTGGTAGATGAAGTCACCGCCGGCGGCGAGCACCGCCAGCACGACCACGCCGATCGCGAGGTTCCTGGCGCTCACGGCGCCACCCCCGCGATCGCCGAGCTCGCCCCGTCGAGCACGATCGGCAGCAGCAGGTCCCGCAGCGGCCCCGACCAGGCGAACAGCACGACGCAGCCCACCGCCGTCAGGCACAGCGGCACCGTGCAGGTCCAGTGCCCCTCCTTCAGCTCCGTCTGGGCGGCGTGTTCGTGCCCGTGCTCGTCCGTCCACGGCTTCGGAGGCAGGAAGAAGCCCCGCGCGACCACGGGCATCAGGTAGCCGATCGACAACAGCGAGCTCGCCATCAACACGGCGACGAAGATCGCCTGGTCCGCGTCCACCGCCCCGAGCGCCAGGTACCACTTGCTCCAGGACCCCCCGGTCGGGGGCAGCCCGATGATCGACAAGCTCCCCAGGAAGAACGCCGCCATCGTGAACGGCATCCGTCTCCCCAGGCCGTCCATCGTCGAGATCTCCGTCTTGTGGGCGAAGACGATGAACGAGCCGGCGCAGAAGAACAGCGTGATCTTGCCCATCGCGTGCATGGCGATGTGCATGCCGCCGCCCAGCGCGGCGCTCTGGGTCGCCAGCGCGGCGCCGAGCACGATGTAGGCGAGCTGACTGACCGTGGAGTAGGCGAGCCGGGCCTTCAGGTTGTCCTTCGTCAAGGCGACGACCGACGCGCTGAGCAGCGTGAACGCGGCCACCCAGCAGAGCCACTCGGAGTAGCCGCCGTCCTTCAGGAAGTCGATCCCGAAGATGTAGACGACGATCTTGAGGACCGTGAACACGCCGGCCTTGACGACCGCGACGGCGTGGAGCAGCGCGGAGACCGGCGTCGGCGCCACCATCGCGTTGGGCAGCCACCGGTGGAACGGCATCAGCGCCGCCTTGCCGGTGCCGAATGCGAACAGGCCGAGCAGCACCATCACCGTCGGGCCGCTGACCTTGCCGGCGAGGATGCCGCCCGGCGTGAACTCGAGCGTGCCCGCCAGGTGGTAGGTCCACAGGACCCCCAGGAGCAGGAAGCAGACCGACGTGAACACCAGCACACCCAGGTAGACCCGCCCCGCGCGCACCGCCTTGGCGTCCCCGCTGTGGGTCACCAGCGGGTAGGTCGAGAACGTCAGCAGCTCGTAGAAGACGAACAGCGTGAACAGGTTGGCCGCGAACGCGATGCCGAGGGCCGCGCCGATGGCGACCGCGAAGCAGATGAAGAAGCGCGTCTGGTGGTGCTCGTGGTGGCCGCGCATGTAGCCGAAGGCGTAGATCGACGTCGGGATCCAGAGCCCCGACGCCACCAGCCCGAACAGCATCCCCAGCGGCTCCACCTCGAACGCCAGGTTCGCCCCCGGGAGCACCTCCAGCACCGTCAGCGTCGGCCGGTCACCGGCGGTCACGTGGGGCACCAGCTGCACGACGAGGGCGAAGGTGATCAGCGTCGCCACGACGGTCACGCCGTCCCGCAGATTATCCCCTTCGTCGCTCCGACGTCCCACGATCGCGACCGCTACGGCGCCCACGAACGGCGCGATGATCGACGCGGCGATGAGGGTCGCGGGGCTCATCCGCCCACCCCCAGCAGGTCGCGGGCGGCCCGGAGCGCGACCGACGCCGTCGCGGACGTGTGCAGCCCGAACCAGACGGTGCCGCCGATCAGCACCCACGTCGGCACGAGCATCGACAGGGGCGCCTCACCCACGTCGTCGGCCCCCTCGGGCCGGGGCCGGAAGAAGACGATCTCGATGATCCGCCAGATGTAGACGACGGCGAGCAGCGAGCTGAGCAGGATCAGCACCGCCACGAGCTCCCAGCCGCGGTCCAGGGCCCCGATGACGAGGTACCACTTGCTGACGAAGCCGACGGTCGCGGGCACGCCGATCAGGCTCAGCCCGCCGACGACGAACGCGGCCATCGTGATCGGCATCTTGCGGCCGAGGCCGGCCATGTCGTCGATCCGCGACGACCCGGTCCTGGCGAGCACGCAGGCGACCACGAGGAACAGGCCACCCTTCATCAGCGCGTGGTTGAACAGGTGCACCACGCCGCCGGCCAGCCCGTTGACGTTGGCCATCGACAGGCCGAGCGTCATGTAGCCGATCTGGGCGATCGAGCTGTAGGCGAGCAGCCGCTTGATGTCGGTCTGGGCGATGGCCGCCACCGAGCCGACGAACATCGCGGCCAGGCTCAGCGGCAGGAGCAGCACGTGGAAGTTGAGCTGCTCGAAGACGAACGCCGCCCCGAAGATCGCGAGCAGCACCCGCAGCAGGACGTAGAAGCCGACCTTCGTCGCCGTCGCCGCGAGGAACGCCGACACCTTGGCCGGGGCGTGCGTGTACGCGTTGGGCAGCCACTGGTGCAGCGGGAACAGCGCCAGCTTGATGCCGAGCCCGACCACCAGGAACGCGAACGCCACGAGCACGGTCCGGGAGCCCATCACCGGCTCCAGCCGCACGTGCAGGTCGGCGATGTTCAGCGTGCCGGTGACCTGGAACAGCAGCCCCACGCCGATCAGGAAGAACGTGCCGCCGACCGTCCCCATCACGAGGTAGCTGTAAGCGGCGCGCACCGCCTTGCGGCCCTTGCCCAGGCTGATCAGCGTGTACGAGCTGAGGGAGCTGATCTCGAGGAACACGAAGATGTTGAACGCGTCGCCGGTCGCCGCCATGCCGAGCAGCCCGCAGAGGCAGAGCAGGAACGCCGCGTAGTACAGGTGGACCTTGCCCGCGACGAGGTTCAGCCCCTCCCCGCCGCGCCCGAACGGGAGCACGACCGACGGGATGGCCGAGACGATGACGAGCACGTAGGCGTTGATGACGTCGACCCGGTACTCGATCCCCACCGGCGGCGCCCAGGAGCCGAGCTCGTAGGAGAGCGCGCCGTGGGCGAGCACGTGGCGCAGCATCGTCACCGCGATCGCGAGGCAGGACCAGCTGACCGCGATGGCGAACGCGCGGACCACCTTGTCGCGACGCAACAGGATGCACAGCGGCGCCGCGATGAGCGGGATGACCACCTGCAGCACCGGCAGGTGATCCGCCAGCGTCCGGTGGACGACCTCGTGCTCGCCGCCCGTCACGCCGTCTCCGCCTCGCGGGCGGCCTGCGCCTGGCGCTCCACCTCGATGTCCATGGCGACGATCTCGTCCTCCTCGACCGTGCCGTACTCCTCGCGGATGCGCACGACGAGGGCGAGGCCGAGGGCCGTGGTGGCGACGCCGACGACGATGGCGGTCAGCATCAACACGTGGGGCAGCGGGTTGCTGAAGTACTCGAACTTCTCGGCCCCGGGGCCCAGGATCGGCGCGGTCCCGCCCTCTACCTTGCCCAGAGCGACGTAGAACATGATCACGGAGACCTGGAAGATGTTCAGTCCCATGATCTTCTTGACCAGGTTGTCCCGGCTGATGACCGTGTACAGGCCGATCATCATCAGCACGATGGCCAGCCAGTAGACCCAGTGATCGAGGACCTGGTCGATCACTTCTGGGCCCGCCCGGCGAAGAAGTAGAAGATCGCGGTCATGGCGCAGGTCACGGTCACGCCGACGCCCAGCTCGACGAGCAGGATCCCCCAGTGCTGGCCGTGGTGGCCGTGCCCGAGCACGTTGTAGTCCAGGAAGTTGCCCCCCAGGAGCAGGCCGGCCACCCCGACGCCGGCGTAGAGCAGCACCCCCAACGCCGTGCCGACCTCGACCGCCTTGGGCGGGAACACCTGCTGCACCGCGTCGAGGCCGAAGATGAGCCCGTAGAGCACGAAGCCAGCGGCGAACAGCACGCCCGCCTGGAACCCCCCGCCGGGCCCGAAGTCGCCGTGGAACTGGACGTACAGCGCGAACAGGAAGATCGGCGGGATCAGCGCCTTGCTGACCACCCGCAGGATGATCTTGTCTCGCATCCGCGTGCGGTTCACGACGGGTCCCCCGCGCCGGTCTCGTCGGGGTCGGGGAGCAGCTCGTCGCCCTTGCGGCGGGGTCGACGCTGGCCGCCGAGCAGGATCATCACGCCGACCGCGGCGGTGAAGATGACGGTCGTCTCGCCCAGCGTGTCGTAGCTCCGATAGCTGGCGAGCACGGTGGTGACGACGTTGGGGATCTCGATGTGCTCGGAGCCGTGCACGAACTCGTCGGTCAGGTCGTTGTGCAGCGGCGCGTCGACGTCGCCGTACGCGGGCATGTCGACGGTGCCGTACAGCAACGCCGCGCCGGTCAGCCCGACGACGAGGAACGGCAGCAGCCGCGTCTTCTGCTGCCGCTCGTGCCGCTCGGTCAGCGACAGGGTGCCCAGGAACAGCACGGTCGCGATGCCCGCCCCGACCGCCGCCTCGGTGAACGCGACGTCGACGGCGTCCATCAGGACGAAGAGGCCGGCGCTGACGAGGCTGAAGATGCCGGTGAGCATCGCGGCGGCGAACAGGTCGCGAAGGCGGGCGACCACGACCGCGATCGCCACGAGGATCAGGAAGAGCAGCAGCTCGATCGGGACGCCGAGGATCATTCCGACTCGGCCTCCGAGACCTCGGCGCCGGGCTCCAGGTCGAACGCGACGCCCTCTGCGTACGCCGCCTTGGCCAGGGCGTGGGCGACCGTGGGGCTGGTCAGGAACAGGAAGATCCCGACGAACGCCAGCTTGCTGACCACCAGCCAGTCCCCCCCCGCCTGCAGGGCCAACCCCGCCAGCATCAGCGCGGCGCCCAGCGTGTCGGTGATCGAAGCGGCGTGGGTGCGGGCATAGAAGTCGGGCATGCGCAGCAGGCCGACACCGCCGATGACGCAGAACAGCGCGCCCGCCACGAGCAGCCCCCAGGACGCGACGTCGAGCAGCGGCATCACTCCCCCTCCGCCGAGTCGCTGGCGAGGTTGCCGAACCGCACGTACTTGGCGACCGCGATGACGCCGACGAAGTTGACGAGCGTGTAGACCAGCGCCAGGTCGAGGAACTCCGGGCGGCCGACGAGGAAGCCGGACACCGCGATGAGGAGCACCGTCTTGGTGCCGAACATGTTCGCGGCGAGGATGCGGTCGGGCACCGTCGGCCCGGCGATGGCGCGGACCAGCGCGAGCACCATCGTGACGAGCACACCCGCCATGGCCGCCTCGAACATCAGGCGTCCCCCTCCAGCGCGGCGCACTTGCGGTCCATCGTGCCCTCGAGCAGCCCCTCGGCCGTCACGTCGGTCAGCGCGTGCACGAGGAACTCGCCGTCCCGGGTGTCCAGGGTCAGCGTGCCGGGGGTGAGGGTGATCGAGTTGGCGAACCAGACCTGCCCCAGCTCGGTGCGCTGGTTGGCCGGGACCCGAACGAGGCGGGGTCGGATCGGCAGCGACGGGCTGACGATGACCTTCGCGACGTGCAGGTTGCTCAGGAGGATCTCCTTGAGCAGCCACGGCACGTAGAGCAGCGGGCGGAAGCCGAGCACGTACTTCTCACGGCTGCCGTCGACCGCGTCCATGCGCGCCCGCAACCACATCACGAGGAGCACCGAGAGGGCGCCCCAGAGCAGAATCAGCGGCTTGGTGTGGCCCGACCACAGGAACCAGGTCCCAGCGAGCAACCCAGCGGTCAGGAAGTGGCGAGACAAGGGTGCGGCGAACTATATCGGACGGCCTGGGCTGATGCTTGAGGCCGGCGCTGTGGCAGGCTGGCCCGCTCGTTTGGAGGGACCGTGATGGCCGAACTGATGACGCTCGACAACCTGTTCACGCTGCTGATGTTGATCTTCCTGCAGGCGGTGCTCGGCTTCGACAACCTGCTCTACATCTCGCTCGAGTCCAAGCGGGTCTCGGAGGACAAGCAGCAGATGGTGCGGCGGGTCGGCATCGGCCTGGCGATCGCGCTGCGGATCATCCTGCTGTTCGTGGTCGTCAAGGCGATCGACGCCTTCCAGGCGCCGTTCTGGTCCCCGCACTGGGGCGGGGTGCTGCACGGAGCGTTCAACGTGCACGCCGTCATCGTGCTGCTCGGCGGCGTGTTCATCGTCTACACGGCCTTCAAGGAGATCAGCCACATGCTGTCGATCGACGAGGTGGGGCACGACGTGCAGGACAAGGGGCGGCGGTCGCCGGCGGTGGCGATCGGCTGGATCGTGGCGATGAACCTGGTGTTCTCGTTCGACTCGATCCTGTCGGCGCTGGCGCTGACCCGGGTGTTCGCGGTGATGGCGACGGCGATCATCATCGGCGGCGTCCTGATGATGGTGCTGGCGGACACGGTCAGCACGTTCCTGCAGCGCAACCGGATGTACGAGGTGCTCGGCCTCTTCATCCTGCTGATCGTCGGCGTGATGCTGCTCAGCGAGGGCGGCCACATCGCCCACCTCGAGCTGTTCGGCCACCCGGTCGAGGCGATGAGCAAGACGACCTTCTACTTCTCGATCACGGTGCTGGTGCTGGTCGACGTCGCTCAGGGTCGCTACCAGAAGAAGCTCAACCTGCAGCGCGCCGGCGCAAAGGCCGGCGCGCATTGATCCGCAGGGCGCGGCTGATCGCCTGAGCTTCAGGCGGCCTCACCGCCGTCGCACAGGTCGGCGGTCCAGGTCCACCAGCCGAGGCTCATCTCCACCTCGCCGGTCTGGGGCGAGTCGGGGCTGTAGGTGTAGGTGATGGTGCTCGTGCCGACCGTCACGACCAGGGAGCCGGACTCCGGCAGGGCGCAGGCGGCGTAGGGCGGCGGGCCCCACACCAGGTCGTTGGCGACCACCGAGCTGCTCGCGCCGTCGGACGTCTCGTGGCTCACCTCGCCCAAGGCCAGCACCCCGACGCCGGGGAAGCCGATCGCCAGGTCGCCGGCGTTGTGGGTCCAGCCCGCGGCGTCCTCGTGGGTCAGGTCCAGGGCGAGGGTGACGGTGAACGGCTGGTCGTCGGTCGCCGCCTGCAGGCCGCCCGACGCGAAGCCGTCGATGGACTCGTCGCCGACGGTGTAGGCGTCGAAGATCAGCGCGAGCACGACCGGGTCGCCCTGCAGCGCGAGGGTGACGGAGCCGGAGACGAGCTCATCCGTCCAGCCGTTGTCGGGCACGCAGCCGGCGCCGTAGTCGAGGCTGATCTCGGTCCAGCTCAGGGACACCTGCGGGCAGGCCGTGGCCGGGGGCTCCTCCGAGTCCGACGGCGGCTCTTCGGACTCGTCCCGGGCGGCGTCGGCGGGGGCGAGCACCTCGACGATGCCGGCGAGCTGCATCGTAAGATCGGTGACGTCGGCCGCGGCGAGGTGGGCGGCGGCGACGTCGGGGTTGTCGGCGGGGTCCTGCGGCGCCGGGCCGCCGAACTCGCACGCGACGAGGCTGAGGGTGGCGAGGAGGAGGGCGGCGTGGGTCGGGGCGTTGCTCATGTCTCGAAGGTGAGCGCCGGTCGGCCTCGTACCGTTACCTCGGGATTACCCGAGGCCCCTCGGAGCGGTTCGGTAGGCTTGGCCGATGGGGGTCAAGACCATCCGGTTCCTGGCGCTCGTGGCCGCGCTCTCGCTGGCCGCGGGCTGTCTGTACGACGGCTCGGACGACGACGACGACGTGGCGCCGGACGACGACGACGCCACAGACGACGACGACGCCACAGACGACGACGACGCCACAG
>CAYQEG010000062.1:0-9794 GCA_964416435.1 uncultured Rickettsiales bacterium
TGGATGGCGACCTTGGAGCCCTTGGCCTTCTTGAGCTTGTGCTCCTTCTTGCCGACCTTGCCCTCTTCGTCCTTCGCCTTGGCGCCCTCACCCGCGTCGGGGTTGCCGGACGTCTTCTTCTTCTCCTTCTCCTTCTCGACCTGCTGGACCATCAACTCCACGAAGCGATCGGGGATGGTGATGACCTCCTGGGACGGGTCGTAGGGCCGCGTGGCGAGGATGATCCCGAAGGTCGAGCCGAGGAACAGCAGCGCGATCAGGATGCCCATGAAGAGCCAGTCGGTGTCCTTGAAGGGGGACCCGGGCAGCAGCTTCGGCCGGTACACGCGGTGGATGAAGAAGACCATGTGGCCGATGTCGTTGACGAAGCGCTCGTCTTCGGCCAGGTCCAGGGTGAAGTAGCCGCCGACGTCCTTGGCCTGCCCGGAGGCGACCAGGTCCGACGTCGAGGTCTTGACGTGGTCCGCCGTTTCCAGGTAGCCGACGGAGTCGGGCGTGAAGTTGACGGTTGTGCCACCGCCGTCCTGCTCGACGATCGGGAAGTGGTCGTTGGGCAGGTTCTCGCTGCTGACGAAGAAGTCCTGCGCCATCTTGCGGGAGCGGATCTCGTCGAAGCCGAAGCCGATCGGCAGGAAGAAGAGGATGACCAGCGCCAGGTAGAAGGCGTTGCGCACCTGCTGGCTCTGCATCTCCTTCAGCTCTTCCTTGGCGAGCTGGTAGATGCCGGTGTCGACCTGCTTGAGTGCGCCGGGATCGCGGCGGTTCTCGAGGATCCAGTCGCGGAGGTCGGCGTGCGCCCGCTCCGCTTCGAGCCGACCGGCGGTCGGGATCAGCCCGGAGTCGTGCTTCAGCGGGTCGCCACCGAAGGCGTCGCGCATCTTGAGCCGCGAGTTGACCTGCAGCGTGATCAGCCAGTGATCGGCGTCGGAGCCCTCGCCCGAGGCGCTGGCCGGCTTGTTGTCGATCGCGCGGGCGACGTACTCGCGGGCCTTGTCGTACTCCGACTTGTTCGTCAGGCACTGGGCGTACTTGGCGTTGTACTCGAAGTTGTTCTTCCAGTCGGGGTGCTCGAGCAGGTTCGGCAGCACGCTGCACATCGCGCCGGTCCGCTTGCGGGCCCGGGCGTTGATGTAGAGCAGCTCCTGCATCTGGTAATAGAGCTGCTCGCGGGCGGCGATCTGTGCTTCGGAGGGATCCCAGACGAACACCTGCTCGTCGTTCGGGATGATGATCTCCTTGCCCTCGTCGCCGTAGGCGTAGACCGTGTCGGCGCGGAAGCCGGTGGCGAGGGTCAGGATCTCGTCGGGCTTGTCCGCCCGCATGATCCGGGTGCCCAGGTACAGGTCCTCGGCGAACCGCTTCTCGCTCAGATCATCGAAGCGGTCGTACTCCTTCTCGAAGCTCTCGAACAGCTGGATGTACAGCTGGTGCATCTTCCCCTTGGGGGCCAGCTCGACCGCCACCGGGATCATCTTCTCGGTGACGAACTGCTCCCACTGGGGGTTCTCGTAGATGTTGAAGTGCGGCATCGCGTACGGAATCGTCGCGTCCGTGTTGCGCTCGATGACCTTGGTGAAGTCCTCTCGGACGCCCTCTTCCCAGGACCGCTTGTACTCGAAGTAGTGGTCCTGAGGCATGGCCGCCTTCTCGGCTTCGTCCTTGGCCTCCTGTCGCTCCTTCTCGATCGCCTCGACGATCCCGTCGAAGACCTTCTCCTTGAAGTCCGCGAGGGTCTTCTCGGTCTCTTCGTCTTCCTTCTTCGCTTCGTCGAAGAGGTCCTGGGCTTCCCGATCGTACTTGCGCTGGGCGTCCTCGTAGCGCTCGGTGGCCTCGGCCTCGACCGAGGCGGCCTCGGCCTCACGGGCGCGACGACGCTCCTCGAGCAGCGCGGCCTTCTCGGCGGCGATCTCGTCGTCCCACTGCTCCATCCGCGCCTCGTCCTGGTCCGGCCAGCGGGGCGGATCGGGCAGCGTGGTGTGCTTGATCATGAAGAAGGCGGCGCCGAACACGAGGATCGACGTGAACAGGCCCGACAGGACGCGGAAGGGTCGGACGCGGCGGTCACCGACGTAGACGGCCTTCGTGTCCTTGCCGAAGTGGGCCACGTTCATGACCGTGCCGGACCAGATCTCGGCCACCTCGAGGATCTTGGGGGCCTTGCGGTCGATCGACAGGTCGGAGTCGGACTTGCCGGAGCGGAGCACGAAGTCCATGACGTCTTCGGCGTCGTGGAGCTCCTCTTCTGCCGACGCCTCGTGGGCCGCCATCGCGGCCGCCACGGCTTCGGTCTGGTCGTCCGTGTCGACCTCGTCGGTCTCTTCCTCGGCGACCTCTTCGACGGGCCGCTTCACGCCGAGGACGAGCACGGTGCCGCCGAGGCGGATCTCGTCGCCGTCCTTGACGGCTTCGTTGTTGATGGGGTTGCCGTTGAGCAGCGTGCCGGACTCGCTGCCCAGATCGAGCAACGTGACCGAGTCATCGTCGCCCAGCTGGACGGCGGCGTGCAGATCGGCGAGGGCCGGGTCTTCGATCTGCAGGACGGCAGCGGCGCCCTTGCCGATGGTGACCATCTCCTGCTCGAACTCCTGGGTTCCGCAGTCCTGGTCGCCGACCGTGATGGTGAAGGCGAGGGTCAGGGGGGTGTCCTGATCAGCCATTGTCTAGGTGTCCTCAGTCTTGACGACGGGAGTTCGTGGCCCCGCGAGGTGATTCATCGGAGGCCACCCGCTGCGTGATCCACCCGGCCAGGGGATCGGCCGCAGGGTGTGGGAGTCCTCGGTCTTAAAAGCAGCCATGCGTCGGACTCACGCCCGACAGGAAGGTCAACGGATCTGGTTGACCGAGTCGAGCATCTCCTCGTTGAAGTTCTCCTTCAGCCGAATCAACGGGTTGAAGGAGGACTGGCGCTTGTCGAGCAGGTAGGCCCCGTGGGGCTTCTTGAGTTCGCCGTCGACGGAGACGTCTTCGAAGTCGATCTCCGTCTTCTTCTTGTAGCGAACGTCTGCCTCACTCTCCTCGTCCTGGGCCACCACAGGGGTGACCAGGGCCAGGGAGAAGAGCAGAGAGAGGAGCACGGCGAAGGTCCGGCGCATAGTGTCATTCCTCGGGGCGCGGGATCGGCAACTTTGCAGCCGGTGTCGTAGCAGAATGCGGGACAAAAGTCATTGCGATCGTGTGACGGCTCCTACTCCGGGGCCTCCTCGGCGGGAGCCTCGGAGCCCTCGGCGGGAGCCTCTTCGGCGGCGGGAGCCTCCTCTTCGGGAGCGGCCTCGTCGCCCTCGGGAGCGGCGTCACCCTCGGGAGCGGCGTCACCCTCGGCGGCGTCGCCCTCGGGAGCGGCCTCGCCACCCTCCGGCGCGCCGTCGGCGCCCTCGACGCCTTCGCCACCCTCGGCGCCTTCGCCACCCTCGGGCTCGGGCATCACGATCGGCTCACCGGAGGTCCACTCGTCGGCGGGCAGCCCGAGCGCGTCCTGGAAGTACATCACCATGAACTCGTCCAGGTACGCGCCCTGCTCCTCCATGAAGAAGAAGTCCTCCGCCTCGATGGCGAACTGCGTGGCCTCGACCTGCATCACGAAGACCTCGGCCCAGGACGGGTCCTGCTCGACCTCGGCGTACTTCTCGAACACCTTGATCGAGCGGTCGATGGCGACCTTCAGCTCTTCGGCGCGGACCTTGGCCTTCTCCTCGAGCTCCTTCATCTGGCGCTCGAGCTCCTCGATCTCGCGGAGCTCGGCTTCCTTCTCTTCGACCTCGGCGGTGACCGCGGCCAGGCCGTCGGAGGCGGCGTCGGAGTCGGGGTGGCAGTCCTGGAGGGCCTTGTAGTACTTGCCGGCCTTCTCCAGCTCCTTCTTGGTGGCGTTGATCTCGCCGGCGCTGCCCGCGATGAACTTGTGCTGCACGATGGCGCGGTTCTTCAGGGCCAGCTCGTGGCACTTGTCGGTCTCGAGGATCTGGTCGTACTGCTCGATCGCCGTCTCGAACTCGAGCGCCCCGCGGTAGGCGACCGCCAGGCCGATACGGGCCTCGTGGTTGCCGGGGAACTGCTCGAGCACGGTCTGGAAGCTCTGGGCCGCCAGCTGGTAGTCGGCCGAGCCGACCGCGATGAGCCCGAGGTTCATGTTCGCCTCGAGGTTCTCGGGGTCGAGCTTGAGGGCCTCCTTGAACGCCACCACGGCCTCGGCCTCCTTGTCCTCCTGCATGAAGGTGAGGCCGATGTTGTTGTGGATGTCCGCGTCTTCGGGGTCGAGCTTGAGCGCGTTGGCGGACGCCATCTGGCTCATGCGGTAGTTGCCCGCGAGGAAGTAGATGCGCGCCAGCACCTTGTAGGCGCGGGTGTTCTTCGGATCCTCGAACAGCAGCTTCTCGATGACCTCGACGCCCTTGTCGTACATCCCCGCCTCGCCCAGGGCGCCGGCGTAGTTGTTGGTCATCTCCGCGTCGCCCGGGTTCTTGGCGAGGTACTCCTCGTAGATCGGCAGGGCGTCGCCCGCCTTGCCGGCGGCCATCAGCGAAACCGTCAGGTTCTGCACGGCCGGCTTGAAGCCCGGGTCGATGTCCAGGGTCTGCCGGTAGTGACGCGCCGCGTCGTCCGGTCGGCCGAGCTTGTCGGCGGACACGCCGGCGTTGTAGCAGGCCTTGACGTGGGGGCTGTTGACCTCGGCGCTGAGCCCGAGCTCGCAGGCCTCGCGGAACTTCTCGTAGATCCGCTTGTAGTCGATCTTGCCGGCCTCTCGGCCCTCGGCCAGCAGCGTGGCGCCGGCTTCGAAGATCTCGCCCGGATCGGGTGGCTCGTCGCTGTTGCCGCGGCCGCCGCCGCCGGTGGCGCAGCCGGTGTTGCCGGCCAGCGGGAGGACCAGCGCGTAGATGCCAGCGATGAGCGCGGCTCGCGGGAGGAAGTACTTGAAGGTGTTCATCGTGCTCTCTCCCTCTACTCGACGAAGTCGACGGTGGAGTAGGGGTTGGACGTGTAGTCCGGCTCGGGCACCGTCTCCGCGCTGGCGGGGTACTCCTCGGGCCGCAGCCGGCTGAGCTCCTCCAGGGCGAGGCGGGTGTACTCGGTGTACAGGCCCAGCTCGTACGACTTGCCGCGGGCGCTCGTGAACGCCTCCACCGCCTTGTCGATCAGCGGGTACGCCTTGTCTTCGAGGCCGAACTTGTAGATCAGGCACTGGTCCTCATCGAGCTTGGGCGGGCACGGCGCGTTGGTCAGCGCGTCCGCGAAGTCGCCGTACAGCGTGCCGATCCGGTACAGGGCGGCGATGCCCCACTCGCCCTGCTTGAGCTCCAGGACCTCGACGTAGCTGCGCTCCAGCTCGGCGAGCCCGGCGGACTTGCCTTCGAGCGCCTTCTTGGCCTTCTTCGTGTCCTCGGGCATCTCGATCTTCTCGTACTCGGCCCACTCGGGCTCGAGCAGCTCGAACTGCATCTCGGCGGCCCACACCCGCGCCTTGGCGGTGTCGTCGAGGCCGCTCTTCTTGCTCTCGAACATGCGGAACGCGCTCTTGTAGTGGTCCAGCATCTTCTTGCGGTCCTTCTCCCCGAGGAGCCGGCCGTACATGACGTGGGACTCCATCACCTGGTCGAAGGCGGTCGCCTGCAGGTCCTTGTCGCTGAAGATGCTCTTGAACTCGGCCATCGCGGCGTCGCGGTTGCCGGTGTTCTTGAGCAGGTAGGCGATCCGCATGCGGGTCGTCAGCTTGTCCGCGGCGTCGACGTCGTCCCGCTTGAGGTAGGTGCGGAAGTCGGTGACCGCGCCGTCGGTGTCGCCCAGCGCCTCCTTGAACAGCGCGGCGTTGTACAGCGCGTCCTTGGCGGTGACGAAGCCCTCGATCTCGAACTTCGGGTCCTTGTCCGCGAGCAGCGTGAAGTAGTGGGCGGCCTGGTCGTAGGCGGCGATGGACTGGTAGTGCTCGCCGAGCAGGCTCAGGCTCTTCTCGTACAGCTGGGCGCTCTTGGCGTCCTTGCCGATCGGGTCGGGGAAGCTCTCCACGAACTCGTGCCGCAGCTCCAGCATCTTGCCGCGGTCGCCCGCGCGACCGTAGTAGAAGGACGCGTTGTACAGCGCGATGTCACGCACGTCGCTGTCGCCGAACTCCCGGAAGAAGTCGTCGAAGGCACGGGCCGCCTCGGGGAACTTCTCACCCGCGGCGTGGCCCTCGGCGATCTTGAAGGTGGCGCGCTGGAAGATGTTCTTCAGCTCGCCCTTGAACTTCGCCGTCTTGCCGATCTCGTCGTTGGCGTAGAACTCGCGGGCCGCGGCGTTGAGGCCGTCCCAGTTCTCGATCTGCTCGTAGCTGGCGAGGATCGTGTGCACGCCGTGCTCGGCCATGCCGGAGCGGGGCTCGGCGCGGATGATCACGAGGAACCGCTCGTTGCTGTCGTTGAAGTGGTTGCGGTCGTGCAGCAGCAGCGCGGCCTTGTACAGGAACCGCAGCGTCTTCTCGTCGTCCGGCAGCGCCTCGGCGTACGTGTCGCACGCCTTGACCAGGCGGTCCTCCCAGGGGTGCAGCTCGACCTCGGCGTAGCGGGCGGTGCCCTCGCCGGTGCGCTTGAGCTCGCGGACCTTCTTCTCGGCTTCCTTGTCGAGCCGGGACTTGATCGGCTTGAGGTACTCGTCGATCGAGAAGATCGCGTTGCTCGCGGCGTCCTTCAGGAACTTGCCCTTGGGGTCGGCCGCGACGGTCAGCTCGTACTGCTCGGTGGCGACGTCGTACTTCTTGAGCTTGTACAGCGTCTCCGCGTACCAGTACCGCATCTCGTACGACTTGTAGCCGGTGGGGAAGTAGTCGAGGTACCGCGCGTAGTTCTCCTCGGCGAGGAGCAGCAGCTTGGCGGAGCGCCGCTTGAGCGCCTGCTGGTGGCTGTCGATGGCGACGTTGCGCAGGTTCTTCTCGATCAGCCGCTCGGCCTCCTTGAGGGCCTCCTTGTTGTCGGCGTTCTCGTTGTTCCAGCGGGACTCGCGGCCGTACAGGTCGACCAGCTTGTTGATCTCCTCGTTGGCCTCGTCGAACTCGTCACGCTTCCAGTAGGCCTGGATGATCTCGTGCTGGTTCGCCGGGTTGTCCGACGCGAAGGGGTCGTCCGCGATGAGCTCGCGGTACGTCTGGATGGCCAGCTCGTTCTTGCCCTGGTCGATGTAGATGTCGCCCAGTCGGCGGAGCATCTTGCGGTAGTAGCGCTTCTCGCCGTAGCGGGTGAAGTACTCCTTGGCCGCCTCGAGGTCGCCCTCCTCGGAGAAGAAGAGCACCAGGTCGCGCAGCGCCTCTTCCTTGAGGGAGATGCCGACCTGCTCGCCGCTCTCGCGCATGCGCCGGTCGGTCTCGGCGACCAGCTCCTTCATGGTGTCGATCGCGGTGCCGAACTCGCCGACGTTGTAGTAGCACCAGCCCATCTTGTAGAGGGCGAAGGTGTAGATCTTGCTGTCCTTGTAGGCGGCCGCGCGCTTGTACGCCTGCAGCGCCTTGTAGGCGTTGTTGTTGTTGAAGTAGTACTCGCCGATCGCGTTGTAGGCGTCCGGGACGAAGTCACTGTCCGGGTACGTCTTGACCAGCTTGTTGTACATGTCGAGGGCGTCCTTCTCCTCGCCCACGTCGTTCAGCATGAACGCGAGGAAGAAGAGGGCCTCGTCCACCCGGGGGTAGCTCGGGTAGTTCTGCAGGATGTTCCGGTAGTTCTCGATCGCCTTCTTGGTGAACGCGGTCGACCGGGTGGTCACGATCTTCGGCTCGGGCGTCTTCTTCTGCTGCGCCTCGGGCATGTTGAACCACTCTTCGTACCGCTCGTCGTAGTCCGACATCTCCGAGTTGTACTCGTACTTGCTCTGCTCGAAGTACAGCTCGGCCAGCCGCATGAGCATCTCCGCCTTGGTGTCCGGCGGCAGACGCTGCGTGGCGAGGATCTCCTTGAGCTGGGCGATCGCCTCCTGGCGCTTCTCGTTCGCCAGTTCGCCGTACAGCTCGCGGTCGCGCTCGCGCTCGTAGGCCTTGTAGTCGAGGACCTCGCGCTTCTTCTCTTCGCGCCGGGTCTGCGCCGCCGCGGGGGCCGCGAGAGCCAGCGCCAGGGCGCCGACGAGGAGATAGGGAGTCAGTCGGAACGCGCGGCCCGCAGGGGCGCGCCACGACAGCATGCCCCGCAGGGGCGTGCGAGAGTGAGGGGAGCGCATGCCTACTCCTTGCAGTCGCCGGCCTCGACGCGCTCGTAGTAGCCGAGCTCGTCCTGCCAGTACTCGTCGTTGAAGGGCCAGAAGATGACGTCGGGGTTGGTCGCGAAGTCGAACTCGACGTTCTCGTTCACCTCGGCGACCTCCGGGTTGCGGAACGCCTTGGCGTACTTCTCGTACTCACCGGAGACGACCTCGAACCGGATGAGGGCTTCCTGACCCATCAGGTCCCCCAGCTGGTCGCGGACCGTGCCCAGCTCGTTGGCGAGGGCCGTGCCGGCGAACTTCATGTAGATCTTGCGCTGCTTCTTGAGCAGCTCCTCGATGCCCTTGCCCACCTCGGCGTCACGCCACTGGGGCTTGATCGACCGGATGCGCGCCAGCTCGGACTCGATCTGGAGCACGCGGTTGTGGGGGCCGGCGAACTCGCGGTTGGCCTCGATGTGCGCGAACACGGCGACCGGCAGGTCCCGGTACTCCTTGGAGCGCACGCCGTACAGCCGCTGGTACAGGTCCCGCAGCGGACGCTCGCCCGCGGTGTAGGGCGCCAGCAGCTCCTCGATCGTGGTCTGGACCGGCTCGTAGTCGGCCTTGAACTCGTCGAGGATCCGGGTGACCTCCTTGTACTCGCAGATCCGGTAGTAGGTCAGCGCTTCGAGGATGTGCTGCTCGGGCAGCCACACCTGCTCGAAGAAGGGCGAGTTGAGGGTCAGCAGGTGACCCAGCGCCTTGTGCTCCCGGTTCTCGCCCATGAAGTGGGCCCAGGACGCCTCGTACAGCGCGGTCGGCCAGTACGTCTGGTAGCGCGGGAGGCGCTCGTACAGGGAGGCGGAGCGCTCGAACTGCTCCACCGAGTACCGGATGCGCGCCATGTTGATGTACGACAGCTGCTTGATGTGCGAGATGTCGGCCGGGTCGCCCCGGAAGTCGCCCTTCACGATGTCGGCGAAGGTGCGGATGGCGGCCTTGCGTCGGTCTTCCAGGTTGTAGATGACGCCGATGTGGTAGCGCGCCTGGATGTAGTGGTCGCTGCTCTTGCCGAGCTTGCTGAACGAGCGCTTGGCCCGCGTGTAGTCCCCGCGGCTGAAGTCGGCGACGCCCTGGTAGTAGTAGAGGTCGTCCTTGACCTTGCCCGGGTAGTCGTCCGGGTCGACCTTGTCGATGGTCCGGATCAGGTAGATCGGGTCCTTCGTGGTCTCCGAGATCTCGACCATCTTCGCCAGCGCGGTGGTGTACAGCGAGCCGGACCCCGGGCCCTCCTTGACCACCTTCTGGAAGTAGTACTGGGCGGAGTGCAGCAGCCCCATCTGCTTGAGCGAGGCGCCGAGGTAGTAGTTCATCTTCGCCTCGTGGTCCGGGTACTTGCCGGACTCGAGGAGGCGGTACAGCTTCAGGGAAGCCGTCAGGTACTTCTTCTCCTTGTAGGACTCGATCGCGCCCTTGATCTCCTTGGGCGTGCGCTTGACCCGACTGCGGCTCCGGTCGCGGTCGCGGTCCTCGTCGCGGTCGTCGTCCCGGCCGCGACGGCGGCGGATGAGGCTGTCGTCCTCGTCGTCGCTGCGGCGGCGGTCGTCGCTGGAGCGGCGGTCGCGATCCCGGTCCCGGTCGCGGTCCTCGTCGCGGCTGCGGTC
>CAYQEG010000062.1:9894-17289 GCA_964416435.1 uncultured Rickettsiales bacterium
CGGTCGCGGTCCTCGTCGCGGCTGCGGTCCCGATCCCGGTCGCGGTCCTCGTCGCGGCTGCGGTCCCGATCGCGGTCCCGATCGCGATCCTCGTCGCGGTCCTCCCGGGGCTCGGTCGTGCGGCCCTCCACGGCGCCCGAGGTCGCCTGCAGCGCCTCGATCACGGCATCGCTGATGCCGGCCTGCTTCAGGTCGATGATGTCCTGTGCGCCGAGGTGGAACACCTCTTCGCTGTTGGCGATCGTCTGCACGATGATGCTGTCGGGCACGCCGACCTTCACCATCTCCTTGACGTCGTCGAGGGTGAGCGCGAACGCCGGGACGGCGGTCAACAGGAACATCACGGCCGCGAGGAACGCGGTGGTCAGGCGGGTCATCGAACCCCCAAGTGGGCGCTGGGTGGTACGGAGATGTTGGAAGGGTGGATCACGTTCGTTCGACCTACAGCGGCAGGGCGCGGGCCTTGGGCGGGAAGAAGAAGGACGCTCCGAGGCTGATCATGAAGTTCTGCTTCATCTCCAGCCCGATGTCCCCTTCGCGGTAGACCTGCTCGATGTGGGTGAACTGACGGGCGTCGAGGCGGACCCCGATCCAGTCGTTGAAGACGATGCGCAGGCCGCCGCCCGCGTTCGTGACGAAGTGCGCCTGGTCGACGTACTGGCAGCCGTTGGCGGTGTCCGCCTTGCGCTCCCGGACCGTCGTGTACTGGTCGCAGGGGCTGCGGATGATCGCGGTGTCGTCCTTGGTGTAGGCGAGACCGGCGCCGGCGCCGACGTAGATGTCGTAGTTGATGATCCGCAGGGTGCCCAGCTCGACCTTGCCGTAGATGGGCGACACGGCGAAGTTCAGCACGCCCAGGAAGGTCACCCGGGAGATGTCCGGGACGACCTCCTCCTCGTTACGGAAGCGCTTGGTCAGCGGCTTGTAGTCCGTCTCCTGGAGATCGGGCAGGTACGTGAGGAGGACCTCGATCTCGAGGACCTCGTTGATGTGGTAGCCGATGGCGGCGCCCACCGCGAGCCGGCGGATGAAGTGGTCGTTGCCGATGTAGCCAATCTGGGGGGTCAGCTCGACGCGGCGGTACTTGAGGAAGAACTTCTTCTGGATGACCTTCACCAGACCCCGGCGCTTGCGCTTGTCTTCCGCCAGGTCGGCCTTGGCCTCCTCTTCGTCCTCCTCGTCCTCCTCGCTTCCGGGCACGACCACGCGGTAGCGGTCGTCCAGGTCCTCGGAGGTCTCCTCTTCCTCTTCGGGCTCGGGCTCCGGCTCGGGCTCGTCCTCGAGCTCCGGCAGATCCAGCTTCGGACCGTCGTCCTCACCGGGGGCGTCGGGATCCTCTTCCTCGTCGTCCTCGCCCTCTTCGTCCGCTTCGGGCTCGGGCTCGGGCTCGGGATCGTCGACCTGGGGGCCTTCCTCTTCCTCGTCGTCGTCGTCGTCGTCGTCGTCGTCGAACGTCGGGGAGGAGTCGCCGGGCGCCGCGATGGCGGGCAGGGCGAGGAGCAGGGCCAGGAGGCTCAGCAGGGTCAGCAGAGTGGTGCGAAGCATGACGAACCTCCTACCGGCGCCGCGCGAGGTTGCGGCGGGCGGCCTTGTCGCCGGGGACCCAGAAACTCAGGCCGGCGCTCAGCACGAAGCTGGTGGGGAAGACGACCTTGCAGGCCTTCTCTTCGGCCGCGATCGTCGTGTCGTCACAGGTGAGGCGGTTGGCGAGGGGGCCGAGGCGCCGGTTGAGGGCGGCGCTGTCCTCGTCGTCGTAGTTCAACACGTTGTCCCAGGTCAGGTAGAGGCGGCCGTCGAGCCGCAGGCTCACGAATCGGGCGAGGTAGACCTTCGCGCCGAAGCCGAAGTTGAACAGGAACATGTGGTTCAGCTGCGGCTCCTGTCCCAGGGACTGGCCCTCGGTGCCGATGGTGCAGCCGACCCCTTCGCCGGGGTTGTCACACGCCTCCTGGGGCTCGTACGCGAGCATCTCGATCGACTCGTTGCCGTAGCCGAGGCCCAGCACGAAGAAGAAGTCGAGGTTGATGACCGCCGAGCTGAACGGGTTCAGCTTGCCGTACATCGGGTACCAGATGGCCGACGCGGTGATGAAGAGGCCCGGGTCGACCGACTCCAGCCGGAAGCTCGGATCGAGCAGCCGGAGCACCGCGAGGGCGAGGTTCTTCGTGTTGCCGGTGCCCCCCAGGAACGCGTAGTCGCCGGCGATCTCGAGGCCGATCCGCTCGCTGAAGTGGTACGTCAGGCCGAGGCCCAGCATCGCTTCGGAGTTCAGCGCGTTGTTGCTGATGTAGCCGAAGCGGGGGGTGATCTCGAGGCGGCCGCTCTTGACGAAGAACTTGTTCCTCACCAGGAGCTTCTTCGGCGTAGGAGCGCGAGTGGGCACGATCGAGGTCCCCGAGGGACCGTCGTCATCGTCGGCTGCATGGGCCGTCGCGGGCGCGGTCATTACAACGAGGAGCGCGAGCAGCGGCAGCAGCGACGCAAGGGCACGGGTCGGAATCTGGCGCAACGGGTGGAGCCTCCACGGCTTCGGAGCTGTCTCGGTCCGGTGGGAGTTGGGGCCTAAGTGCCCTGGAATCAGGGGAAAATCTCCGCCGGGTCTTCGACCGCTGCGATTTCTACCAACCGATGTGTGCCGGGTCAAGGCGACGTGTGCCACCTGGGGCGCTGACTCCGGACCATGGATCGAGGGCTTCACGCGGCGAGTACGACCGTCGGGCTCGGCTTTGCCGGCGAGGGTTCAGTTCCCGTACCATTGCAACGCGCTGCTCCCCCCGAACGGGGAGCCCGGAGATCGCCCGTGGCCCCGACCCGAACCGCCGCCGCTTCGTCGCTCGCGCTCGTCCTGCTCCTCGCCGGAGTGGCCGCCGCCGGCGGTGTCAAGGTCGAGACGAGCCGCCAGCTCTACGAGCCTGGCGACGTGATCGAGATCTCCGTCGTCAACGAGACCGGCGCCCCGATCGCGCTGCCCGGCTGCGGCAGCTTCCAGCTCGAGAAGTTCGTGGATGACGCGTACGTGCGCGTGCCGACGGAGAACTGCGTCAGCGAGGGCGAAGCGCTGAAGGTCGACCCCGGCTCGTTCGCCCTGACCTACACCCCGGACAGCGACCTGTCCGGCAACATCCTGCGGATCAGCGTCGCCTACGGCACCTCCTGCGAGGAGGGGCGCCCCCTGTCCCAGGCCCGCTGCAAGGACTTCGGCACCGTGACGTCGACGAACTTCCGGGTCGGCAAGAAGACCGACTGATCGCGGGGACGGCTACTCGTCCAGCGGCACGAAGGTGCGGTGCGTCCAGGTGAGGCCCCCGCGACGATCCCGAACCACGAGCCACAGATCGACCGAGTCGCCGAAGCGATCGGCGGGCGGCAGGTGCAGGTGGTTGGTCTTGGCCCGCCCCTCGACCTCGTCCAGGTCCCCCTCCTCGGCCACGAACGTGTAGTCGGAGTCGACCCCGTCCCCGTTGGTCAGCCACGCGAAGTAGGGGGTCTCGAACCGGCACTCGGTCTCGTCGAACCGGTTGATGTAGAGGTAGTCCTCGCGGGCGTCCTCCCGCAGGAGGGGGCGCAGCACCAGGTCCGTGCCCGGCTCGACGAAGGTGACCGGGCCGAGCGGGAAGCCGACGTCGTTCCCCTCTTCGTCCAGGTGGAGCAGCACGTCGGCGATGATCGGGTTGGTGTTGGGGAGCAGCTCGGTCGCGGGGCAGGTGATGACGTCCGGCACGTCCGCCGTCTTGTCGCTGACGACGACCCGGCGGGCGGCCGAGATCGGGTCTTCGAGCAGCTCCTGCAGCTGTTCCCCGATCGCATCGGCCGTCTCGGTGTCCCCCGACTGCAGGGCTCCTCCGAGCTCCAACATCATCTGCTCGAGGCGCTCGTTGCTCGCCGCGACGAAGTTGACGCTGACGAAGACGGTCAGCCCCTCGACGCGCTCCTCGGGCTCCAGGGCCGCCCACGCCTCCTCGATCGTCGAGCCGTGGGCTGTGTAGGTGAACTCCTCGCCGACGCCGAACTGCAGGTCTCGTGGGTCGACGTCGTCCGGGACCGTGTCGTCGTCGTCGTCGTCACCGCCGCCGGTGAAGGTCGACGGGTCGAGCCCCAGGCAGCCGGTGGCGCCGCCCGCCTCGACGCAGGCGAACCAGAGCTGACCCCGGTCGGGGGCCGGCTGCTCGGGGTGCACGAGCAGCGCGGTGAGGGTGGTCGACTCGCCGAGCGCGATCTCCGCCGGCTCGGCCGCGATCCCGGCCACCCGGGTCCGCACGACGCGGGAGGTGGGGGTCAGCTCGAGCAGGTTGCAGCCGGCCAGCGTCGGGAGCGCCAGGACGAGCAGGAGCAGGGGGAGGCGGCGTCTCATGGCTAGAACTGCGCCTTCACGCCGAGGTTGGGGATGAGGGGGAGGCCGAACAGGAAGGTCTTCTCGGTGTAGTCGAAGTTGTAGATCGTCGACTCGGGGTTCTTGCGGTTGTAGACGTTCATGACGTCCAGGTAGACGGTCAGCTTCCAGCGCCGGAACGTGAAGTCCTTGTCGACGCGGATGTCGAGCTGGTGGAAGTTCGGGAGCCGATCGCTGTTGTACTGGCCGGAGATCGGGAAGTAGCTGTCCTCGTCGGCGTCGTAGATCGAGTCGAGGATCGGGGTGTCGGGGTTGCCCGACACGTAGCGCCACCGGGCGCCGATCCGGAAGCCGTACGGCAGGTCGTAGGACGCGACGACGTCGAGGATCACGGGCTGGTCGAAGTCGTACCAGTAGGGGTCCTCGTCGGGCCCGTCGCGGCGCTGGCTGCGCTGGAGCGTCAGGGCGACCCAGCCCTCGAAGTTCTTGAACTGCTCCCAGCGCAGGAAGACCTCGGCGCCGTAGATGTGGCCGTCGCCGCTGTTGGTCCAGGCGGCGTCGCTGCCGCCGCCCGTCACCGAGCCGCTGTTGAAGACGACGAGCCGCGTCAGCCGCTTGTAGAAGCCCGTCACGTCGAGGCTGAGGAAGTCGGTGAACCGGACGTCCGTGCCCAGGCTGAACTGGTAGCTCAGCTCCGGCTTGAGCTCGGTGTTGCCGGTCTCGTCGAGGATCTCGAAGCCCTGGGGGTTCTGGTGGTACAGCCCCGCCGAGCCCTTGATCTCGACGCGCTTGCCGGGGTCGGGGGTGATCCGGAAGGAGAACCTCGGGTCGAGCGTCGCGAACGTGAACTGGTCGGGCACCGAGTAGACGTCGAACCGGAGCCCCGGGGTCAGCTGGATCCGGTCGTCCGCGAGCTTGACCCGGGCCTCCGCGAACAGCCCGGGGGCGTACGCCCAGCCGGTGTCCTCGAGCACCAGCTCCTCCCGCTCGGCGTTGGGGTCGTCGCCGAAGGTGCTGACGTCGAAGTCGAAGAAGTTGAACGCGAAGTGGTAGCGGCTGACGATCGTGTCGACGCCGGTCCGGATCTCCAGGTGCTTGTCGACGTCGAGGATCAGCTCGTCGCGCAGCATGATCCACCAGACGTCCCCCTCGACGTTGGCGAACTGCCCCAGGCCGAAGAACTGCACGTCCTGGCCGACGGCGAAGACCATCGAGTTGCTGACCCGGTCGATCGGGCGCCATTGCCAGTCGATGTTGGCCCGCCAGAAGTCGTTCTTGAAGATGATGTCGCCCTGGCTCGACTCGACGGACGCCGACGCCGGGTCCTCCACCCGCGTGCCGGCCCGGTCCTGGGACCAGTAGGCGAGGGCGGAGACGGTGTGCTGGGGGTTCGGCCGGAGCGTGATCTTCCCCTGCACGTCGGTCCACTGGGGGAAGATCGTGCGGCTCAGGTCGACCTGGCTGGGGGCCAGGGCGGGCAGCACGATGTCCAGGTAGCTGCGGCGGGCGGACACCACGAAGCCGCCGATCGGGTAGCGCTCCCCCTTGCGGCGGATCGGCCCGGTGACCGCGGCGGCGGCGTCCAGCAGGTCGGCCTGGATCATCCCGTGGAAGACGTCCTCGTACTCGGTCCGGGTCCGCACGTCGAGGATGCCGCCGGTCAGCCGGCCGTACGCGGGGCCGTAGCCGCCGGGGTAGAAGTCGATGGAGTCGAGCAGGATCGGGGTGACGATCGATCGGAAGCCGCCGAAGTGGAACAGCTGCGGCACCCGGATGCCGTCGATGTGGGCGCCGCTGTCCTCGGGCCCCGAGCCGCGCACCAGCAGCAGGCCGAAGTCGAACGGGCTGCGGGACACGCCCGGCAGGTTCTGCACGACCTTGACGGGGTCGCCGAAGGTGCCGGGGATCTTCTCGATCGTCTCGATCTGGATCGTCCGCCGGGTGACCTCCTTCTTGTCGCGCTCGCCGCGCACGATCGTCTCGGGCACGCCGAACGCCGACTCCTTGAGGAAGTAGACGACCTCCGTCGCGCTGCCGACGAGGACCTCCTCCTCGGTCTCGAACTTGTCGTAGCCGGGGGAGGCGACGAGCACGCGGTAGACCCCCGCGGGGATGCCGTGGAACTCGAAGTAGCCGAGGTCGTCCGTCAGCGTGCCGTGCTGGAGGTCCTCGATGAACACGTCGACGTCGGCCAGCGCCTTGCGGGTGCCCGCCTCCCGGACGTAGCCGGACAGGTTGACGGGGCCATCGGGGTCGATGGCGTCGCCCGCGCGCGGCGTGTCCGCCTCCTCGATGACCACCTCCTCCTTGAGCGTGAACCCGTAGGTGTAGGTGATGCGGACCGGCACCGGGACCTCGCCGGCGTAGGCGGGCTCGAAGGTGAACTGCCAGACCGCGCGCATCGCGGCCAGCTCGAAGCCCCAGCCGGCCGGCTCGGCGCTCAACAGCCGGACGGCCGTCAGCACGCCCGCGTCGTCGACCTCCAGCTCCATCGTGACGGTGCCCTGGGTGCCCGCCTCCCGCGCCGCCTCAGGGTAGGCGGCGCCCACCTCCGACGTCAGCATCGGCAGCGACGTCAGCTCGTCCGCCATCTCCGGCTCGGGGGTGTCGGGGTCGACCTCCGGCGGAGGGGGGCGGTACTCGTCGGGGAGCACGAAGCGCACGACGCGGAAGTAGCGTCGGAGCTCCTGGGGGAGGCCGCCGGGGCCGTCGTCGAGGAGGCCGGGATCGTCGAAGATCGCGTCCCGGGTCGCCGCGACGGCGGCCTCCCCGAGGGCGTCGTCGACGCTCCGGACCACCACCACGTCCGTCGGCACCCCGTTGGCGTCGAGCCCGAGCTCGAGCACCACGTAGCCCTCCACCGCGCCGTCCAGGGCGGCCTGGGGGTAGACGGGGTCGGGGCCGTCGAGCAGGTCGGGGAGGGCGAAGGCGGCCGGCTGGGGTTGGTCGGGCTGGGGAGGGGGGGCTTCGGCCGGCTCCGCGGAGTCGTCGTCGTCCGCGGCGGCGTCGTGGGGGGGGCCCCCCGCGGGGGGGGGGTAGCCCCCCGGGGGGGGGCCCAGCCCGCC
>CAYQEG010000062.1:17299-35916 GCA_964416435.1 uncultured Rickettsiales bacterium
GGAGTCGTCGTCATCGCCCGCGGAGTCGTCGTCATCCCCCGGCTGGGCGAGGGCGGGCACGACGAGCAGCAGCCCGAGGCCGACGAGGAACCACCTCAGCCAGCCGGGCGTCATCTCACTCGGTGATCACCCAGGTGTACCGGTAGACGTACCCCTTGGTGATGACGGGCTCTCCGCCGGACTTGCCCGGTCGGAACTTGAACCGGAAGGCGGCCGCCTTGGCGGCGGCGTCGAGCTCGGGGTGGATCCCACGCACGACCCGGGCCTCGGTCACCGCGCCCGTCTCGCTGATCGTGAGCTTCAACATCACCGTGCCCTGGATCCCTTCGGCCTTGGGTCCTGCAGGGTACTCGGCTCGGAAGTCCTTGACGATGGCGGGGGGCTCTTCGAGCCGGGCGAAGCTCACCTCGCGCAGCGGCTTGACGTCCTCGGGGGGCACGAACTCCTCGTCCGGCTCCTGCATGAGGTTGTTGCCGACCGCGACGCTCATCCCGCTCGTGTTGCTGTCGACCGTCGACTCCATGGTCAGCCCGAAGACCGGCTTGGACTCCTCGGGCGGGGTGTCGGCGGCCGCCACGTCGGTCGGCAGCATCGTCGGCTGCTCCATGTCGACGACCCGCGGGGTCGGCTCGGGCGTGGGCTCCGGGGTCGGCTCGGGCGTGGGCTCCGGGGTCTCGTCCTCGAAGATCTCGACCTCGACGATCTTGTCGACCATCGCCTCCACGTCGACGCCGGCGGCCTGCAGCCCCCAGTACGCCGCGGGGGTGCCGACGAGCAGCGCGAGCAGCAGCCCGATCAGCATCGTGCGGTCGAAGAACGGCTCGTCGGGGGGGAGCTCGACGGGGACGAACGCGCGCCGGGGGGGCTCCGGGGACGAGGACGAGTCGCCGGGCAGCTGCTCGGCCGCCGCCCCCCCGTCGATGATCCTCAGGTGCCGTCCCGACTCCACGTGCTCAGTCGCCCTCTCCCTCTGAGCCCGGGGGTTCGAGCCCCAGGCGGGCGGAAGCGGGGTCGGTGTTCAGCGCGTAGCTGGTGACCCCTTCCTGCTTCGCCATGTCGATGACACCTACGACGACTCCGTATTGCACCGAGAGGTCCGCGGAGATGACCGCCTGGACCTCGTCGTTGGACGCCGCTTCGGCGCGGATGGTGGACCGCAGGCCTGCTTCGTCGACCGGGAGGCCGTTCAGGTACATCTTCTCGTCGGCGTCGATGGTGATGCCGAGGACCGACTCCTCGGTCTTGGACGCGGTCGCCGCCTGGGGCAGCTCGACCTTGATCGACTTGTCCTCGATGACCGACGCCGTGAGCATGAAGATGATCAGCAGCACGAGCATGATGTCCACCATCGGTGTGATGTTGATGCCAGCGATGATCCCATCGTCTTCGCCGCCGAGGTCGACCGCCATCAGTCCTGCCCGGCTCGCAGGCGGAACAGGACCTGCTGGTTGAGCGCGTTGCTGCTGCTCACCGACTTCTTGACCTGGCGCTGCAGGTAGTTGAACGCGACGACCGCCGGGATGGCGACCAGCAGCCCGACCGCGGTGGCGACCAGCGCTTCGGCGATGCCGGCGATGACGGCCGAGACGCCCGCCGCTTCGGCCGACTCCGACAGGTCGCGGAACGCCTTGACGATGCCGCCGACCGTTCCGTACAGGCCCACGAACGGCGCGTTGGCGCCGACGGTGCCGAGGAAGGTCAGGCCGATCTCCATCCGCTGCTTGCCCTTGGCGAGCGCGACGTCCATCTGCTGCTCGACGACGTCGGCCCCGTTGTCGACGTACCGCAGCGCGTGCTGCATGACGGTCGCTTCGACGCCCTTCAGGTCGCCGAGTTCGGCGCGGAACGCCTCGACCTCACCGCCGCCGACCAGGGTCGCGACCTTCGCGCGAACCTCCGCCGCGCGCATCGCGTTGAGCACGAAGTAGACGACCTTCCAGGCGACGACGACCAGCGCGGCGGCGAACACGCCGAGCAGGAAGTACAGGACCCACTCGGTCTGCAGCAGGCGGCTGTTGAGGAGCTGCTCAACGAGCTCGCTCTCGTGCGTTGTGGCTTCGGGCATCGATTCCGGCTCCGGCGGGATTCTGCAGCGTCTACGCCGGGTTCGGCCGTTTGTCCGAACTCGGGGTGTCGGTCAGTGTAAGGACCGGGGCGCGCCGTGCAAGGGCACCGCAGGAGGGATGGGGAGAGGCCCCATCGGCCGGAGGAGGGGGAGTTGGAGGCGACGACCGGATTCGAACCGGTGAATGACGGATTTGCAATCCGTTGCCTTACCACTTGGCTACGTCGCCACCGGGGCGCGAATCATATGCAGCGAAGCAGCCGAGTCAAGGCCCCCTCGGGAGGGCGGGCCGTGCTAAACGGCCCCTCACAATACCAAGGCCCTCCGCGCGGGTCTGGAGACCCGATCTCCGCGTCCCTCATCGGTCACGGGGGGCAGGCCCCGCTCCCTTTTCGGTCCTTGACCTCGGCCCTCCAGGCCTCCCCGCTCCTGGGGCCTCATAATCATGAGGGTCCGTTTGGATCCCCGCCCGCCGCATGACCTCGATCTCAGCCGTCATCGTCGCCCAGGATGAAGAGCACCGGATCGGCGGCGCCATTCGATCCGTGCTGCCCTGGGTCGACGAAGTGCTCGTCGTCGATGGCGGCTCTCGCGACCGCACCGCCGGCTTGTCGGCCGACCTCGGGGCCCGCGTGGTCGATCGTGCCTTCGACGGCTTCGTGACCAGCAAGCAGGCGGCGACCGACGCGGCGACCCACGACCTCGTGTTCGGCCTGGACGCCGACGAGCGGCTGGACGAGGTGCTCGGCGCCGCGGTCCGATCGGCCCGGCTCGGCGCCGGCCCGGTCGCCTGGCGGGTCGCCCGCCTCAACTACCTGGACGGCCGCCCGCTGCGGGCGTCGGGCTGGTACCCGGATCGCCGGGTCCGCCTGTTCGATCGGCGCGCCGCCCGCGGGGGCGGCCGGGAGCCCCACGATCGGGTCCTCGTCGACGGCGCCGTGGGCGACCTCGCGGGGCACCTGCACCACGACCCCGAGCGGACGACGGCCGCCTACCGCCGCGCGACCGTGTCGCACGCCGAGCGGGCCGCCCACACCATCGCCGCGTCGGGCCGGCCCGGCGCGCTGACCCCGGCCCTGCACGGCGTCGCGCACCTGCTGCGCAAGGCGACGGTGGGGCGTTGCTGGCTCGACGGCCGGCGGGGCTGGACCGTCGCGCGCGTGGGCGCCGCGGGCGCGTCCCTCAAGTACCGGCGGGCCCGGGAGATCGCCCGATGAAGCTCGCGTTCGTTCACCGCCGCTTCGGCGTCGACGGAGGCACCGAGCGCTTCCTGGAGAGCCTGACGCGGCGCCTCGCGGAGCGGGAGCACGAGATCGTGGTCTACGCGTCGACGGTCGACCCGCGGTTCGCGCGCACCCGGATCGCCCGGTTCGTGCGCCTCGGGCCGGCCTGGCTCGGCACGATCGGGCTCTGGCTGCTCGCCGCGCTGCGCGTTCGCCGCAAGCGGTTCGACGCGGTCCTGCACCTGGGCCGGACCGGCCCGCTCGACATCTACCGGGCGGGCGGGGGGTGCCATCGTCGGTGGCACGAGATCGCGCTCGCTTCGTCCGAGCACGCCACCGCGCGGCAGGCCCGGTTCAGCTGGCTGGGCCACCGGTTCCGGCTGTGGCACGAGCGGCGCGCGCTGCGGGGCGCGGGGCTGGTCGTCGTGCCCTCCCAGACGGCACGCGCCGACCTCATCGCCGCCTACGGGGCCGACGCGGAGTCGGTCCAGGTGGTGCACAACGGGGTCGACGTCGACCGGTTCCACCCGCGCACCCGACAGCTGTTCTTCGAGGAAGAACGGCAGCGCCTGGGACTTCGCCCCGAGGAGCTGGTGTTGCTGTTCGTGGGAAGCGACTTCCACAGAAAGGGGCTGGACGTCGTGCTGCGAGCCACCGCCGAGCTTCGCCGCGAAGATGCGGCGGGCGACCTGCGTCTGCTCGTCGTGGGGGGAGACCGACGGCGCCCCGCGTTCGAGGCGCTCGCCGAGGAGTTGGGCATCCGGGACTGCGTCACCTTCCTGCGTCACCACGACGCCCCCGAGCGGGCCTACGCTGCGGCGGACGTGTTCGTGATGCCGACCCGGCACGACCCGTTCGCCAACGCCACGCTCGAGGCGCTCGCCAGCGGGCTGTCGGTGGTCACTACCCGGTGCAACGGGGCGACCGAGGTGATGGACGGCTGCTCCGCGGTCCGGATCGTCGAGGATCCCGACGACGTCGCGGCGGTGACCGACGGGCTGCGCGCCTTCCTGGACACCGCCGGCCTGCAGGAGCGTCGGGCGGCGGCCCGGGCGACGGCCGAGGTGTGCGGCGACAGCATCGCGGTCGAGCGCTGGGAGGCGCTGCTGACCGGGGTCGCGACGGGCCGGAGCGCCGGTGTCTGACGGGCCGACCCGGCGGATGAGCGTCGACCCGGCGCTGGTCGCCCCGAGCGGGGAGGGCCACACCGACGAGCGGCCCCCGCCGCGCCGGCGGGGGTTCTTCAAGCGCTGGCTGGTGCGGCTCTTGAAGCTCACGGCGGCGCTCGGCGTGCTGGGGCTCGCCGTGCTGGCGGTGATGTACTGGTGGTACGTCGTCAAGAACCCGGGCGACCACCTGACCGAGGACCACATCCAGTCGCTGATCAGCGTCGAGGCGCCGGTCTACTACGACGACGGCGGGACCAAGCTGGGCGTCTTCTTCGCCGAGGAGCACCGCCAGTACCTGCCGTTCGACTCGATCCCCCGGTGCTTCGTCGACGCCCTCGTCGCGGCGGAGGACCAGGACTACTGGGAGCACCCCGGCTTCTCGGCCCGAGGCATCACCCGGGCGTTCATCGTCAACCTGCGGGCGGGTCGCGTGGTGGAGGGCGGCTCCACGCTCACGCAGCAGACCGCGAAGAACCTGTTCGAGCGCCGCGGTCGCACCTACCGCGAGAAGCTCCGAGAGCTGGCCAACGCGCTGCGGCTGGAGCGCGCCTACAGCAAGGAGCGGATCCTCGAGTTCTACAGCAACCAGTTCTACGTCAACGGCAACGGGCGGGGCCTCGCCATCGCGGCGAAGTTCTTCTTCGACGTCGAAGACATGTCGCAGCTGGAGTTGACCGAGTGCGCGTTCCTCGCCGGCGTCGTCAAGTCGCCCAACCGCTACAACCCGTGGGTCCCCGGGGAGGAGCGGCAGCAGCGCGCCCTGCTCGCGGCCCGGGAGCGCACCGACTACGTGCTCGACCGCATGCTGGACGAAGGCTCGATCACGGCGGAGGAGCACGCCGCAGCGGTGGCGGACGAGATCAGCTTCGAGCGCGGCCACTTCCGCTACAGCCGCTCCGTGGTGCTGGACGAGGTGGAGCGCGAGCTGACCCGCCCGTCGTTCCAGTCGCTGCTGTCCGAGCACGGGGTGGGCGACCTGGGCACATCGGCGCTGCAGTTGACGACCACCCTGGATCCCGACATCCAGCGGGGGGCGTCCTACGCGCTGCGTCACCACTTGACCGACGTCGGCTTCCTGCTGGAGGCGCCGGAGCTGTCCGCCCTGTTCGGGGAGCCGGTGGACCTGCGCCCGCTGGATGAGGATCAGCTGAAGCGAGGCGCGTTCTTCAAGGGGAACCTGTTGACCGTGACGCCCGACGACCGCACCGCGACGGTCGACCTCGGCGGCGTGGTGGGGCTCCTCGACGCGGACGCCTGCACCCGGCTGGCGACGCTGGCCGAGCGGGCGGAGGACCGGAACACCTGGGCCGAGGCCAGCCGCAAGGAGACGAAGGCCCTGCTCGAGGAGCTGACGGGCCAGATCGGCCGCTCGGTGCGGGTGTCGCTGCGGGGTCACGCCGAGGACGGCACCCCGCTCCTCGACTGGGAGTACGACGCGGAGCTCCAGGGCGCCGTCGTCGTGCTCGAAGGGGGTGAGATCCGGGCGATGGTCGGCGGCTCGTCCAACAGCGACTTCAACCGCGCGACGCAGGCTCGCCGCCAGCTCGGCTCGACCTGGAAGCCGCTGCTCTTCGACGCGGCCCTGCAGCTGCGCTGGTCGTCGACCGACCCCCTCGACAACCGGCGGGCGGTCTTCCCCTACCAGGGCACCTTCTACTACCCACGCCCCGACCACCGGGGGGCGCCCGAGTCGGTCTCCATCGCCTGGGCGGCCACGAAGTCGGAGAACCTGGCGTCGATCTGGCTGCTCTATCACCTGACCGACCGGCTCAACCCGGAGCAGCTGCGCCAGGTGGCGGCTCAGGTCGACCTCGTCCCCAGGACGGGGGAGGGGGGCTCGGAGTGGGTCACCCGGGTGCAGGAGGCGGGCATCATCCCGACCTCCCGCAAGCTGGACGAGGGCTTGTTCGACCGGGTGCGCGAGGACCTGCTGGTGGACCTGCAGTTCGACGGTCGGGACGCGGAGGCGGACGCCCTGGCGTCGATGCACTACGGCCTCGGCTTCGCGGCCGAGCTGGACGAGGTGCGGTCCGACGACGGGCTCACGGCGCGCGAGAAGGACGCCCGGATCGTCGCGCTCTCCCGCAGCCTCCTGCGCCAGGAGGAGCTCACCGAGCGCTTCGTGGAGGCCCGGCAGCGGCTGCTCGACCGGGTCGCCGAGGGCGAGCGGATCGGCGAGCTGGACCTCGCCGGCTGGTCCGCCCCGTCGGCGGGGCCGGGTCCCCTGAGCTTCGGCGACCGGGTGCCCGCGGGGTACGAGGCGCTGACGGTCGAGCGATGGGGCGATCTGCTCGCGCCGGTGGAGCCGGAGCCGCTGGAGCCGCTGGAGCGGCTCGATCCGCTCGAGCCGGGGGAGCCCGACGGCACGCCCGACGAGACCGAGGCGCCCGACGACGTCGACCGCATGTTCGCGCCGGACCCCGACGACCCGCCGTCGCCCACCGACGAAGAGGTCGAAGAAGACGAAGAGGAAGACGAAGAGGAGACGGTGGCCCCGCGCTCGTTCGCCGTGATCACGCTGCTGGATCCCGGCGTCGTCGTGCTCGAGGGTCAGCTCACGCCGCACTTCGTCCGGGAGGTCCGGGCGGCGGTCACGGCGGCCCGTTCGGCGCTCGGCGGCGACCTGGACCTCTACTCGTTCGAGCTGCTGACGCTCTGCCGGGACTTCCGGACGCTGATCGGGCTGCGCTACATGGCCGCCCTGGCGCGCCGGGCGGGGGTGCGGTCACCGATCGACCCGGTGCTCTCGATGCCCCTGGGCTCCTCGGACATCACGCTGCTGGAGGCGGCGCAGCTGTACGGAGCGATGCTGACGGGCCGCACCCACCGGTTCCACCCGGACGCGCTCGCGACCGACGCGACGCTGCAGGCGGTCGCCCGGGAGCACGAGACCGTCAAGCTGGAGCCCTACGACGCCCGCCGGGCCGAGGCGTTCCCCGAGGTGGGGCTGATCCGGAGCATCGCCATGCGCGACGGCCGGGTGCTGTACAGCGCGGCGCGGTCGGACGAGGAGATGCAGGAGCGGGTGGTCGGGGCGGACCTCGCGGCGATGCTGCGCACGACCGTGGCGCACGGCACGGGGCGCCGGGCCGAGGGCAAGGTGCGGCCCGGGGCGACGGACCCGGAGCGCGTAGCGCGGCTGCAGTCGAGCGACGCGCGCACGCCGCTGCTCGGCAAGACGGGCACGACCAACAGCTACAAGAACTCGGCGTTCGTCGGCGCGGTGCCGGGGCTGGCCCCCGGCGGGGACACGCTGACCTGGGAGCACCCGGTCGTGATCGCGACGTACGTCGGCTACGACGACAACCGCGAAATGAAGCGCGGGGGGATCCGGATCCAGGGAGCGTCCGGCAGCCTGCCGGTCTGGATCGAGGTCGCCCGGTCGGCCTCGGCGGCGGACGATGACGGAGATCACATCGACCTCGCGGAGCTGGCGTTCTCCGGTGGTCGCACGCTGCCCCTGGGCTGGCTGGACGAGCAGGTGCCGGTTACGGTGGACCTGCGCACGGGTCTGCCGCCCACCCTGGACGAGCCGGGGGAGGACGGCACGACGGTGGTCTACCGCCGCCGGGACGAGCGCGCCTTCGAACCGTTCCGCCCCACCGAGAACGAGCCATGAAACACGCCCTTCGACCCGCCCTCGTCGCCCTGCTGCTGCTGGCGCTGACGGGCTGCCCGCGCGACGGCGGCACCGGCACCTCCGGCGGACAGCAGGCCGAGCTGACGGCCGAGCTGGCCGCCCGGGAGGCGGAGATCGAGCGCCTGGACGCCGAAGTGGTGCGCCTCCGGGCGTTGCTCCGGGCCGCGTCGGCGAGCGACGACGGCTCGACGCTCGACCCCGACGACCTCGACCCCGACGCCGACGAGCCGCCTCCGCTGCCCGACCTGGGGCTGGCGGTGCAGCTGCACGACGAGGGGGACCTGCTCGGCGCGCTGGCCGAGGGCTACGCGGTGCTCGACGCGCTACAGGAGGTGGGCATCGACTCGATGTCGCTGCGGCTGGTGCTCGGCACCTGGGCCCTGGAGTCGGGGGACGGGGTGCTCGCCGAGGAGCAGTTCGAGGTGATCGTGCAGTCGGTGGGGATGGAGGACCGGCTGGTGTCGGAGGCGACGTCCGGCCTGTCGGCGGCCCGGGAGCTCATCCTGGGACCCGAGGCGGCGGCGCTGGCCGACGCCCGGGACGCCCTGCAGCGCGGAGAGCTGACGCTGGCGGACGAGCTGTGCGCCGACCTGGTGGTCAGCGACGCGGGGGAAGAGCTGATCCGGCAGGCCGAGCAGCTGCGCGACGAGGTGCGGCTGCGGGCGACGGAGCTGGCCGAGGCGAGCCTGGCGAGGGCCGACGACCTGCTGAGCGGCCCGGGGCCCTACGACCTGGTGGAGGAGCTGCTCGAGGACGTGCGGGCGCTGCCCGAGGGCACCTGGGATCCGGACGAGGAGCGGCGGCTGCGGGCCTGGTACCGCGGGACCGCGAGCGGGGACGACGACCCGACGGTCGCGGCGGACCGGCAGGCCTGGGACGAGGCGCTGGCGGACGCCCGGGCGGCGGTCGCGGCGGCGCAGTACCGCAAGGCGCTGGAGCTGTTCGCGCGGCTGGACGGCACCCCGCTGCAGGAGACGGCGCGCCGCGAGGCCGCGTCCGCGGTGGACGTGCTGGTCAAGGAGGAGCGGGAGCGAGCCGGCGAGCTGTTCGTCGCCGCCCGACGCAAGCCCGACGCCGACAGCCGCATCGCCGCGATGGAGCAGGTCCACCAGATCCTGGCCGGCTTGCTCGAGGAGTTCCCCGACAGCGGCTACGCCGACCGCGTCCGCGGCAACCTCGACGTCGTCGAGAAGGAGCTGCGCGCCTCCGGCTGGGAGCCGGAGGGGTAGGGGCTCATCGCGGAGCCGGGGCGCCTGACCGACTGGCGACTCGACCCCTCAGGGCACGTCGATCCAGCAGATCTGCCGCCGGTAGACGTTCGTGTCGAACTGTCGTGGCCAGCCCTCCAGGCGCCGATTGAACACCACGCGGGCGCCGTCGGCGGTGGGGTGCGGGGTCTCCTCTCGGGCGGCGTTGGCGGTCAGGGGGAAGAAGCTCCCGTCGGCGGGGTCCCACAGCACCACCTCGTCGTCTCCCGGCACGTCGCCGGACCGGCTGACCGGTGCGAGCCCCACCCATCGCCCGTCCGGGAGTCGGCTCGGCCGCTTCATGCACGGCTCCAGGTCGGTCTCCTCCCGAACACGGAGGGTGCGCGCGTCGACCTGCAGCAGCCGGCAGGCCCCCTGCCCGCGGTCCAGCACCCACAGGGAGTCCCCGTCCGACTCGACCGCTCGGAGGGAGCCTTCCAGCTCGAGGCGACCGGACGCCGCGCCGGTCTCGTCGTACAGGCGCACCTCCGTGCCGGACTGACCCAGGAGCCGGGCGCCGTCCGGGGTCCGGGTCCACAGGGCCCGGTCCAGCCCGGGGATGTCCAGCCCTCCGTCCGCCCACAGCAGCCCGGTGCCCACCCCCCGGACGCCGACGGCGGTCGGTCCCGCGTCGATCCCGGGGCTCAGCCACTGGGTCCGCTGCCGGGGCTGGAGCAGCGCCGCCTCGGCGACCGACTCGGCGATCAGGTCGAGCCGCACGAGCGCCAGGACCGAGTCCGCCCCGAACGCCTCGACGATCGCGTAGGTCCCGTCGACGTCGACCCGCGCGAGGTCGTACAGGTTGTTGGCGACGAACAGCGGCTTCTCCTTGCCGGGGTCCGCCGGGTCGACGAGCAGCAGGCTCTCCGGAGGCTCCGTCCAGCTGGGCTTCACCGTCGGCGGGATCTTGAAGATCGGCTCGCGGGTGTACTCCTGGACGAGGATGCGCCCGTCCCGGGTGACGCCCGCCGCGTAGAACGCCCGGCACGCCCCCTCGAGGCAGGTGACATCCGGCTCCCCTTGCCCCTCGGCGGCGAGCCGCTCCGACTCGGCGGCGCAGTAGTCGGCCCACTCCTGCTCCTGGTCGTGGCGGGCGGCTACGCTGCGCTCGAGCTGAACCAGCTCCCGCGCCTGCGACATCTTGCCCGCCGACACCTCGTACGCGAGCACCGGCGCGAAGCTCTCCTGGCCGAACAGCGCGTCCAGGGCCCAGGGATTGACCGCGATCGCCCAGCCCTCGGCTGCGGCGCGGGCGGCCTCCCCCACGTACGCGGCCTCGTAGGCGTAGTGCAGCGGCGCGAACCGCTCCGGCTCGGAGCCCGGCCGGGTGCTCGCCAGCGCCGCGCTCATCGTCAGTTCGTACAGCTGGTTGGGGGCCACCAGGCCGGCGCGCACCACGGCGGAGTTGAGGTCCAGGACGAGCGCGTGGCCGGCTTCGAGCGAGCGGGCGGCGGCCAGGGCGTCGTCGAGGGGCGCGTCGACGGGCAGGCCCTCGGTCACCAGGACGACGGTCAGCCCCGCCTTCTCCAGGCTCCCGGCGACCTCGGTGGCGATCGTCGCGCCCGCCGCGTCGTCCAGGTTGCCGCGCACGACGACGCCGAGGACCAGCGGGTCGCCCACGGACACCCCCATGAAGAGCGCCAGGCCGCCGCCGACCACGAGGAGCATGGCGAGGCCGACGACCAGCAGCCCCCCGCTGCCGCCCGACGGGGCGTCGCCCAGCTCGTTGGCGAGCCTCTTGCGCGCTCGCGCGCACCGGTGCCACGACGGCTGGGCGACCAGCACGAGGAGGACCGGGAGCGCCGCGAAGGCCGCGGCGACGAACGCGCCCGGCGACGCGATGTGGTGGAGCCACACGACCACGAACCAGGCCGCGGCGAGCAGCGAGGTGAAGCCGGCCACGACGGGGGCGAGCCAGCCGATGGACCGGACGAAGCTGGCCATCGCCCAGGCCGCCACCACGTTGGCCGCGCCGGCCGCGAGCAGCAGCGGCGGTCCCCACTTCATCCAGCCGAAGCCGGTGGTCATGAGGAAGCCCTGGGCGCCGCTCGCCAGCACCAGAACGCCGTGCAGCGCCAGGACGGCCGCCGCCGCCTGCACGAGCACGCCCGGCTTCGCGTCATCGATCAGTTGGTCGAGGTCAACTTCGGGCTCGGTCATGCCCCCTAGGCTGCACCCGCTCGAGCGATCAGTACAGCCGCTCGACGCGAGCCGAGCGCCTTGGGGACCGCGCGGCGAGGCCAGGGGCCTCGCGGAGTTCCAGGGGAGGTTGGTAGCAGGGGGCGGACTCGAACCGCCGACCTAGCGATTATGAGTCGCTCGCTCTAACCAGCTGAGCTACCCTGCCAGACCTTCCCGATCGCGTCGGGAGCGGCACTTCTAGTGCCCTTTGACGCCCTCGTCAAGAGGCCCCGTTCGCTTCGTCTCATGAGTGTGCCCGAACCCCAAGACCCTTCAACGGCGTCGTGGCGCGTCGCCTCCGCGGGGCCGCGGTGGGGCTTGCGTTTCCTCGACTGGATGTTCGCCCGGATCCCGCTGAAGGCGGCCTACGCGCTGGTCATCGGGCTCGCCCCGATCTGGTACCTCCACTACAACGAGCCGCGCTACGGCGTCGCCCGGGCGATGAGGCGCATCGGTCGCCCCCATCCGTGGTGGGCCGGGCTGAAGGCGTATGCCGCCTACACCCTGACGCTGGTGGATCGCTACTACGTGCGCTCCGGACGCCTGATCCCGACGGTCGAGCCGGGCGGCCGCGAGGCGCTCGACGCGGCGGTCGCCGACCCGTCCCCGTTGGTCTTCCTGGGCAGCCATTGCGGCTCGCTGGAGATGGCCGTCGCCGCGCTGGAGTCGATGGGCCGGCCGGTGCGCGCGGTCGCGGTGCGCGATCGGGCGGCGGCCCGGCTGCTGCGCGGGGTCGGCGACTCGTCCCAGGAGGTCGGGGGCCAGCGCGACGCGATCGAGGCCGACGGCACCCCGGCCGCCGGCCTGCGCATGCTCAAGGCGCTGCGCACGGGGGACATCCTCGCGTTCAAGGCGGACCGGGTGCTGCCCGGCTCGCCGGACAAGGACCGGGTCACCGTCCGCTTCTTCGGAGAGCCGGCGGTGCTGCCCCGGGGGCCGGGCGAGGTCGTCCGGCTGGGCAAGGCCCGCGCCTGGGCCGTCTCGGTGTTCCGCACCGGCCCCGGTCGGTTCCGCATCCACGCAGACCCCGTCGAGGTCGACCGTCGGGACGCGGGTCGCACGGTGCAGGCGTGGGCCGCGGTGTTCGAGGACCACGTGCGCCGGCAGCCCGACCAGTGGTTCAACTTCTACGGCTGGTGGCCCCGCGACGCCGACGAGCTCGCCGTCCACCCCCGGACGGTCCCGCCCGGCATGCGCGCGGCGGCGCCGACCCTCCGCGGCGCCTTGCTCGCGGCGCTCGTCGCCGCGCTGCTCGGCCTGGCCTCCGGTCCCACCGCCCTGCTCGCCGGCCTGGAGGGCGGGCTGCTCGCCGGACTGCTCGGGATGAGCTTCGGCGCGCGCGTCGACCGTCGCGGGCAACGCAACGACGTCGCCCGCGCCACCTCGGTCCTCGGTCCCGTCTTCGCCGTCGGGCTGCCCCTGGTCGCGCTGCCCGAGCTGGCCGCGCGGGACCTCACGGTCGCGATCGTCGCCCTCGTCGCCGGCGCCGTCGGCGCCCTCGCAGGGGGCCGCCCGGTCCGCTGAGGCTGACTGGGGGGCCGTTCAGCTCTTCAGCCCGGCATCCGCCAGGCGCTCCAGCATCTGCTGGTCCAACCCCGTGTAGTGGAGGAACAGCGCTTCCAGGTCGACGCCCGGCAGCCCGGCTTCGGTCCGGAGCTCATCGGTGGTGCCGACGGCGGCCAGCTTCCCGTCCACCAGGATGCCGACCCGGTCACAGGCCCGCTCCACCACCGGCAGGACGTGGGAGGAGAGCAGCACCGTGCGTCCCTCGTCCTTGAGGCGGGCGATCACCTGTCGGAACAGCCAGACCGACGGCGGGTCGAGCCCGTTGGTGGGCTCGTCGAGCAGGACCACCGACGGTTCGCCGATGAGCGCCGCGGCCAGGGCGATCTTGCGCGCCATGCCCTGGGAGTAGCCCCGCAGCGGCTGGCGCGCCGCCTCCTGCAGCTCGAACAGCGTCAGCCAACGCTCCGTGCGCTCCTTCGCCTCGGCCGGGCCGACCCCCCGGAGCCCGGCGATGAAGGCCAGGAACTCCCAGCCCGACAAGGACGGCACGAACGCCGGGTGCTCCGCGAGGTAGCCCAGCGCGCCCCGCACCCCGTCCGGGTTGCCGGTGACGTCGTGGCCGCCGACCTCGATCGTGCCGCGATCGGGCCGCACCAGCGTGGCCAGGCACCGGTTCAGCGTCGTCTTGCCCGACCCGTTGGCGCCGAGCAGCCCGAACACCTCGCCCGGCTTCACCTCGAGCGACACACCGTCGAGGGCGACGACGTCCCCGTAGCTCTTCGATACGTCCCGGACGACGATCACCAGGTCACCTCCACCCGCTCGAACCGCCGCGCCGCGCTGGCGAGCATCGGCGCGGTCAGCACGAAGAATGCCGGCACCAGCGCCGGCATCAACACGCCCGCGATGGCGACCCCGACACCGACCACCGGCAGCGACAGCGTCAGCGTGCCTTCGCCGGTGATGCGTCGCCCGGACTGCGCCCCGAGCACGAACGCCACGACGAACCACGCCAGCGACGCCTCCAGGCCGAGCACCGGGAGGGCCAGCATGCCGACGTCGGGGGCGAAGCGGCCGCCCTGCACCGCGGCGAGTGTCGCCAGCGTCGCGCCGCCGTGCAGCAGCGCCAGCGGGATCGCGTAGGCCATCGCCCCGGCCACCGCGCGCCGCCCGGGCCGCGGCGCGGTCCGCTCCCACGCCATCGCCCCGATCCGGATCCGGTGCAGCCCGGGACCGATCGCGTAGGCGACCGCCGCGCCGCCGAGCGCCGCGCAGGTCAACACCCGCCACGGCATGGCCGCCCGTGACGGCAGGGTCGCCAGCTCGTCCCGCAGCAGCAGACACGACAGCGGAGACAGCAGCAGCAGCACGAGCCCCTGCGGGTCGCGCCCCCGCACGAGCAGCGTCGCGTCCCGCACCACCCGAGCCCGCAGCGGTCCCGGCAGCGGCCTCGCGAGCAGCGACAGCAGCGGCCACGCGATCGCCCGGCGCCGACGCGGAGCGGTGGCCGCGTCCGACGCCAGCCGGTCGAACCTCGCCCGGTACGACGCCTCCAGGCCCGGCCGGGCGGCCAGCGCCAGCAGCGCGACCGGCGCCGCGACCCACCAGTCGTGGGGGAGGGGAGCGGCCAGCGCGCCGAGCGCGAGCAGCCACAGCCCGTGCATCGCGCGTCGACCGCCGAGGCCCCGCAGCGTCAGCGCGAGGCGCAGCCCCAGCGGCGGGACCAGCCAGCCGGCGACCAGCGCAGCGCCTCCCGCGGCCGCGCCGCCCGCGCCCGCCGCGGCCGCGGCCGCGAGCAGCGCGGGGAGTCGCATCCACCACTCGAGCTCCGCCTGTCGGACCCGCAGGAAGCCGGTCGGTCCCAGCGGCTGCACCCGGAGCAGATCCCCGTCGGGACGACGGAACAGCAGGTCGTCCGCGACGGTGGTCGCCAGCGCGATCAGGCCGAGCAGGGCGGCCCCCGTGCCGACGGCGCCGGTGCGCGCGAGGGCCCACGCGCAGACGGCCGTGCCGAGCAGCGCGATCGGGTCCACCACGAGGCCGCGGACCGCCTTCCAGCGCATGTCGCGGGCGACCTCCCAGGGCGCCCGCGCAGGCTCGACCTTCGTCTCCACGGCGCTGCTATACAGGGTCCGTGCGTCCCTCACCACCCAGGCTGATCGGCATGGTCCACCTCGCCGCGCTCCCGGGCAGCCCCGCGCCAGGACCGCTGGCCGCCGTGATCGACGCCGCCCGTCGCGACGCGGCGGCCCTCGCGGAGGCCGGCTTCGGCGGCCTCATCGTCGAGAACTTCGGTGACGCTCCGTTCCGGAAGGACCGGGTCAGCGCCGTGACCGTCGCGTCGCTCACCCGGGTCGTCAGCGAGGTCCGGGCCGAGGTCGGCGACGCCCTGCTCGTCGGGGTCAACGTGCTCCGCAACGACGCCCGGTCCGCCCTCGCCGTGGCGGCCGCGGCGGGCGCGGGCGCCATCCGCGTCAACGTGCACTCCGGGGCCCGCGTGACCGACCAGGGGCTGATCGAGGGGCGCGCCGACGACACGCTGCGCACCCGCGCCGCCTGGCGCGCGTCCGACGTGGCCATCTGGGCCGACGTCGCGGTCAAGCACTCGGCCCCCCTCGGCCAGCCCCGACCGGTGGGGGAGGAGGCGCTCGAGCTGGTCGAGCGGGCCGGCGCCGACGCCGTCATCGTGTCCGGCGCCGCCACCGGGGTCGCCGTCGACGCCCCGCGGCTGGCCGAGGTCGCGGCCGCCGTCGACGCGCCCGTCCTGGTGGGCTCCGGCGCGACCCCCGAGACGGTCGGCTACCTGTTGAGCGTGGCCCACGGTGTGATCGTCGGCACCGCGCTGAAGCGTGGGGGCGTCACCACCGCCCCGGTCGACCCGGCCCGCGCCGCCGCGCTCGTGGCCGCGGCCTCCTGAGGACGCCTATTCGTCTCCGTCGGAGGCGACGGACTGCGCCGGAATGCCCGGCTGGGTCGTCGACAGGTCCAGGGTGGCGACCATGTCGTCGACCACCGAGTCGGCCTCCGTCCAGTCCCACGCCTCCCCCGGCGGCGGCGCGAACGCCTCGTAGTCCCGCGGGCGGTTCATGTTGCCGACGATGCGGACGTCGTCCAGCTCGACGATGACCTGCCGGCGGGTCGCCCAGCTCAGCAGCTCGTCGATCCGGTCACCACGCTCGCCCGCCCACAGGTGGGCGACGAAGCTCGCGCTCGCGAGGACCGGGTGCCCGGTGCGACGCCGATAGGAAGCGAGCACGGCCAGGGGGCCGGGGCCGTCGGGGTCCGCGTCCACCGCCCGCTCCCAGGCCCGCTCCATGCGCGCGAGCACGTCGGCCCCCACGACCGGCACGTCGACCGGCGTGAACCACGCGGCGCCCTCCCCGCTCAGCGCGTCGAGGCCGACCAGGAGGCTCTCCCGGGGACCGGTCGTGTCCGGCTCCGGGTTGACCGCCCAGGTCACCTCGAGGTCCGGTAGTTGCTCCTTGATCACGGCGGAGTCGGCGCCGAGCACCACCGCGATCTCGGGCACGCCGGCCGCCTTGAAGCGGGCCACCCAGGCCTCGAGCAGCGAGCGGTCGCCCCACGGCAACAGGCCCTTGCTCCGGCCCATCCGGCTGCCTCGACCGGCGGCGAGCACCACGGCCCCGGCGACAGGCGGCCGGTTCTTGTCCTCGGAGTCTGTGGACAACTGTGTGGAAGTCTCCGTGGAAGCGCTGGATTCTCCCAGCAGATTCAGGGGTTTATGCGATATGCCCAGAAGCTGGGCAGAATCCAGAACCCTGTGATTTCAATGACTTGACAACAACGTACCCCTCAGCGGTGGTCGAAAACGCGCTCGGCGAACGATTTGTCCACAAATGTGGATAACTCGACTCCCGACGCAAGCTCCCCTTCAGGACGATACCGCGCGCGACCCGGGCGGGCTCCCCCCGTCCTTGCTATATCGCCCAGCCGTGCCCCGTCGCGTCGCCTCCGCAGCCCTCCTCGTCCTATGCCTCGGCCTCGTGTCGACGGCCCTGGCCGCCCCTCGCCGAGGGCTCCTGTACCGCCTCCCCCAGGACGTGATCGAGCGGTTCGACTTCTCGGTGACGTCGACCGTGCAGACGGATCTCTCGCGCCTGCCCGCGGAGGCCGAGCGTTACGACGTGGGCTCGCTGACGGCCCGGATCGCCTCGGTCACGACCACGGTCGACGGGACTCTGGAGCGCTACGTCGGGCGCGCCTTCCGGGACGGTTCGTTCGGGGTGGTCGCGCGGGTCATCGACCTCAGCGGCACGATCGCCCGGGACGGCGGGCCCGAAGCGCTGGACACGACGCTGCTCGACGGCAAGTCGGTCTCCCTGCGGATCCACGACAGCGGCGAGGTGCTCGACTCCGTCGGCTGGGCCCACCTCAGCGGCGCGGGCCGCGGGGGAGACCTCGTGACCGATCTCCTGCTCCAGCAGGTCCTCCGGCTGCCCGCCAACCCGCCGCGGGGTGACGACGCCGTCGGCGCCACCTTCAAGCTCCGCTTCTCGGTCGACGGTTCGCTCGAGCGCGGCTGGGACCACGTGCTCGGCTGGACCCGGGCCGACGCCGGCGGCTGCTCGGGGTGTCTGGCCCTCGCGTACAGCGGGGAGCTGATGGAGAAGACCCGCGACAAGCACCCGGCCCGGCCGATGACGCTGGACGGCAACGGCCGCGTCGAAGGCACGATCGTGCTCGGCAAGGGGGGCAAGGCGAGGCCCCTCGTCTCGCACACCTGGACCACCACCTGGACGCGAACGATCCGGTCCGAGCGGGACAACGGCACCCTGCGCGGCGAGCTGCAGCAGACCGTCACCACGACGGGGTCGCTGCAGTCCCGGGAGGAGCCATGAGGCTGCTGCTGGTCCTCCTGGCGATGCTCGTCGCCCCGGCCTCGGCGGCCGCCCAGGCGATGGGCGGGGCCCCCACCGACGCGCTCGACTACCCCGGCTCGCCGACAGACCGGTACCTCGTCGCGGGCGAGATCCGTGACGCCCTCCACGCCGCCAACGACTCCTTCTTCCAGTGCTTCCGGCAGCACGCCCGGGCGGGCGTCGACGCGTCCGACGTCGGCGTCACCTTCGTCATCGGGCGGGACGGCCGGGGTAGCGACGTGCGCCCGGAGCTGGGCGACGCGCCGCCGGAGCTCGGCGCCTGCCTGACGCAGGCGATCGAGGCGATCGACTTCGGCGAGCACGACGGGGATCCGTTGGAGGCGGCCTACCCGCTCGTGTACCAGGTCGACCGGCGGGGGGCGCGCATCACGCCGTACCCGGTCGTGTTCACCCGGCCCGCCGCGATCCGCCTCCCGCTGCTGCAGCTGCCTCCCGACCTCGGCCCCGGCGAGATCCGGATGCTCGAGCTGATCCTGACCCACGACGCAGCCCCCGGGCCCGAGCCGGGCGCCCCCGCGGAGACCGACGAGGCGGCCGAGCCGGCCACCCCGGGGCCGGCCTCGGAGCGTTCTGACGACCCGGAGGCCCCCCCAGGCGGGTAAGCCTCCGGCGAGGCTGCTACTCTCACAACTTGAGGCCTGGGTAAAAACTCGACGGGGCAGCGGATTCGGACTGGATCGGGAGA
>CAYQEG010000063.1:0-314 GCA_964416435.1 uncultured Rickettsiales bacterium
GAAGACGAGGTCGTCGAGCCCGGCGTGTTGTTGCTGCTCGGCGACGGTGGGACGAACGAACCGGGGCACGCGTCGGAAGCGATGGCCGAACCGGACGTGGCTCGCCCCCCGCTCGATGTCCTCACCGAGCAAGACACAGATCGACTCCAGGGTCGCGCCCGGCACCAACAGCAGGCCGACGATCGCGGACAGCCAGCCCGGCGCCTGCCTTGCGATCACGGCGACTTCCCTCGGGGTCACCGCCGGCGCCCCCGCCGCCCCCCGCCCCCCCCCCCGCGGGGCCCCCCGCGCCCCACCCCCCCCCCACACCCCCC
>CAYQEG010000063.1:324-35818 GCA_964416435.1 uncultured Rickettsiales bacterium
GGGCGACCCCGCCGACTGCCCGCGGGGCCCCCGCCGGCGCCCGCGCGGCGGGCGCCCGCCCGCGGGTCTTCGCCGCAGGAGCCATGCCGACTCGGAGACGGACGTCGTGGGCCAGCCCGCGCAGGTGGGCGACAAGGCGTCGGGCCACGGAGTCCCCGACGTGCCCGCCGAGCCGTGCGCGGAGCTGGTCCAGGGTGCGTCCGTCGAGCTGCGTGAGCACGAGATCGCCCGGGAGCAGCTCACGCAGTCGCCGGGCGTAGCTCCGGGCTGCCGACAGCGAAGAGCGGCTCGTCGTCGGGCCAGGCAGGCAACGAGTGTCGAACGACGTGCCGAGGACGTCGGCCAGCGTCGTCGTGGGGTGGATCGGAGGCGCCGGCGGCGCGTAGTGGTGCAGCAGCCGCCGCCAGTCGCCGGGTCGATCGTGGACGAGGGGCCGCAGCCCGACCAGGCTGGCCGTGTCGAACAGGCAGGGGTATGGCGCGCGGGAAGCTCTCCGGTTCATCGCGTCCCATCCCGTCCCTGGGCGGCGCGGGGCCCGGCGGCGGCGCGGCGAGCCATCCAGCTGCGCACCTCCCCCTCAGACCAGCCCACCGCCTGGCGGGAGAGCTTCCGTCGCGCGGGGAACTCGCCCGCCCGCTCGAGCCGCCACAACGTCGATCGGCTCAAGCCGACGAGCGCGAGGACCTCGTCTCGCCGCAGGATGCGGTCGGGGGGCTCGGGCGGCGCCGGCTCGCCCGGAGCGAGCTGAGCCGGCGCGGGCCGGCCTGAGCTGGCCCCGGCCGCGGGCTCGCGCGGGCCGCGCGGAGCCGGGTTCGGCTCGGCCGGGACGGGCTGAAGCGGCGTCGGCGCCGGCGGGGACGGTCGATGGGACCCGGGCTCCCGCGGTGCCCCCGCGGCCGGGGGGATCGCCGACCCGGCGATGAACAGGTGGTCGACCTGGACCGTCCGACCGCGCCGCAGCCGGACGAATCCCTCATCGAGTTCCAGCCACCGCAGCCGCACCCGCCCACGGCGGAGCAGCGGGAGCACATCCGACGGCTGCAGACGCCCGAACGGCGCGTCGAGCGGCTCGAGGGCCTCGGACTTCAGCCTCCACCAGCCCCGGCAGGGCACCCAGAGGTCGAGCTCCCCCCGCAGCGCCGCGACCAGGGCGGCGTCCACGTTCCAGCTCCGACCCTCCACGCTCGACAGCCGAACGAGGTCCGGGGGAGCCACGAGGTGGCGATACGCCTCGCCCTTGACCGCCTCGCGAGGCGCCCAGGGCGTGCTGCCCGCCGGCCAGAGGCCGGGCGCGTACCAGTGGTCGAAGGGGAGGGGAGTTGGCTCGGAGCCGTCGGTCGCCGTCATCATCGCAGCCTCCACGGGGCGACGTGCGGTCGACGCCCCATGAGGACTAGTCCTGTCGCCGCGGCCGCGCCACTCGGCGGCGAAGAAAGTCCGAAGATCCTCCAACTGTTAGCCAGAACGTTAGCCAGGCGGCGAACCGACCCAGAACGTCAAACGCCGCGGGGCTCGTAACTCCCCGCGGCGTAAGGGCTTTTGAATGGAGCCGATGTGCGGACTTGAACCGCAGACCTGCTGATTACGAATCAGCTGCTCTACCAACTGAGCTACATCGGCCCGATGGGCGGTAGATGCCACACCGGCACGAGCCCTGTCAATCGCTGAGACCCGAAGAGGGAGCAACCTCCACATCCCTTCAGCAAGAGTCGAGTTGACAGGGTGTTAACATCCGACCTGCGCCCTGTGGAGGCCCGATGAGACGGCTGCTGCTTTGCCTCTGCTCCTTCGTCGCGTTCGGACTCGTCCGGCCAGGGCCGGCCCACGCCTTCGATGCGAGCAAGCCTGACGACGTCGGCCTTGCGCTGTTCCCGTTCCAGGCCGACCGCGAGGAGGACCGCTCGGTCGCCTTCCTGCTCGAGGACTACCTCCAGGCCAACCTGCCTCGGGCCATCCGCCACCCGGTCTACACCGGCCGCGACCTGGCCCCCGCCGTCCCCTCCGGGACCGACGGCTGCACCCAGGACCCCGGCTGCTTGAGGCTGCTCGGCGGTCAGTTCAACGTCTCTCTCGCCGCCGTGGTCCAGGTCTTCCGCACGGGGCCGGAGGTCCAGCTCGAGGTCGCGTTCTATACGACCGGCAACGGCCTGCTCGTCGGACGGGAGAACACGGCGTTCCAGACCGGGGACGAGCGGGCGATGGTCGACGCCTTCGCGGGCTGGTTCCGGCTCTACTTCGACTCCTCCCTCCGGGTCAGCGCCGCCAACCGGGCCGGGGAGGGGGGCCTGATCGACGTCCGCGAGACCGAGCAGGAGCAGCGCCTGGAGGAGTATCACTCCGGCCGCGAGAAGAAGGTCTACTCCCGCCGCACCGACTTCGGAGAGGACGGCGAGGACGAGGTCACGTACGACCGCAGCGATCCGACCGCCGACCTGAGGGCCCTCGTCGGTGATGACGACGACGACGACTCAGAGCCCGCCGGTCGCGGCCGGGACCGACGGAGCAGCCGCCGGGAAGACACCTACCAACTCGATGACGGCGACGAGGACCTCGACGAGGAGGAGCTCGACCTGGACGAGGACCGCTCGTCGTCGAGCCGGGACCGCTCCTCGAGCCGATCGTCCGGGCGCTCCGGTTCACGCTCCAGCTCCCGATCCAGCGGCGTCGATGTCGACGTCGACCTGGACGAAGAGGAGGACCGGGGGAGCTCCGTCCGCACCTACAGCGACGCCCAGCGGGCCGGCTACGGCACGCGCGAGTACAAGCGCTTCACCGACTCCGGGATGACCCTGGAGCAGTACGGCACCAACCGCTGGAACAACGGGGGTCGCTTCTACCTGCGGGCCGGCGCCTTCTACGGCGGGGGCTGGCTGACCCGGCGCTACGCGACGGTCGTGTTCATCCGGACCGGCAACGTCAAGAGCGACGAGTACATGTGGGAGCGGCTGGGGCCGTCGAAGTTCGGCAACCCCGGCGGCAGCATCGGGTTCGGTTTCGCCGTGCACAAGGCGATCGCCATCGAGGCCGACATCGGCCTGATGATCGCCCAGCAGGACCTGCGCCGCGAGTACGACGGGCACGAGATCGGTACCAACGTCGGAGAGGTGCTGCCCCAGTCGCAGACCACCTCCCACCTCGTCATCGACGCCCGGGCCCGGTTCATGCTCCCGCCGCTGGGCCGGTTCAAGTTCACGCCGGGCGTGGGGGTCACCGCGATCGTCATGCAGGGGTTCAAGATCCCGCCGGAGCCGCCCCTGGACTACACGTCCCGGCCGGTCGCTGGCGTGCTCGGCATCACCCCGCTGGTCGGCTTCGTCGTCAACCTGAGCCCGTTCGTCGCCCTCAACGTCGACGGCACGGGGACCATCTACCTGACGCAGGGGGCGGCCCGGTACGACCAGCACGCCCTGTTCAACGGCGTGACCGAGCCCTACCTCCCCGACTACGACAAGCAGCCGCCGATCGACGGCGTGCCGCTCATGGGGCGGCTGACCGTCTCGACGATGATCTTCTTCTAGAGGTCTCCACCCGTCCGGTGCACTGTCCGACCCACCCTTCGCGCGTCGCCGACGTGCTCTGCGGGATCTGCGGCCAGCGGACCTGTGCCGAGTGCGCGCCGACCCACCCCTTCGTCGGTGACCCCGTCTGTCCGGAATGCGCCCCGGCGGTCCGCCGCCGGGTCGTCGAGTACGGCGCCAAGGCCAACCGCTCCGGCCGGGGAGCCGGGGGCGCGCTCGCGGTCGGGGTGGCCGCCGTCATCGCGGTGGTCGGGACGTTGCTGCTGCTTCCGGACTCCGATCCGACGGTGACGGAGGCGCCGACGGTCGACGACTCCCGGGCGAGGCTCCTGGACGCCTACGCCGGGCTGGAGTTGGTCGCGCTCGCCCTGGAGGCGCACCGCGTGCGCGTGGGGGACTACCCCGACGAGCTGGCGGCGCTGGTGCCCGACGACCTCGAGTCGCTGCCCAGGGACCCCTACCGCAGGGATGGGGGGCCGCTGCGGTACCTGCGCGACACGGGCCCGGGCGAGCGCCGCATCCTGTACTCCGTGGGCCCCGACCGGGTCGATCAGGGGGGCTCGGCGCGGGACCCGCTGTCCGGTCAGGGGGACCTCGTCTATCCCGTTCGCTGACGGCAGGCGGGGGCGGTCCCGCAGCGGTACAATCGCGCGCCGTGTCCACCCAACGTTTCCGTCCCACCGTCGCCCGCGTCGACCTCGCCGCGCTGCGCCACAACTGTCGGCTCGTCCGTCGGGTGGTCGCCCCGCGCGGGTGCGCGGTCATGGCGGCGGTCAAGGCGGACGCCTACGGGCACGGGATCGTGCCGGTGGCTCGGGCCATGGAGGCGGAGGGCATCGACTGGCTCGGCGTCGCGATCGTGGAGGAGGGGCTCAAGCTCCGCAGCGCTGGGGTGCAGCTCCCGATCTTGATCCTGGGCGGGTTCGCCGATGGCTCCGAGCCGGAGGCGGTCGCCGGTGGGCTGACCCCGGTGGTCTTCCGATCCGCCAGCGCCCGAGCGCTCAACGCGCTCGGATCCCGCACCAGCAGCCGGATCGGCATCCACCTGAAGGTCGACACCGGGATGAATCGCCTGGGCGTGCCCCGCGGTCTGCTCGGCCAGTTCCTCGACCTGCTCGACGGCCTGGAGCACCTGTACGTCGACGGCGTGTTGACCCACCTCGCGGAGGCCGAGAACCCCGACGACGAGTTCACCGCCTGGCAGCTGGACGGCTTCCGCGCCGCGGTCGCCGAGGTGCGTGAGCGCGGCCACCGCCCGCGCTGGGTGCACGCCGCCAACTCGGCGGCTCTCATGATGGGGCGCGTGCCGATGGACTCGTCGGCCGGGATGATCGTCCGGCCGGGTCTCGCGCTGTACGGGCTCGCCCCCGACTCGTCCCTGGCCGGGGCGCTGCCGCTCCGGCCGGTGATGTCGTTCGAGTCGGCCATCTCCTACATCAAGCGCATCCCCGCCGGGGCCAAGGTCTCGTACGGGCTGACCTGGACGGCGCAGCGCTCGACCCGGGTGGCGACGCTCCCGGTGGGCTACGGCGACGGCTTCCCCCGGGCGCTCGGGAACCGCGCCGACGCGCTCGTCCGCGGCCACCGCGCTCCGGTGATCGGGCGGGTCTGCATGGACCTGACGCTGCTCGACGTCACCGACGTGCCGGGCGTCCAGGAGGGGGACCGGGCGACGCTGATGGGCCGCCAGGGGGCCCAGGAGATCGACGCCGGGGAGCTCGCCGCGCTGCTCGGCACGATCCCCTACGAGGTCATCTGTGGGATCTCCCCCCGGGTCCCGCGGACCTATCGCGACCTCGGTGGCCGCGAGTTGGACCTGCAGGGCGACTTCGCCGCGACCCTCCAGGGCGACGGGGCCGGGTAGCGCATGAAGGTGCTGTTGCGCCCGGTCGCCGCGGTCGGCGCGACGCTCCTCGGCTTCGTCGGCGCGCTCGGCGGCATGACCCGCATGGCCTGGCAGGCCACCTGGCTCGGCCTGCTGCCGCCCTGGCGGCTGGGGCTGGTCTTCAAGCAGATGGACTTCGTCGGGGTCGGCTCGTTCCTGATCATCGCGGTCACGGGCTTCTTCACCGGCGCGGTGTTCACGCTGCAGAGCAACATCGCGTTCAGCCTCTTCGGAGCGGAGGGCTTCACCGGGTCGACGGTCGCGCTGTCGTTGACCCGCGAGCTGTCCCCGGTGCTCGCGGGGCTGATGGTCACCGGGCGCGTCGGCTCGGCGATGGCGGCGGAGCTCGGCACCATGCGGGTCACCGAGCAGATCGACGCCCTCGAGGTGATGGCGGTCAACCCGGTCAAGTACCTGGTCTCGCCGCGCCTGCTCGCGGCGACGGTGATGATGCCGTGCCTCTGCATGACCTACACGGTCGTCGGCATGATCGGCTCCTGGCTGGTCGGCACCCGCTACCTCGGCATCGACGACAACGTCTTCTGGAAGCGGGTCTGGCTCTACGTCGATCCCGACGACCTGTGGAACGGCCTCATCAAGGCGGCCATCTTCGGCGTGATCATCGCCGTGGTGGGCTGCTACCGCGGGTTCGGGGCGAGCGGCGGGGCCGAGGGGGTCGGTCGGGCCACCACCGGCGCGGTCGTCATCGCTTCGGTCGCGATCCTCATCTCGGACTACTTCGTCACGTCGTTGCTCGAGTACGGGGCGCTCAGTGGTTGACCCCGCCGAGCCGATCATCCGCATCGAGGGGTTGACCCGCTCCTTCGGGGAGCACCACGTCCTCCGCGGCGTCGACCTGGACGTGCCCCGCGGCCGGATCTTGACGATCATCGGTCGGTCCGGCGAGGGCAAGTCGGTGCTCCTCAAGCACATCATCGGCCTGCTGAGGCCCGACGAGGGGGACGTGCTGGTCGACGGGGTCTCGATGGTGACCTCTCCTCCGCGGGTCCGACGCAAGCTGCTGCGTCGCTTCGGCATGCTCTTCCAGAACTCGGCCCTCTTCGACTCGATGAGCGTCTTCGACAACGTCGCCTTCCCGCTGCGGGAGAACCCCCGGAAGCGCCTCAAGAAGAAGGAGTTGGCGCGGGTCGTGGAGGAGAAGCTGCAGCTGGTCGGGCTGACCGGGGTCAGCCGCAAGCTGCCGTCCCAGCTCTCCGGGGGTCAGCGCAAGCGGGTGGGCCTCGCCCGGGCGATCGCGCTCGACCCCGAGATCCTCCTCTACGATGAGCCGACCACGGGCCTCGATCCCGTGCGGACCCACGCGGTCGACCAGCTGATCCTGGACACCGCGCGGACCCTGGAGGTGACGTCGGTGGTGATCACCCACGACATGCAGGCGGTGTTCGAGATCGCGGACGAAGTGGCGTTCCTGTACGACGGTCGCATCGAGGTCCTCTGCACTCCCGACGAGCTGCGCAGCCACCCCTCGGACGTGGTGCAGTCCTTCCTCGCCGGCCGGCCCATGGCCGACGCGAGCGCCGCCCAGCTGGACGACGAGGTCTAGATGGCGATCCCCGGCAGCTCCGAGGTCCGGGTCGGGCTCTTCGCGATCGCGGCCATCACCGCCGCCGTGTGGGCCTCGATGGCGACGACCGACAACCCGTTCAAGGGCAAGGGCTACGAGCTGGTCGCCCGACTGCCGACGGCCGAGGGGCTGCAGCCCGGCTCGTCCGTGGAGATGGCGGGTGTGCGCGTCGGCGCGATCAACGAGATCCGGATCGACGGCACGACCGCGATCATCACCCTGGGCATGGACCCGCGCTACCACCTGCCGGCGGACAGCAAGGTCCAGGTCTCGTCCCGGGGGCTCCTGGGGGACACGGTCGTCAAGGTCGTCTCGGGGACCTCGGAGAACTACCTGAGCGACGGGGGCGTGCTGGGGGTGGTCGAACCCCCGCCGACGATCGCCGAGCTGCAGGCCCAGCTCGGGCTCGTCGCCGACGACGTGCAAGCGGTGACGGGCGCGCTGCGCAGCATCCTGGACTCGGAGGAGACCCGAGGGTCGATCGACGCAATCCTGACCAATATCGAGGGTTTCACAGAGGATCTCTCTGGTATCACGAAAAGTAACAAAGGTGACCTCGACGCGGTGGTGGACAACCTGCGACTCCTGACCGAGCAGCTCAACCTGCTCGTCGAGGAGAGTCGGCCGGGCGTCGCCAACGAGCTCGAGAGCCTGCAGGACGCCACCGACACCCTGAATCGGGGGTTGGAGCGCGTCGAGAGCATCGCCTCGAAGATCGACGAGGGGCAGGGGACCCTGGGCCTGCTGGTCAACGACGACCGGCTGGGGACCGGGCTGACCGAGACGATCGAGGACGTGGGACGCCTGGTGGAGAGCGTCAACCGGTTCCAGATCGAGGTGTACTACCGCGGAGAGTTCCACATCACCCACCGTCTTCCGGCGGCGCGGTTCTCGGGGAAGAACCTCGTCGGCCTCCGGATCAAGCCGCGGCCGGACTACTGGTACGTCTTCGAGTTCGTCGACGATCCGAGGGGCGACTACGCCGAGGAGACGGTGTTCATCGACGACGGCTCGGGACTCACGTCGGTCCGGGAGGTGCGGCGGACCGACAAGCTCCAGTTCACGTTCATGTTCGCGAAGCGGTACCGCGACCTCGTGCTGCGGATCGGCATCAAGGAGAACACCGGGGGCGTCGGCGCGGACCTCTACCTGTTCCGGGACCGGTTCTCGATCAGCGTGGACGTGTTCGACTTCATGTGGGCGTCGTTCCCCAACCAGTCCGGCATCCCCAACGTCAAGTTGGCGTTCGATGTCGTGCCGGTCAAGAACGTCTACTTCACGGTCGGCTCGGACGACATCGTCAACAGCGCCGTTCGGCGCGAGTTCACCTGGTTCGTCGGGGGCGGTGTCTGGTTCACGGACAACGACATCAAGTGGGTGCTCGGGGGGCTCCCGACCGGCGCCCTGTAGGGGATCTCCCCACGGCGGGGTGGGGTTGCTGCGGAACCCTCGTCGGGGCCCTTGCGGTCCGCGGTCGCCCCCCGCTGACCCGGTCTGGTTGTGCCCGACATGGGCGGTTGATACGATTCCAGCCCGCCGCGTAGGCAAACCCGCGCGCGCGTACACACGGAGCACTCCGCGAAGATGGCCAGCAAGAAGGCGCGAGGGAAGAAGCAGACGCCCAAGCAGAAGCAGGCGTCTCGCGAGCCGGAAGGATTCGACGACGTCGATGACTTCTTCTTTGGCTCGGAGACCGGCTCCTTCGCACGGGACGAGTTCGACTACGACCCCTTCGACGATCCGTCCTCCGTGTCGGGCCGTCACAAGGTGCCGCCGGCCGAGCTGAAGAGCACCCGGATGGTCATGGAGGTTCCTTCGGAGCTGACCGCCGACCAGCCCACGCGTCCCCAGGTGGACGCGAAGAAGCCGCCGGCGAAGGCGAAGGCGAAGGCGAAGGCGAAGCCGAAGCCCAAGGGCCGCAGCCGCGCACGAGCCAAGGCCAAGAAGGAGACGGCGCCCCCGCCTCCTCCTCCGCCCCCGGTCGAGGAAGAGGCGACGATCGCCCCGAAGGCAGCCGCTCCCGAGGAGCCCGCCGAGCTGCCCGAGTCGGCCGCTGCAGCGCTCCCGGACGACCCCTCAGACCTCCCCGAAGCTCCGACCCGCTCCGGCGACATCGATGTGCCGTTGTCCGAGCGTCGGGCCGCCGGCACCGCCGAGCTCGCCCGGATGGAGCTGGACGACCAGCTGTTCGTCGGTGGCGACGAAGAAGACGAGGGCGCCGCCAACGTGCCCGACGCGGCGGCCGCTCCCACCGCCGAGCCGGAGCCCGAGCCCGAGCCCCAGCCCGAGCCCGAGCCCCGCAAGAGCTCGACCCCGGCCCCCGCGGCCGCGGTGCCACCCCCCGCGCCGGTCGCCGACGCTCCGGTCGACTCGGAGCTGCCCGGCGCCTCCGAGTGGGCCCTCGCCGTCTCGGAGCTGACCGCCGAAGCGGACGCCCTGAGCACCAAGAAGACCGCTGGCCGTCGCGCCGCCCTGCTGTTCGAGGTGGGACGGATCCTCGCCCGGCGAGTGGGCGACTGGACCGGCGCCGAAGCCCGCTGGGAAGCGGCGCTCCAGGCGTCCGACAAGTTCCTGCCGGCGCTGCGTGAGCTCGTCCGCCTCTGCGCCTCGCGTGAGGACTGGAAGCGCTCGGTCGACCTCCTCGGTCGCCAGGCGAAGGCTGCCCGGGATCCGGCGTCCAAGACGTCCGCGCTCCTGGCGTCGGCCCACATCCAGCTGTCCCAGCTCGACCAGCTCAAGGAGGCCTCCACGGCGCTCCAGAAGGCGCTCGACGCGGCCCCGGACAACTACATCGCCCTGCGGTTCCTGCGGGAGATCCACTACCGCACGCAGTCCTGGAACGATCTCGTCGAGGTGCTCCGTCGGGCGCGAGAGATCGCCGGGGCGGGCGAGCAGATCCGCATCGACTACGAGCTCGGTCGCCTGCACGACGAGGTCCTCAAGGGCCCCGCTGACGCGATCGGTTTCTTCCGTGCCTGCCTCTCGGGCGACGGCCGGTACATCCCCGCGCTCCTCGCGGCGGAGCGGCTGCTCGAGGAGTCGGGCGACGTCGCCGGCACGCTTGACCTGTGGCGTGGCGCCGCGGCGGCGTGGGGCGGGGCTGACGCCTCGTTCTGGTACGCCCGCGCCGCCCGCGCCGGGGACGCCGCGTCCCTCCCCAAGGAGAAGGTCGACTCGGACTACCGCGAGGCGGTCGCGACCTCGCCGTGCCCCGAAGTCCTCTCCGAGGAGTACCGGCATTGGCTGGAGTCGTCCCAGCGCTGGGACGAGCTCGCCGCCGCGCTCGAAGACGCCGCTGACGCCGAAGAGTCGCCGCAGCTCAAGGCCGGGCTGCTCACCGATCTCGCCCGCATCGCCCTCGAGCAGGCGGGTGACGCCCAGGCGGCCGCCGGCTGGCTGGACAAGGCGCTGGCCGCCGATCCGACCTGCATCGACGCATCGGACGCCAAGCGTCAGGCCCTCGCGGCCGCCGCGGACTGGGACGGCGTGCTGTCCCTGCTCGCCGCGCGTGGCGAGGCGAGCAGCACCCCCCGCGTCAAGCTCGCGATCAACCTGAAGATGGCCGAAGTGGCGGAGGTCCAACTGGACGACCTGCCGTCGGCCCGTCTGCACCTCGAAGCGGCCTGCCTGCTGGCGCCGAACTACCTGCCCGCGCTCGACGCCCTGATCGACGTGCTGGACCGGCTCGACGACGCTCGCGGTGTGGCCGAACGGCTCGAGCAGGCGGCGACGCTCGTCGACAGCGGCGAGGCGGAGGCCTGCTACCACCTGCGGTCTTCGCTCGCGTGGACTCGCGCGGGTGTGCGCGACCGATCGATCATGGCGCTGCAGAAGGCGGCGAAGGCCGGCCCCGGCGCCCTGCTGGCGCGCGAGGGGCTCGTGCACGAGTACGTCGCGGACGGTCGCTGGGCCGAAGCGGCGGAGACCCTCCGCCAGGCCGCGGCGGAGACCGAGGACGCGGCGCTCAAGGTGTCGCTGCTGTACCGGTCGGGTCGGATCTATCTCGCCCGGGCCAACGACGAGGACGCCGCCGAGGCCTCCTACCGGAGCCTCCTGGACCTGGTCCCCGACTTCCTGCCGGCGATGATGGACCTGCGGGACATCTACACCGGTCGTGGAGACTGGGACGCCTACGGGCTGCTGCAGCAGCAGGAGGCCGAAGGGTCCGAGGACGAAGCGTCCCGGGTCTGGTGGCACCTCAGCGGAGGCCGCGCGTACGAGCGCGCGGGCCGCGTCGAGGACGCGATCGCCCAGTACCGGGCGGCCCTGGAGGTCGACTCGAGCAGCGCGGTGGCCAACGCTGCCCTGCGCCGCGTCTATCGCAACACGTCGGACAGCAGCGCGCTGGCCGAGTCCTACGGGCGCCAGCTGCGCGGCACGACCGACGGCAAGCTGCGCGACGCGCTGCGCGTGCAGCTGATCTCGGCAATGCAGGCGATGGGCGACGCCGGCGGCGTCGGCACCGAGGTGAGCGAGCTGCTCAAGAGCGACGGGCTGGACGACGTTCCGGTCGCGGCCACGGCGATCATCGCCGAGGGGATGCAGCTGTGGGACCAGGCGATCGCGGCCTACGCGGCGGTCGGCGACCACAAGGGGCTCGAGGCTTCGTCGCGCGCGGCGTGCTTGTTCCAGCAGGGTCTGCTCCTGGAGGAGGTCCGCGAAGAGAGCGCCGCCGCAGCCGATCTGTACGGCCGCGTCGTCGAGCTCGTGCCCGGTCACGCGATGGCCCTCGAGGGGCTCGAGCGGGTGCACTCCACCGCGGGGGACGGCGGCGCCCTGGCGTCGGTCTACGCGCAGGAGGCGGCCGCGGCGGGCAGCCAGCCGGTGCAGACCTTCTACGCCCTGCTCGCGGGCGAGCAGTTCGAGAACCTGGGGGACGCGGCGGCGGCGATCGACAGCTACCGCATGGCCCTGGGTGACCCGGTCGGTCGGGAGCGGGCGTTCGACGCCCTCCGTCGGCTGGCCCTGGAGTCGCGCGACGTCGACGTGCTCGACGAGCTGACCCTGGGCGTCGCGGATCTGTCCGACGACAACGACGCGATCTCCCGGTGGATGGAGCTCGGCGAGGGGTTGGCCGCAGCCAACGAGGACGAGCGCGCGACCACCGCCCTGGAGGCGGTGTTGGAGCGCCAGGCGGACTTCCTGCCGGCGATGTACCACCTCGAGCGGGTGCACGCGGACCGGGAAGACTGGAACGCGGTGCTCGCCGTGCTGGAGCGCATCAGCGACACCCTCGGGACCGATGGCGCGAAGTCGGCGGTCGACGGCCGGATCCAGGAGCTCCTGCAGGATCGCGGGGTCACCTCGGACAGCGCCTTCGACTTCTACAAGAAGCTGCACGAGCGCGAGCCGGAGAACCTGGTCGCGATCAAGGGGTTGGGCGGTACCCACCTCAGCCGCGGCGAGGCGTCCGACGCCAAGGGCTACTTCGAGATGTTCGCCGACAAGGCGGCGGATCCGGTCAGCCGGGCCGAGGCGGAGACGCAGTTGGCGGCTCTCGCGCTGGAGCTGGGTGAAGGCGACGAGGCCGCCGTGGCGCGGCTGGAGAAGGCGATCGAGCACGAGGGCACGCACCGCCCGGCGCTGGAAGCGCTCAAGGAGATCCACGCGCGCACGGAGAACTGGAGCGCCCTGGTCGGCGTGCTCGCTCGAGAGTCGAGCCTGGCGCCGGAAGACCGGCGGCTGCCGTACTTCATCGAGATCGCGCAGCTGTGGGACCACAAGATCGGCAACGCCAAGGTCGCCGTCTCGTCCTGGTCCAAGGTGCTGCAGGAGAAGGGTGACCAGCCCGAGGCGATCGAGCGGCTGCTCGCGCTGCACAGCGACTCGGGCGACTGGAGCGCCTACCTGGACGTGGCGGATCGTGGCCTCGCCTCCCTGAGCGGCGCCGATCTCCGCAACCGCCGTGCCGAGCTCGGCCCGATCGCCCGGGAGAAGGCCCGCGACCTGGATCGCGCGGTCGGGTACCTCCGCGCGGCCACCGCCGGCGAGTCGCCCCATCCCGAGGCCCTGGCTCAGCTCCGCTCCATCGCCCGTTCCCGCGGCGACTGGGAGCAGGTGATCCAGCTCTGCGAGCAGGAGGTGGAGGTCGCTCCGGACACCGAGACCAAGGTCCGGCTCCTCGAAGAGGCGGCCCGGATCAAGCTGGACCAGCTGCTCGATCGCGACGGAGCCGCCGGTCTGTACAAGCGGGCGATCGGCCTGGACGACACCTGCGGTTCGGCCCTGAGCTTCTTCACCGACTACTACTTCGACACGGAGCAGTGGGAAGACGCGCTCCCGGTGTTCCGCAACTTCGAGCCGGTCATCGAGACGATGGACCTGGAGGAGGACGACGACGCCCGCATCGAGGCGACCGGATTCTTCTACAAGTTCGGCGTCGTGTTGAGCCAGGCGGGCGAAGAGGACGACGCGCTGGCGCGGTTCGCGCGGGCGCTGGAGCTCACGCCGACCCACCTGCCGTCGCTCGAGGCCGCCTCCCCGCGTTACTTCGAGGCGGACGACTGGGGTCGAGCCCGCGAGACGAGCCGAGCCATCCTGCGCTTGCGCGGCGGAACCGGCGACTCGGTGAGCATGACGCGGCTGTACCTGCGGCTGGGCAACGCGGAGCTGGAGCTGGGTGAGCAGGTCTCGGCCCTCAAGCGGTTCAAGAAGGCCCTCGACCGCACGCCGAACCACGTGCCGGCGCTGCAGGGGATCGCTCGGATCCACCGGATCGGAGAGGACTGGAACAGCCTGCTGTCGACCTACAACAGCATCATCAAGTACGCCCGGGACCCCGACCAGGTGATCCAGGCCTATATGACGAAGGGCGACGTGCTCGAGAGCAAGCTGCAGTTCACCGACAAGGCGGTCCTGCACTACGAGAAGGTCTTGATGTACGACAAGACCAACTGGAGCGCGACCGCACGGCTTTGCCAGATCGCGCTGCAGCGTGGGGATGTCGACAAGGCCAGCGAGTTCGCTGACCGCGCGTCCGGCTCTGCGGGCACCGTCGAAGAGAAGGCGTGCGCCGCCCTGCTGAGCAAGCTCAGCTCGGCCGCCGACGAGCTCGAGGTGGGTCCGTTCGTGGAGCAGATCCGCAAGGACCTCGGCGGCGAGGACGGCGGGGTGCTGGACTCGTTCCGCGCGCTGCTCGGTAGCGACGAGCGGGTCGCGCGGTCCGCCGCAGCGGAAGCCGCGCGGGGCGCCCTGCCGCACGTCTGATTGACCGCGCTCGATCGGCTCTTCGCGCTTCGTGGGGTCGTGCTCGGCGCGCTCGCGCTGATCGTCATGCTCACCGCCGATGGCCTGCTCCGCCCGGCGGCTCTCCCCTGGGTGCTCGCCGGCCTCGGACTGCGCGCGTGGTCGTTCCACTGGCTCGGCCCCGCGGGGCGGACCCGCCGTCCCGGCCCCCCGCCGGCTCGGAGCGTCGGCGGCCCCTACTCGGTCCTCGGCCACCCGGTGTACGTGGCGAACCTCCTGCTCGCGGCCGGCCTGGTGGTGGCGGTCGTCCGCAGCGGAGCGGTGGCGGCGCTCTTCCTGGGGGCCGTGACGGCGCTGTACGCAGCGCTCGCGGCGCGGGAGGAGCCGCTCCTCCGGGGGCTGCCCGAGCGCCGGGAACCCGCTCTGTCGGCCCGTGGGGTCGCGCGGAGCGAGCGCTCGACCTGGATCACCACAGCGTTGGTGCTCCTGATCGCCTGGCTCCAGTAGGCGGTTAGTCGTCGCCGGGGGTGCGCCAGGCCATGGAGTGGCGGGCGCCGTCGTACCAGCCCTCGACCTGGGCGGCGGTCTCTCGGGGGCTCCAGCCGAGCACCGCTCCCAGGCGGTCGGCCAGGGCCGGGGCGACCTCGCAGGTCGCTTCGAAGTCGCGGATCTCCAGCTGGGTCCGGCGACGCAGCAGGTCGCCGAGCGTCACCACCATCTCGTTGGCGGCGGAGTAGTCCAGTTCGGCCCAGATGTACGGCAGGTCCGCCACGATTCTCGTGCTCAGGTCGCGGTCCTCGACCGCACGGGCGGCGACGTCCAGCCACCGTCCGCCGTAGCTCTGCTGCAGGTGTTCGACGACCTCACGGCCCAGGTGCTCCTCGAGCTCGCGCTCGGCCTCGAGTCCGTCGTGGCCGAGCGTGATCAGCTCCGCTCCGCGGTACGCGATGCCCGCTCCGCCGGGGAGCAGGACCGAGCCTGTGGGGCAGCCGCCGACGTGCACGCCCTCGGCCCGCAGCCGAGCGCCGACGACCTCGACCACCTCGGCGGCCATGCGCCGGTAGGTCGTCAGCTTGCCCCCGGCGACGGTGACCAGACCGTCGTCCGTCACCTCGATCATGTGCTCCCGGGACACCTGGCTGGCGCCCAGCCCGTCGTCATCGGGGCCCACCAGCGGGCGAAGCCCCGCGAACGTGCCGAGCACGTCGGCGTGGCCCAGGCGCGCGTCCGGGAAGTAGCGATTGGCCAGCGCGAGCAGGTAGTCGGCGTCCGACGCCTCGCAGTGAACCCGGTCGAAGTCGCCCTCGAAGTCGGTGTCCGTGGTCCCGATCAGCACGCGGCTGCCCCAGGGGATGGCGAGCGCCATCCGGCCGTCCTCGGGGCACCGCAGGCAGACGGCGTTCTGCACCGGCAGTCGCTCGCGCGACACGACGACGTGCACGCCCTTGGTGGGCCGGAGGACCCGGGGTCGGTCGCCTCGGAGGCCAAGCGTTCGGTCCGTCCAGGGGCCGGTGGCGTTGACGACCACCCGCGCCTCGATGCCGTGGCTCTCGCCGGTCAGCTCATCGACGACCTCCGCGCCACACACCTGGGAGCGGTGGGTCCGGAACCTCGTCAGGCGGCAATGGCTGAGCACCGTGGCGCCGGCGTCGTGAGCGCTGCGCGCGGTCTCCAGCACGAGCCGCGCGTCGTCGGTCATGCAGTCGTAGTACAGGACGCAACCGTCGAGGCCGTCGGTGGTCATCGCCGGCTCCAGCTGAGCCGTGCGCTTGCGCCCATGGGTGCGGTGCAGCCGGTAGGACCGGAACAGCGCCATCGAGTCGTAGATCCACAGCCCGGTCGCGACCTGCCACAAGGGGCGAGGTCGCTTGCCGAAGACCGGGAAAAGGAAGGGGATGGGCCGGACGAGGTGCGGGGCGAGCTGACGGAGTCGGTGGCGCTCGCTGACGCTCTCGAAGACGAGAGCCCAGGCCCGCTGCTCCATGTATCGCAGGCCGCCGTGGACGAGCTTGCTGCTGGCGGAGCTGGTGCCGGAGCCGAGGTCGTCCTTCTCGACGAGCACGGTCCGCAGGCCGCGCATCGCGGCGTCGCGAGCGATTCCTGCCCCGGTGATCCCGCCGCCCACGACGAGCACGTCGAACGCGTCGTCCTGGAGCCCGGCGATGCGCTCGGCGCGCACCGTCAGGTCGAACGGGGGGGACTTCGGAGGGGCCAGCTGAGGTCGCGGCACCGTGCCGGTCTATGGACCCGGCGGCCCTGTGTCAAGCGGGGAGGGGACTCGCCGGTCAGGCTTTGGGCCAGGGGTGCCGCCCGAGGCTCGACAGGATGCCGGCTCCGAGGGCCACGCAACCCATGCCGAACGTGATCACGAACGCGAGGAAGGCGGCGAGGCCACCCATCGCCCAGAGCACGCCGAGCACCGCGAAGAGGCCGACTCCGGCGATGAAGTCCCACCCCCGGCTCCGGAGCCGCTCGGGCAGCGGCAGCCGATCTCCGACCGCCTCCAGCAGGCCCGTGAGCCCGGCCAACCAGACCGCCAGCGCGGCGGTGGCGAGCAGCGGCAGCGCGAGCACGCCGATGACCGAGATCGTGAGCAGCAGGGCCATCAGGCCGAGCCCCGTGGAGACGAGGCCGCCCATGAGCAGCGACGCCCAGGGGGACGCCTCGACGGTACGACGCAGGTTCCGCGACCGCTCGGGCCAGATCGTCATGAACAGCAGGCCCAGCACCAGGATGAGCGCGCAGACGAGGAGCGAGGAGCCGAGGGAGACGGCGAAGCCGCCGCCCTGCTCGAGCCCGGCGCTGGGGCTGAGCTCGATGACCGTGGTCCCGCCGTTGTGCTCGAGCCCGGCGCCGTCGAGGCGCGCGGCCAGCCGGTCGGCCGGGATCGCTTCGTCCGAGATGCCGACGAGGCTGCCGGCCACCTTGGCGCCATCGGCGCGATAGACCTCGCCGCCGCCGACCGCGAGGTCGCCCTGGATCTCGGCCTCGGCGCCCAGGATCACGTCGCCGGCGAGCACCACGAGGTCGCCCTGGACCTTCCCGTCGATGCGGGCGTCGCCCTTGAGTACGACGAGATCGCCGTCGACCACCTCGCCCGCCGCGACCGCGACGTCGGTGCCGATGGAGACGCGATCGCCTGAACCCGCCAGCGCGCCGGCCGGGGCCAGCGCGCTGAAGACCAGCGTGACGATCAAGAAGAGACGGGTCATGCCACACCTCCCTGGGCTCGCCCCAGGATGCCCTTCATGCCGGACCAGACGCCGGCCAGCCCGGCCAGGGCCACCACCGCGGTGATGGGCACGGCCCAGGTCAGGAAACTCGTGGTCGGCACGTGGGTGACCGTGAACAGCACCACGTCCTTGGCCCCGAGCACGACCGACTCGAGGATCTGCATCGGGCCCCGGACCACGGTCATGCCCAGCAGCACCGCGGCGAGCACCACGTCGGCGGCGACGAACGCCGCGACGGCGGGACGCCAGCCACCGAACACCTGGTCCAGGCCGGACGAGGTCGGCTCGACGGCCACCTCAGCCTCCGACGTCACAGCCTGCGGGGCCCACTCCCCGACGGCCGCGTCGACCAGCCCCTGGGGCATGGTCTCGGTGCCCCATAGAACCGCCGCCCGGAGCAGGGCGTTGCGATCCAGGGCCCCGAACATGTGCTCGTAGGCCGTCACCCGGGCGGCGAACGCGTCGTCCTCGTCGAGGCGGAACTCGACCTGGAGGGCGGCCTCTTCGTCCAGCGTCCCGTCGAGGTAGCGCTGGATGAGCAGGTCGTCCTCTTCGAGGGGGACGTCATCCGGTTCGTAGTCGTCGTCGTACAGTTCGTCGGTCATGGCCGAATCCCTCGCTCCAGCAGCGCGGCCTGGAGCTTCTTCCGGGCGCGGAAGAGTCGGTTCATCACGGTGCCGTCAGGCAGCTCGAGGTACTCCGCGATCTCGCGGTAGCTCATGTGTCGGTAGTGGTACAGCTCGATGATCTCGCGGTACTTGTCGCCCAGCCCCTGCATCGCCTCGTCGACCGCCACCATCACGTGGTTGTGGTGGGCCTGGTCGTCGGCGCGGGTCGAGTAGAAGGCGTTGGCGGTGCCTTCGGGGGCGGAGGTGATCTCTTCGTTCAGTTCGGAGGTCGGGCGTCGTCGGCGGTAGCGGTCGATGCAGAGGTTGCGGGCGATCCGGTTGATCCAGGGCGCGAACGGGCGCCTGGCGTCGTACCGGTGGATGTTGGACAGGGCGCGGACCATCGCTTCCTGCGCGACCTCGGCTGCGTCCTCGCGGTTGCGCAGCATGCGCAGAGCGAGGCCATAGACCGAGTCACGATGGCGGGAGACGAGGGTACGGGCGGCCGTTGGGTTGCCGTCGAGCACTTGGTTTGCGAGCTCCTGGTCAGTCACTTCGGGTTCAGTCATCGTGCTCTACGGGACCGGCTCGAACCTATTTCACCAGGTGCTGCTTTTTGCATGCGCATGCGACGAGATCTTGAATCCGGCGCGCCGCCACAATAGCCTTATCTCAGGAAAGGAGCGTCCGGACAGGATGGCCCTGAAGCGCCAGCAGGACGACGACGGCAAGGAGCGGCTCCAAGCCTACGACGGCAAGGACTACAGCGAGATCATCGAGTTCCCGGTGGAGCTCGTCGATCGAGACGGTGTCGTGCGCCGCTATTCGTACGAGGAGTCGCTCGCCGTCTACCACCGGCGCATCCAGTCCGCGCCGTGGCGTTACGCCGACGACGAGTTGATCCGCGCCGAGATCGGGCATTGCACCCGCCGGATCGAGCAGATCAAGCGCTCCTACAGCGCCCGCAGCCGCCGGGCGCCCACCCCCAGCAACCCACGCGCGAGCCTCGGAGAGGGCTGGGAGATCCTGGTCCGCCACTACGAGGGGGCGCTCGCCGCCCGTCGGATGCACCTCGACGGAGAGCTCCAGCTCACGGTCGCCCTGTTGCAGGACGAGCCGGGCTGTCGGATCTACCACCTCGGCTTCGGCGGCCCCGGCGGCCACCTGCTGTACGTCTATCCATTCGACCAGGTCGGTGACCGGGACCCGCGGGCGGCCTTCGAGGATGCTCAGATCGGCTTCCGCGGCCAGGTCGAAGGAGTCGGCGTCGAGCGCATGCTGCTCGCCGAGGGGGGCGTCGACGCTGGCTTCCTCCTGACCGGCACCACCGAGATGCCCGAGGGGCTGCGTCAGCAGGCGACGGCGATGGAGCTGAGGGGGGAGGGGGGCCCGCTCGACGAGTCGCCCCAGCCCTGGTGGGTGCCCGCCCCGACGTCGTCGTCGTCGTCCGAAGAGGACGAGACCAGCGACCCGGACTTCGACGAGGGCGTCGAGGCGCTGCAGGCGGGACGCACCGAGCTCGCCATCGAGTCGTTCCGCCGGGCCGTCGAGAGCAACCCCTACCACCGCGAGGCCTACCTCGCGCTCCTGGCGGTGCTGGACGGCGAGGGCAAGTTCGACGAGGCCGAGATGTATGGGGAGATGGCCGGGCGCCACCTCCCCGGCGACGGCCTCGTCCGCTACCGGCAGGGCATCAACCACGTCCGGCAGGGCCGCCTGGACGAGGCGCTGGCCGCGTTCGACGAGGCGGGCCAGCTGGCGCCGGCGCTGTATCAGCCCGCCTACTTCGCGGCGCACGTGCTGATCGCCCGGGGTCGTGACCTCGACGGAGCGATCGCCCGACTGCGCGCCGCTACCGCCATCGACGAGGGCGAGGGCCACGTCCGGGACTCCCTCGTGGGCCTCGAGCGCTGCCGGGCGCTCCGCCGCTCGATGCGCGTCGGCGGGTTCGGCCTGCTGCTGCTGTCGGCGGTGGCGATGGCGCTGGGCGAGCCGCTGGCCGCGGTCGGCCTGGCGGTGGGGCTGGTGACGGTCGGGATGTCCGGTCGGATCGCCGCCGCGGTGGCCCGCTGGCTGCTCCAGCGCGGCGCTCCCTGAGCCGTCAGCCCCCCGGCCCCTCGGTCCGGAACCAGGTCGCGATCGCGACCAGCCGCGTCATCGGCGCGGTGCCGACGACCAGGTGCAGTCGCCCTGCCGGATCCGTCCACGCCAACAGCGTCAGGTCGGAGACCTCGAACGCGTCGTAGCCCTGCTGTGCCCCGGTGAGGCGCTGCGCGTTGCTCGGGAGCGGCGGCGCCTCGCCCCGCACCCGGTGCACCGACACCCGGTCCCGGTCGTGTCGGAGCACCCAGCTGTCGACGTGCACGTCGTCGAGGATCGAGGTGATCGTCGACTGCACCTCGGGCGGCCGCTCCGGCAGCGGCTGAGCGGCGGTGACCCGGGTGGGGAGCAGCGTGTCGTGGATCACGACGAGGCGGGTGAAGAAGTCGGCCGGTGTCGGCGGCGGGACCCGGCTGAGCGCGCCCACGACGAGCACTACGACGAGCGCGCCCAGGGGGAGCAACAGCCCCGACAGGGGCTTGCCGGCGCGCTGCGGGACGGGGATCACTCGGCGTCGCGGCTTGGGGTCAACGGTCTCAAGCTGCCGATGGTCTGGCCCACGTCGGCGCCGACCTCACGCAGGCCGGGCTCTCCCTGCAGCCGCGCGTAGTCCCGGGTGGCCCCGCTGAAGAGGGTCAGCCCCACGGTGAGCTCGTCGGACTGGCGCAGCTCGATCGACGCCGTCTCGACGCCCGCCTCTGCCGGATCGAGGCCCGGAGGCGCGTACGCGGCGACCCTCAGATCGTCCAGCTCGGACAGGAGGTCGTGGACGAGATCGCCGTCGAGCGGCTCGTCTTCGCCCTCGCGCGTCCAGGTCGCGTCCGTCTTGGCCAGGGTCCAGGTCGTGCCGCCGGCGCTCCAGGTGATGCCCTCGACCAACCACGGGTTGAAGTCGAGCAGCTCCATCGCGCGCCACGCTTCGGGTGACGGGTTCATGCTGCCTACCAGGTCGGTCTCGACCGTCGCGGCGACGCTCGCCGAGAGCGGGCCGGTCGCGAGCGCGGTGCGCACCCCGCCGGGGGTGGGCGGGGAGAGGTGCACCGTCGCGGCGGCGCCGGTGCCGTCGGCCAGCGTGAGGGACACCCAGTCGTCACCGACCTCGGGCTGCTCCTCCAGGAAGCTCGCCGCGGTCAGCTCGGACAGACCGAGCACGAACTCCGTGATCTTCGAAGTCTCGACGCGCCAGGGGGGCTCGCCGTCGATGAACCAGTGGCGGCCGTCGCGTGTCATCGCCAGCGCGCCGTCGGCCGTGTGCATCTCGAGCCGGACCAACTCCCCGGCGTCCGGGCGGAAGAGGCTGCGGTCTCGGTACTCGAGGGGATCCCGCTGCAACGGCGTGAGCGACCACGGCTGGACGACGTGCACCACATCTCCACCTTCGATCGCGAGGTAGACCCCGGCTCCCACCGGGGTGCTGCTGCCCACGACGAACGTCACCGGCGGCACGTCGGCGCGCTCGAACGTGACCGTCAGGGATCCCGGGCCGAAGCCGAACGCCGAGTCGTCGCCGGGCGGGAGGCGTCGGGACGAGACCAGCCCGACCACGGCGCGGGCGGCCGCTTCGGCCAGGTCCCCGTCGGCCGGCCGGGGGCTGTCGCCGGCGATCACCCAGGTCTCCCCGTCCCGGCGCAGGCTGACCTCGACGTCCCCCGACGCGATGCGCAGCGCCTGCACGTCCTCCTGATCGGCCCCGGGAAACAGCTCCTGTTCGTGCTCCTCCAGGCCGGTCAGCTCCTCGTCGTCGGGGTGGGTCTCCGTCCACCACACGTAGGTGGCGAGCAGCGCGAGCACGGCGAGGGCGATGATCAAGGTCCGGGACTGCACGGCGGGATCCTTCGGCCGGGGGGCCCGAGTGTCAAGCAGTCTGCTTGACACCGAACCGAGGGTGCTTATTGCGGCGGCGGAGGTAGACGTGACGCACGCAGCGGTTGATCCCGAAGAGACGATCCCCCCGGCCGACGCGCCCGAAGCGCTCGACCCCGTCGAGGACGACGAGGTCCCCGGCGAGGAGGAGGAGGTCGCTGACGAGCCGCCTCCCGCGCCGCGGGTCGATCCCCTGCTGGTCGCCCTCCGCGCCGAGCTGGCGTCCCGCGACGAGCAGCTGCGCAGCTACATCACCGCCTACAAGGAAGCGAAGGCGGACATGGAGCGGGAGCGCGAGCGGATGGCGAAGGAGCGGGCGGGCGTCGCCGACGCGGAACGCATGGCCGTCGCCGGACAGCTGCTGGAGGTCCTCGACGACCTGGATCGCTCGCTCGCCGGCATCAAGCCCGGCGCCGCGGTCGAGGACGTCGCCCGGGGCCTCGACCTCGTGCGGAAGCGTTTCTTCGGCGCCCTCCAGGCCCTGGGGGTCGAGCAGACCGACGCGCTCGGCACGACCTTCGACGCATCGGTCCACGAGGCCACCGGCATGATCCCGGCCCAGCCCGGTCAGGGCGACCAGGAGATCATCTTCGAAGAGCGGGCCGGCTACACCTTCAAGGGCAAGCTCCTGCGCCCGTCCCGGGTCGTCGTCGCCTCGAAAGGCTGAGCCCCCCGCGCTGCCACCGCAGCCTTGTATCCTGCCGCGATGACGCGGATCGCCTCCCTCCTGCTGCTCCTGTTCGTCGGCTGTGCCCACCCTTCGGCGGGCGCTCCCGAGCCGGAGCCGACGCAGGAGGTGGCCGCCACCCCCGCGCCCGAGACCCCGGCTCCGCTGGTCTCGCTGGGCGGCGCTGTCGCGTCGGCCCACCCGCTCGCCACCGCGGCCGGGGAGGCGATGCTCACCGCCGGAGGCTCCGCGTTCGACGCGGCGGTCGCCACGGCGCTGGTCCTCGGGGTCGTCAACCCCCAGAGCAGCGGCCTCGGCGGCGGCGGGTTCGCCGTCTTCAAGGACGGCGACGGGGCCGTGCGCAGCCTCGACTTCCGGGAGCGGGCGCCGAGCTTCTTCGACGCCGACGTCTACCTGACCGAGGGGCGAGACCCCCAGCGGGGCCCCTGGGCGTCGGGGGTGCCGGGCGAAGCGGCCGGGCTCGCCGAACTGCACCGCATCGGCGGCGTGCTGCCCTGGGAGACCGTGGTGGAGCCGGCCCGGGCCGCCGCTGCCGACGGCTTCGAGGTCGGCCCCGACCTCGCGCGCGGGCTGGCCCGGCGCGCCGACCGCATCCTCGCGGATCCCGGCCTGGCGGGCGACTTCGCTCCGGGGGGCGGGGTGCTGAAGGAGGGGGACCTGTGCCGGCGCCCGGCCCTCGCGGCGACGCTCGGGTACCTCCAGGTCCACGGCGGCGACGCCCTGTACCGCGGCCCGCTGGCCGTCTCGCTGGCGGGGTTCTTCGCGGCGCAGGGGGTGCCCTGGACCCCCGACGAGCTGGCCGCCTACCAGGCGACGGAGCGAGCGCCCCTGACCGGCAGCTACCGCGGCCGCACGGTGCACACGATGGGGCCGCCGAGCTCTGGCGGCATCGCGATCCTCCAGATCCTGGCGATGCTCGAGCTCGCCGAGCACCACGCCCAGGCCGTCGGATCGGTCGACTGGTCTCGGACGCTCATCGACGCGATGGCCCACGCCTTCGCGGACCGGGCGACCTACGGCGGCGACCCCGACTTCGCGGAGGTGCCGGTCGACGCGCTGCTCGATCCGAACCTCCCCGCGACGCTGTGGGAGGGCACCCCCGCGACGGGACCGGTGCCTCGCCTCGAGGCTGGCCTCGCCGGGCGTCGCGGCGACAGCAAGGCCCTCTTCGCGGACGACGGGGGGACCTCGCACCTGTCGGTGATCGACGGGTCCGGCCGGGCCGTGGCGCTCACCACGACGATCAACCTCGACTTCGGCTCGCTGCAGGCGGACCCCGCCACCGGGCTGGTCATGAACGACGAGATGGACGACTTCACCGCGCGGCCCGGGGTGCCCAACGCCTTCGGGCTGGTGCAGGGGGCGAACAACGCCCCGGCGCCCGGGAAGCGGCCCCTGTCGTCGATGTCGCCGACGCTGGTGACCGACGCGGAGGGGCGGGTGGTGCTCGCGGCGGGCGCCGCCGGGGGGCCCCGGATCATCACCGCGACGCTGCAGACGATCCTCGGGGTCGTCGACCGGGGATGGCCCGTCCAGGAGGCGCTGGCGGCCCCGCGGCTGCATCACCAGTGGCTGCCCGAGCCGACCTGGGTCGAGCCGGGCCTGCCCGACCCGACCCGGGAGGCGCTGACCGCGGAGGGCTTCGAGCTCCGCGACACGAGCCACCTGGCGACGGCTCACGCCACCGCCTTCGATCCGGCCACGGGGGAGTTCAGCGCCGCGGCCGATCCCCGGGCGGGCGGCTCCGGCGCGGTGGTCGCCCCGGCCGAGACGCCCTGAGGCGTGACGGTGCAGACCCCGGACGGTCCGCCGCTGCACGTCGTCCTGGTGGAGCCCCTGATCCCCCAGAACACCGGCGCTGTCGGTCGTCTCTGCGTCGCCACCGGGGTGCGGCTGCACCTGGTCGAGCCGCTGGGGTTCGACCTGTCCGAGAAGGCGGTCCGGCGGGCCGGCCTGGACTACTGGAAACACGTCGACCTGCAGGTGCACGCCGACTGGGACGCCTGCGTCGCAACGGTGGGTGCGCCGCCGGATCGATGGGCGTTCCTCAGCTCCCACGCGACCGCGTCCTACACGGAGCGGGCGTTCCAGCGGGGCGACGTCCTCGTGTTCGGGCGCGAGACCACCGGCCTGGGTCAGCGGCGGCTGGCGGAGGCCGGGCCGCGGGCGTATACCATCCCCTTCTCGGGTCCCGTGCGCAGCCTCAACCTGTCGATGTCCGTCGGAATCGTCGTCTACGAAGCGCTGCGGCAGATGGAGGTTTGAACATGGCGAAGCGGTCGCTGTCGGGCATCAAGCCGACCGGTGCCCCGCACCTCGGTAACTACCTCGGCATGATCCGGCCTGCCGTCGCGCTGCAGGCGGACTACGAGGCCTACTACTTCGTGGCCGACTACCACGCCCTCACGTCCACCCACGACAGCGCCGAGATGCGCGCGTCCACGTACGACGCCACCGCCATCTTCCTCGCGTTCGGGCTGGACCCGGAGCGGTCGGTGTTCTGGCGACAGAGCGACGTGCCGGAGGTGTGCGAGCTCACCTGGATCCTGTCGTGCATGACGTCGATGGGGCTGCTGGAGCGGGCCCACGCCTACAAGGCCGCGAAGGACCGTGGAGAGGCGGGCTCGATCAACCACGGCGTCTTCAGCTACCCGGTCCTCATGGCCGCCGACATCCTGATGTACGACAGCGACGTCGTGCCCGTCGGCAAGGACCAGGTCCAGCACATCGAGATGGCTCGGGACATGGTCCAGCGCGTCAACCACGTCTTCGGCGAGGGCACGCTCAAGCTGCCCGCGGCGTCGGTGCAGGAAGAGGTGCAGACGATCATCGGGACCGACGGGCGCAAGATGAGCAAGTCGTACGACAACACGATCCCGGTGTTCCTGCCCCCCAAGAAGCTGCGCAAGAAGCTGATGGGCATCACCACCGACAGCAAGGGGCTGGACGAGCCCAAGGACCCCGACACCTGCAACGTGTTCACGCTGTACAAGCTGTTCGCGGACGACGACCAGGTGGCCGAGATGGCCGACAACTACCGGCGCGGCGGCTACGGCTACGGCCACGCCAAGCAGGCGCTGTTCGAGGTGATGGACGGGCACCTGGCCCCCTACCGGGAGCGCTACCTGGAGCTCCGCGCCGACGAGGATCAGCTCGAAGAGGTGCTGCAAGAAGGCGCCCGGCGGGCCGGCGAGGTCGGTCGGGCGGTGCTGAAGCGGGTCCGCGACGCCGTGGGCCTGGGAGGACGTTGACGTGTCCGAAGTGAAGAGTCCCTGGGTCCTCGTGCTCGCCGGCGGCAGCGGAACGCGCTTCTGGCCCGCGTCGCGGCGGGACCGCCCCAAGCACCTCCTGCCGCTGCTCCCCGGCGGTCGTTCCCTGCTGCATGCGACCGTCGACCGGGCCGCCAAGATCACCACGCGGGACCAGATCCTGGTGGTGACGGCGCAAGACCAGGCTGACGCCGTGCGGGTCGACCTGGGCGACGCGGTGCCGCCGGACAACATCATCGCCGAGCCGGTGCCCCGCAACACCGCCCCCGCCATCGCGCTGGCGATGGTGCACCTGGGGCTGCGGGGCGTCGGCCCTCACGATCCGGTCGTCGTGCTGCCGTCCGATCACGGCATCCGGGACGAGGAGGCGTGGGCTGCTGCGGTGCATCGCGGGGTCCAGGCGGCGGTGCAGCACAAGACGATCGTCACCCTCGGCGTCGAGCCCAGCCACCCCTCCACCGGCTTCGGCTACCTCGGACTCGGCGGCGAGACGGAGACGGACGGCGGCGACGCCCCGGTTCGCGACGTGCTCCAGTTCAAGGAGAAACCGCAGGCGGCGGTCGCGCGGGAGTACTTCGACTCCGGCAACTGGTGGTGGAACGGCGGCGTCTTCATCTTCCGCCTCGGCTACCTCTGGTACGTGATGGGCGACCTGCGGGAGGACATCGACGTCGCCATGCAGGTGCTCAGCGCCTGCATCCAGCAGGACGACCCGGCCGCCCTCGCCGAGGAGTACGCCAAGCTGGAGTCGATCTCGATCGACTACGCCGTCATGGAGCAGGCGCCGTCGGTGATGGCGGTGGAGTTGAACGCCGGCTGGTCCGACCTGGGCAGCTGGGACGCCGTCGCGCCGCTGTTGAGCGCCGTCGAGGGCGGGGTCGGCGAGGCCGACAGCTTCGTCGCCGTCGACGCCCACTACAACGCCGTCTACGCGCCGGGGAAGACGGTCGCCCTCGTCGGCGTCTCCGACCTGGTCGTCGTCGCGACCGACGACGCGATCCTGGTGGTTCCCCGCAACCGCGCCCAGGAGGTGCGGGAGGTGGTCGCCCACCTGCGCGCTCGCGAGCAGGAGGACTTGCTGTGAGCGGGCCCGATCCCCGCGCCTCGGCTTCGCTGCCGATCCTGCTGTGCGGCATCCTCGGCGGCATGGTCGGGGGGCTGAGCTGCTGCTGCTACATCGTGCCGGTCGGCACCAGCTTCTGGGCGGTCCGGTGGGCCCGGAACCTGCGCGGTCCCCAGGCTCAGGGCCTGTTCGGCGTCGGCATGGCGACCACCGCCATCACCTCGGTCCTGATGGCGACCTTCGGGACCGCGGTCAACCTGTACCTCAACGACCCGGGCCGGATGTCCGCCGAACAGCAGGCGATGCTCGAGCAGTTCCTCGGCGGCGCCGGGATGTCGGACATGCCGATGGGCGTCATGGCCATGATGTTCGCGGGCCTCGGCGGCATCGCGGGCCTGGCCGGCGGCCTGCTCGGAACGGCGCTGGGCGCGGCGGGGCAGAAGCGTCGCTCGTCCGTCCCGCCGGTCACGGCCCCACCCAAGCCGGTCATGCCCGCCCCGGTGGCGCCGTCCGCTCCCGCGGCTCCCGCGGCTCCCGCGCCCCCGGCCCACACAGACGGCGCCCAGGACGGCGAACCGTCCCTCGTCTCCAGCGGAGACGAGATCGGGGAGTGGAAGCTGGACTGACGGAGGGTCTCTAGCGCTCGCCCCAGCGGTCGATCTTGCCGTCGCCGTTCAGGTCCCAGCCGGCGCGCTGCATGATCCCGTCGGAGTAGTACTCCCAGTAGTCGATCTTCTTGTCGCCGGTGGTGTCCATCTCCAGCCGCGCGATCTTCCCGCCCTCGTAGTAGCGGATGAGGTCGGGGTGGCCGTCGAAGCTGGTGTCCCACTCGGCGCGGATGCGCTCGCCACCGGAGTAGTAGTCGGTCCAGTCGGGCTTCTGGTCGAAGTCGGCGTCGATCTGCTCGGTGGTCAGCTCGCCGTCCTTCCAGACCTGGGTGATGTCGATGTTCCCGTCGAAGTTGAGATCGATCTCCTTGCGGACCAGCCGCTGGGACTCGACGCCCTCACCGTCGCGATAGTAGTTGAAGACGTCGGCGTTGCCGTCGCCGTCCAGGTCGAGGGTGACCTTCTTGAAGCCGCCCTCGTCGAACTCCTGGACCGGGTCGATCCACTCGCCCTCGTCCTCGGCGCCCTTCGGGCCGCCGCCCGCCCCCTTGGGGGGACAGCCGGTCAGGATCAGGCAGGTGGCAACGAAGGTCAGCGGCAGCAGGGAGCGCGTCATCATGACAGGAAGGGTAAGCCCCCCCCTGGAGTCGGTCAACGCGAGGGTTATGCTCCGTTGATGCGTACAGCCTGCATCGTGGCCTCCGTCGTGCTCGCCGGGCTGTTGAGCGGGGCCGCTTCGACCGATGATCGAACGGTCATCGAGCTGTCCGATCACGGATCCGTGCTCGGCCCGATGAACCACGACGCCTCGCCCGAGGACACCGAGGCCGCCATCGGCACCTTCGTCGCCGGGCTCGAGCACCTCGTGGAAGGGCGCTACGAGACCGCCGCGGACCTGTTCGACCGCCTCGCAGAGAGCACCGGCTGGCCCGAAGCGAGCTACAACGCCGCGCTCTGCTGGTACGGCCTGGGCCGGTTCGACGTCGCCCTCAGCCGGGCCGACGCGGCCGTCGCGGCGATGCCCGACGACGCCGGGGCGACCTACCTGCAGGGCGTGCTGCTCCAGGCGGTGGGTCGGTACGAGGACGCCCGCGCGGTGCTCGAGCGGAGCCTCGCGGCCACCCCCGAAGCCTCCCTGGACCGGGCCCTGGGGCTGCTCAACCTGGCGACCAGCGCGCGCCTCGTGGGTCGTCCGGACGAGGCGCTGGAGCGGTTTCGAGAAGCTCGCGCGCTGGCCGAGGAGCTCGGCCTCGAGGGGCTCGTCGCGTCCGCCTGGATGGGGGAGGGGCTCGTCTTCCTCTCAACGGGGGATCGGGCCGCGGCGGACGCCGCGCTCGCGGCGGCGCGGCGGCTCGGCCAGCGACGCGGCTTCGGCGCAGCCGAGGCGGACGCCGAGCTGTCCATGGCCGCGGTCGCGCTCGCGGCGGGCCAGGAGCCCCGGGCGCGCCGCTTGCTGGACGGCGCGGCCCTCAAGGTCACCGAGCTCCCGGAGCCGTCCGTCCGAGCGTCGATGCTCCTGACGGTCGCCGAGCTTCAACGGGAGCTCGGCGAGCGGGAGGCGGCGTCCGTGACGCTGGAGGAGTCGACCCGGCTGTTCCGCTCCGCGGGCCTGGACGTGGGGGTCGCCCACGCCCTGCAGTACCGCGGCGCCTGGGCCTTGCAAGACGGTGACTTCGCCGAGGCGGAGGACCTGCTCCAGCAGGCCCTCGCGATCCAGGATCGCTTCCAGGTGCCCCTGGCCCGAGCCGACACCGCCCGCCACCTCGCCGACCTGCGCGCCTCCCAGGGACGGCTCGACGAAGCCCTCGAGCTGGCGACCGCGGCCGTGGACGTCTTCGCCCGTGCCCGCGCCGTGGAGTTGGAGCGCGCCGCCCTCGTGGTTCTGGCCGGGGTGCAGTCGCAGCGGGGTGACCTGGTGGCGGCCCGCGCGTCTGCCGCGAGGGCCGTGGAGCTCGCGGGGTTGGTGGGGGACCGTCACGAGTCGCACCGGCTGACCACCGAGCTGGCCATCCTCGACGCCGCAAACGGCGACGTCGACGCGGCGCTGGCGAGCCTCCGGGGCATCCCGCCGCACCTCTTCGAAGGGCTGCCGCCGCGGCAGCGCGCCCGGGTCCACCTGCAGCTGTCCTGGAGCCTGCGCGAGGCGGGACGGTCGGAGGAGGCGGTCGAGCGGGGTCGCCTCGCCCACGCTGCGGCGCGGCAGGCGTCCTCCGCCGAGGAGCAGCTCAGGCGGGGGGCCCGCGAGGCCGTGGTCTTCGCGCTGCTGGACGCCGGTCGGATCGAAGACGCCGAGGCGTTCCTCGCCGAGGAGGGACAGGACGCGTCGGACGACCTCCGCGCGATGGTGTCGTCCCGCCGCACCGTCGACACCTACAACGAGGGGGCCGAGCTGCTGCAGGCGGGGCGCCTCGAGCAGGCGGCGGAGCGCTTCGAGCGTATCGTCAGCGACGATGACGCCGATCCGGACCGTCGGGAGGTCGCGCGCAAGACGCTCGCGGGGGTGTTGCGGCAGCACGGCCAGCAGCTGTTCGAGGCCGGGCAGCACGAGGCCGCCGACGCCGCGCTGGAGCGGGCCGCCGCGCTGGCGTCCGAGAGCGCCGACGACGAGGGGGAGGGCAGGGCGCTGGTGCTGCGAGCGCAGGTCCGGGACGCCGCCGGCGACCACGCCGGCGCGGCCGAGCTCGCCACGCGAGCCGCCGGCCTGGTGGCCGACGCGGAGCCGGAGCTGGCCGGGGACTGCTGGATGATCGCCGGCCAGGCGCTCTTCGAGGAGGCCCCCGAGGACAGCCGCGAGGCGTTCCGGCGAGCCTTGCAGGCCTGGGGCGATGGACCAGCGACGCTTGGCAAGCGGGCGAGCGTGACCTACAACCTCGCGGCCCTGGATCTCCAGCTTGGAGCCCCGGGGGAGGCGCGGGTCCGGCTCCGAGAGGCCCGCGTGCTGGCGGATCAGGCGGGCAACACCGCCCTGGTCCAGTCGATCGACGGCATCCTGGAGCAGCTGGAGGAAGGCTGATGGCCACCGCGGACGGTCCCCCTCGCATCGAAGGAGCCGAGCAGGTCCAGGAGGCGCTGGCCTGGGATCAGGCCGTGCTCGACGCGCTCGCGCCCAAGATGCGCGCGGCCCTGGAGGCCCGCCAGTCGGGCGACGACGACCGGGCGGAGAAGCTGCTCCGGGAGGTGCTCCGGAACGAGCCTCGCCTCGCCGAGCCGCGGCTGGAGCTGGCCCACCTCGCGGTGCTGCGCGACCAGTGGGACGAGGCTCGCACCCAGGCGGAGATCGCGGTCACCACGCTGCGCGCGGGAGGTCAGTGGACGCTGGACGTAGAGCCGGAGGCCCTGCTGTCCTTCGCCATCAACCTGCTGGGGGAGGTGATCGTCCGCTCGATCGAGGAGGAGGACCTGTTCCTTCGCGATCGGTCGAAGTTCACCGACGCCTGGAACCGGGCCGCCCTCCTGTTCGCCGAAGCGCGGTCCCTCGACCCGACGAACGACGACGCGCGCCGCAACTTCGCCCGCTACCGCCCGATTACGTAGGGTCTTCGCCGCCGCCGTCTGCGTCCTCGACCACCTGGAACGAGGCGTCGATCGTGCGCGGCCCTTCGACCGGCTCCTGGCCGATGTCGAACTGCTGCTCCTTGGCGCCGGGCCCGGGTCGGGGGGCGCCGGTCCAGACGTGCCACCCGCCCATCTCGACCCGACCGGGGCCGGTGCGCTGCATCCGGCGGCTGAAGTAGCGCTTCAGGCCGATCGCGAGGCCCCGTCGCGTGATCGGGAACAGACACGACAGGCCCCACAGGTCGGTGAGGAAGCCGGGCGTGAGCAGCAGGGCGCCGCCGAACAGGACGAGCGCCCCCTCGATGAGCTCGTCCGTGGGCATCGCGCCCTGCTCGAGGCTCTCGGTGACCTGGCGCAGGACCTTGACCCCCTGCATGCGGGCGAGGGCTGCGCCGGCGACCCCCGTGAAGAGCACCACCGCGATCGTCGCGACGGGCCCGATCTGTCCGCCGATCACCACGAACAGCCCGATCTCGAGCGCGGGCACCACCGTGAAGAGCAGGAGCAGCAGGAGGAACACGTCAGGCCCTCGTGTCCGCGAGCGCGCGCTTGGCGGCCTGCCAGAGGGCGTCGAGCTCCCCGACGGAGAGGTCCGCCAGGTCGTCCCCCCCGACGCGGGCGCTCGCCTCTACGTGCCGGAAGCGCCGGTCGAACCGGTCGTTGGCCGACGCGAGGGCGTCTTCGGGGTCGATCCCCAGGTGTCGGGAGAGGTTCGCGAGGGCGAACAGCAGGTCTCCGAGCTCGTGCCGCACGTGCTCGGCGTCGCCCGACGCGGCGGCTTCGAGGAGCTCTTCGACCTCGTCCCGGACCACCGGGCCGACCTCTTCGGGGCCGCCCCAGTCGAACCCCACCGCGGACGCCTTGATCGCGAGGCGGGTCGCCCGCAGCAGCCCCGGCAGGGCACGGGGCACGCCGTCGAGCGCCGACCGGTCCGGCCCCGCCGCCTTGCGTTCGGCCGCCTTGAGTTGCTGCCACGAGGCGTGAGCGTGTTCCGCGTCATCCACGTCGACGTCCTCGAAGACGTGGGGGTGGCGGCGGAGCATCTTGTCGGTGATCGCCCGACAGACGTCGGCCGCCTCGAAGGCGCCCTCTTCCGCCCGGATCTGGGACTGGAAGACGATCTGCAGCAGCAGATCGCCGAGCTCCTCGCGGTGGGCGGCGGGATCCCCGCGGTCGATCGCCTCGAGGACCTCGTACGTCTCCTCGACCGCGTACGGCTTGAGGCTCCGCAGCGTCTGCTCGCGGTCCCAGGGGCAGCCCCGGTCGCTCCGCAGGATGCGCATGAGCTCGACCAGCCGGTCGAACGGGTGGAGGTCCTCGGAGGGGGGGGCGGGCGGACTCACGGGGGGCCGCGGAGCATACACTCGGGGTGCTACACTGGCACATCCCCGTGATCACGCAGGAATGCCGCTGATGACCTCGCCCAACAGCATTCCCATCCGCAAGGTCCTGTTCGTCGACGGCGAAGCGATCTTGCGTGAGGTGTACCTCGAAGAGGCCAGGCGCGCCGGCTTGAAGCCGCTGGTCGCCGGCACTGCCGAGGAGGCGTGGGCCACCTTCGAGCAGGAGCAGCCCGACGTCGTCGTCACGGACCTCGACCTGCCGGGGGACGAGAGCGGCGCCCAGCTGGTGGCTCGGGTCCGCGCGACGCCGCTGGGGGCGATCATCCCGATCGTCGCCACGTCGCCGGGCAAGCGAGACATCCGCGGGACCACGGACGCGGTGATCCTCCACGACGTCGATGACTTCCTGGACAAGCCGGTCCACGGCGAGCGGCTGATGTGGCGGATCCGGGAGCTGATCGAGGGTCGGCCCATCGGGGTCGTCACCGCCGACGGCCGGGGCGCCGGCCTCCCGCGCCCCGTCGTGTTGCCCCGGGGCACCGACTTCCTCCAGGGGCCGCTCGAGAACGCTGACGTCGCGACGCTCCTGTTCTCGTTCTTCGCCACCGGACGGAGCGGCAAGCTCTGCGTGATGGAGGGCAAGGAGGTCATCCAGCTGTGGTTCCGGCGGGGCTGGATCGTCTTCGCCGAGTCGAACATCCAGGGCATGGAGTTCGGGGACTGGCTGGTGGGCCGGGGCAAGCTCGAGCAGGCGCAGCTGGACCTCGCCCGGGAGGAGTGGGCCGACATCGACCGGCCGCTGGGGGTGGTGCTCATCTCCCAGGGCGCGCTGGGCGCGCGGGCCATGTTCGACGAGATGCGAGCCAACGTGGACGCGGTGATCGGTCGGCTGCTCAGCTGGACCGGAGGTGTCTACTACCTCGAGTACTCCCAGAACCCCGCGAGCTACGAAGCGCCGGAGGCGGTCAGCCTCCAGAGGTCACCGGCCCACTATGTCGTCAGCGGCGTACGCGATCATTACGACCGGGCGCGGTGCGCCGCCATGCTGGAGGAGGCCACCGGCGCGCTCGACGTGTCGGCGGCCGCGCACTTCATCCTGCGCGAGCTGGTCGAGCCCTATTACTACGAGAACGTGCTCGCCCAGCTGGGGTCCGGCGGTACGGCGGCGAAGCTGCTGAACATGCACCCGTTCAACAAGGACGACGACGCCCTGCGCGCGGTCACCGCCCTGTGGGTCGTCGGGGGGATCCTCGAGCGCGTCTCGAGCGAGGTGGTCGCCACCGGAGGCCGCAAGAGCCAGGCCGCCAGCAAGGCCGACCGCATCCGTCAGGCGGTCGCCTCCGCGGTCGGTCGCGAGCACCCGGATCGACGCGCTGCGCGCCAGGCCCGCGTCCAGGAGCGGCTCAACCGCACCCGCGCCCGCCGCGCCGCCCGGCGCCAGAGCGAGGTGGCGGGGATCATGTCCGCGCTGGACAAGGTCTCGGCGGAGGTCGCCTACGAGAACGGCCTCAAGCTGATGGCGAGCCGCCGCTACGAGGACGCGGCCAGGACGCTGGAGGAGGCGGTCCGGCTCGCTCCCCACCACCCGGGCTGGCACAGCAAGCTCGCCCAGGCGTACCTGGCTCAGGACCAGGCCGGTCCGGCCGAGCTCGACGCCGCGCTGCAGACCCTCAAGCGCGGCACGCTGCTGGATCCGCACAACGGGGAGCCGTACCACTGGCTCGGCATGGTGCTGATGCGGATGGGGCACCCCGACGAGGCTCGCATCACGCTGCGGCGGAGCATCGAGCTGGGCTCCCCCCACGCGGAGGAGAGCCGCACGCTGCTGGAGTCGCTCGGCTAAACGGCCCCTCACAATACTGAGGCCCTCCGCGCGGGTCTGGAGACCCGATTCGGGCGTCCCTGATCGGTCACCGGGGGGGCAAGCCCCGCTCCCTCTTCGGTCCTTGACCTCGGCCCTCCATCCTCCCCGCTCCCGGGGCCTCATAATCATGAGGGGCCGTTTTAGGAGCGCCGCGGGCCGCTGGCGCTCAGTCGCTGGGCTGGAACTCGAACGGGTACGAGAAGGTCACCGCGCCCCCCGTCGGCGTCGGCATCGGGAACGAGTAGAGCTGGCGGGACAGGCACTCCCGCAGCGGCTCGCTGTGCAGGCTGCTCCGCGGCTCGGTGACCACGCCGCGGATCCGTCCGTCCGTGCTCAGCGTGAGCGTCAACCACATGATGCCGGCGAGGGACTCGTCGTCCTGCCGGGCCTGGGTGTAGCAGTACCGCAGCTTGCGGCGACCGTCGTAGATCGCCTTCTCCACGTCACGCATCTCGACGAACCCCTGGCCGCTGCCGCCGCCGGTCGACGGCGCGTCGTCGGCCGCGTCCTCGCGGCGCAGACCATCGTCCCGCACTCGGGCGGCGCCGCCGCGGCGTCCTTCGATCTCGTCCGCGGTGCGGGCGTCGATGGGCTTGTCCGCGTAGTCGGTCGAGAAGACCCGGCCCGGGAACTCCATCGCCCGTTGGTCGTCCCAGTCGATGTTGCCGGGATCCGCGCCGCCGGCTCGCGCCCGTCGGGCGGCCAGCGCGTCCGTGGGGTCGCCGATGGTGACGGGGCCCGCGCCGAGTCGGGCGGCTGACGCCGACGCGTCCGGTCCGGCTGATCCGGACGCGGTGCGCGGCGTGCTGGGCCCTTCCTCGCCGGGGAACAGGTCCATCATCAGCGCCGCCTGCCAGGCGATGATGAGGAGCAGGATCGCCACGATGACGGGGAACAGCAGGCGCTGGCCGAGCGGCCGCTGGTAGACGACGTCGTCGTCGTAGTAGATGGCCTGGAAGGTGTCCCGCGAACTGACGTCGAGGGAGACCTCTACGGTGTTCGCGTGCACGAGCGGCGAGGCCGCCTGGGTCAGCTTCCGGCCCGTGGGCTTGGCGTGGCGTCCCGTGTTGCGCTTGACCCGGACCCGGGCGGCGGGCGCCTTGGCCGGCGCCGCTTCCGGCGGCGGC
>CAYQEG010000064.1:0-1987 GCA_964416435.1 uncultured Rickettsiales bacterium
TGCTCGCGCGTGGTTTGCGAGTGGCTCTTCCACCCGGGCTCCATCTCGCGCGAGAGTTTCGATCCGAAGGACGCTGTCGAGTTCTGGGACCGCACCAACCGCCAGGACTGGCGTGTTTGTGAGCTCACGCAGCGTGGCGTCTCGTCGCGCGCGGCAAGGCCGGGGACGTACTCGAGCTTCGAGAGCCTGCTGCCGCAGGTCGACGGGGAGTACCTGCGGGCGCTCGCCGAGGGGAGCTGATCCCGATCCCGGTCCGAGCGGCACCCGGCCGCATGTCACCAGCCGTACCCGTTTGGGGTGGGCCGGGCAGACCGGCTCGTGTCCGGGTGTGTCTGTTCGAGACAAGTTTGGGAGCCGATTGGCAGGTGATCGGGCGCGGATACGGCTGAAGCAGGCGTTCTGGGCGGTTCCGGAGCCGTCGGCACGGCGGATGCCGCACGGAGGGGAGCGTTACGCGGTCTTCTTGGTTCCCAAATCGACACTTCTCTCCGGACAGCTGCTCCCACCGAGCCCATGCACTCCTCGCTGCACGCATCCCGGATCTTCCTCGGCCTGCTGACGGTCTCGGCGATCTTGCTCGCGAGCCCGGCTCCTGCCAGGGCGAACGACATCGTCGACTGGCTGAAGGAGCTCTTCGGCCACGACGACCATCACCGCCGACGTCGGGCGCCGAAGTTGGCTCCCGGTGATCCGCCGCCGCGGCACGAGTCACCGCGAGACGGTGGTGACTCCGGGGGTGAGGACGACCCCGGGGACGGGGACGGGGACGGGGCGGGCGACTCGTGGCAGCCGCTGGATCCGGATCACTCCGATGAGCCGCAGACTGACGGCCCGTGGACTCCGTGGAGCCCTCCGGGCTCCGGGGAGCCGTACGGCTCGTCTCCGTACGGCTCGTTTCCGCCCTCCGACCCGGATGCCGACGGATACGTTGGCGCGACACCACCGTGGGGGCCCGAGTTCCCGGGCGGTGGCGGCAGTGGCCTGGGTGATCCGGCCCCGGTCCCGGAGCCGGCGACCGTCGTTCTCTTCGCGGTGGGTGCCGCCGCCGTGGCGCTGAGGACGCGTCGAAGATCTCGCCGCGGCTGAGGGCCACCCGCGAAGCCCTGCGGAGCCTGCCCGGGAAGGCGGGTGAATGCACACGCGTGGCCGCCCCGACCGCACCCGCGCCGCGTCGGGACACTCGGTGCGGCATCGTTCGCGGGGTTTCGGTCCGGATTTCTGTTATATCCTGGCTCCTCGCCAGACTGGGATCTCGGTGACCGAGCGAATCGGCCACTCCGTCCGGTTCCTTCGACGAGGAGTTTTCTCGATGGGATCCCTTCAGGCCACCTGTGTGTTCGTCGCCGTCACCGCGCCACGCCTCACCCTTGCGGAGCGCTTCACGGCGCATCTCTGCAGCAGCTCTGCGGAAGACCTCCACCCGCTGGAGTGCGGGATGTCCGTCGTCACCTGCTTCCGCGGAACCGACCCGGACACCCGGGTGGCCGATCTCGGCGGCCACGTTGTCGGGGGCATCGACGCGCGTGGATCACTGATGACGAACGCCAGCGTCCGCGCCCCTGTGTACGATCGCCCGGCCTGTTTCGGAAACGACCTCGGCCAGGTCCTCGGCGTCGCGCTCGACGCCGCCCGTCCTCCGAACATCCACGAGTTTTACGAGTCCTGTTTCCCGGTGAAGAAAGTCCCTGGGGCCCCCTGAGAAGCAGGTGAAGAGATCGAGTCGGTGGGAGCAGCGACGGTTTGCTCCCATCGGCTCACCATTTCCTGGTCGAAGGGCGGGGAGGAAGAGGAACGCGACGGGTCAGACCGGGACGACGGCGGAGCCTGGACCTCACCGATGCCGGCGTCTCGTTCTCCTGCCGTCTTTGTCTTAGGGAGTCAAGGAGCGGCCGGCCCGCCACGACGGGGTGGAACGACTCGTTCGTGCGCGCGGCGGCGGTCCCGGCCCGCCACGACGTGGTGGAACGGCTCGTTCGTGCGCGCTGCG
>CAYQEG010000064.1:2087-35451 GCA_964416435.1 uncultured Rickettsiales bacterium
TCGTGCGCGCTGCGGCGGTCCCGGCCCGCCACAACGTGGTGGAACGGCTCGTTCGGGCGCGCTGCGGCGGTCCCGGCCCGCCACGACGTGGTGGAACGACTCGTTCGTGCGCGCTGCGGCGGTCCCGGCCCGCCACAACGTGGTGGAACGGCTCGTTCGTGCGCGCTGCGGCGGTCCCGGCCCGCCACAACGTGGTGGAACGGCTCGTTCGGGCGCGCTGCGGCGGTCCCGGCCCGCCACAACGTGGTGGAACGGCTCGTTCGGGCGCGCTGCGGCGGGGGCTGTTAACACCATCGGGTCTTCCCCGTCGGTGATGACGTGGGAGCATCGTCGTCGAGTGCAGCGCGTCGGGCCGAGATCGTGAAGGCGTCCGAGCGACCAGGCGGGGTCACCGCCCGGCTGGTTCGCCGGGCGCTGAACGGAGACGCCAGGGCCTTCGCTGAGCTGCACTCGATGTACAAGGGCGTCGTGCACTCCATCGTGCTCGCCCGTGTGGAGCGCGAGCAGGCCGATGACCTGGTGCAGGACACCTTCCTGCGGGCCTGGGAGCGGCTCCCGTCGCTGCGACGTCCCGAGGCGTTCGGGCCGTGGCTGCTGAACATCGCCCGCAACCGGGTCACCGACGACGCGCGGGTCAGGCGGGCTCGGGGGCCGATGCCCGAGCTCGGCCAGGCGCCGCCCCCGACCGTCGAGGCGAAGGAGGTGTTGTCCGCCATCCGCGCCCTCCCCAAGCACTACGCGGAGCCGCTGTTGATGCGCCTCGTGCAAGGCATGACCGGCGCTGAGATCGCCGCCCAGACCGGCCTCACCCCCGGCTCCGTGCGCGTGAACCTGCACCGAGGAATGGCCCGCCTGAGGGCCGCCCTGGAGAGCGACGATGAGTGACTACCTCTGGGACGGCCAGGGGCACGACCCCGAGGTCGAGCGGCTGGAGGCGCTGCTCCGCCCCCAGGCGACCACGGTGTTGGCCCCGCACGACCTCCCGCCCCGCGCGGTGCCTGCGCGTCGGCTGCTGATCGGCGGGGCGGTCGCGGCGGCGCTGCTCGTCGCGGCGCCCCTGATCCTCGGCCTGATCTCGAGGACCCTCGAGAACCGGCTGGATGACGCCGCGGTCCTGGAGCACCTGCCGTCCACCTCGCCGGCGCTGGAGCCCGGCTCCCCGCCCGTCGCGGCGTGGCCCGCCGACACCCCCCGGGGAGGCGCCCCGTCCGCGGACCCGCCGGTCGGCCCGGCGCCCACCGCCCTCGGCTCCAGCCCCGCCTCGCCCGGTTCGGGCGTCGCTGCGGCCGGCTCCGCCCCCTCCGAGGGACGGTCCTCGCCGCCCACGTTCGATCCGACCGGGGAGTACAGCGCCGGCGAACTGCTCCGTGCGAGCTTCGACGTCGCCAGCGTCTGGAACTCCATCCAGCTGGTGTCGGTCGTGACCTTCGCCAGGAGCGGGAGTTCGCGGGAGAGGCGCATCGAGCTCGCGAGCCGGCTGTCCGAGGACGGGGCGCGGGCCCGCGTCGCGCGTTTCATCGAGCCCGCGGATGTCGATGGCGTGGGGCTCCTCACCAAGATCGATCCGGCCGGCTTCGGCGACATGTGGCTCTTCATGCCTGCCGGGGGCGGCATGATCACGCGGATCTCCGGGAGCTCGTCCAAGGGGTCGTTCATGGGAACGGACCTGCGCTTCGAGGACCTCGAGGCGCCCTGGGTGTTCGACGGCGAGCACACGATCGTCGATGAAGAGGAGCTCCACTGGTCCGGCGACTCCTTCGTCGCGTGGAAGATCTCCACCCGACCCGGGTCCGAGGTCCGCAGCTACAGCGAGGTCGTGACCTGGGTAAGCCAGGACGATCTGCTCCCCCGTCAGGTCGAGTTCTACGACCGCAAGGGTGAGCTCGAGAAGCGGATGACCATGCCGGGCGTCTTCCGCGAGCGAGGGGTCTCGGTGCCCAAGCTCCTGGTCATGGAGAACCTGAAGCGCGGGACGCGCACCGAAGTCGTCGTCTGGGACTACCGGGTCGACGTCCAGGCCTCGGAGCTCCCCGACGAGCTGTTCACGCCGGAGTACCTCGCCGGGGACATCGACCTCGGCGCGCCGGTCCGCGCGGTGGGCCTTCGGTGGCCCCGCGACGACGAGCGGTCGCTCGGCCGCGCCCTGGACTCCGACCTGCGGCGAGCTCATGAGTCCGGCCCCCGAGGCACGCCTATCGAACCCCGCTCGGTGCGGATGGTCCAGATGGGAACGCACGAAGGCAACGTCCTCGTCCCGCAGCTCTCCCCCGACGGCGCGACCCTGGCCTACGAGGTCAACTACCCGGCCGAGAAGCGGACCGAGCTGTGGACCGTCCCGTGGAGGGACGCGACGGCCGCCGGCCGACCGGAGCGCCTGGCGCCGGCCCGGTCGGCGATCCTGCTCGAGCGCGGCGCCGGCAAGCGGATCATCCACGGCCTGGCGTGGGCTCGGACCGGGCCGCACGCTTTCGCCTACTCGGTCTCCGACTCGGCGGGGACCCAGGACATCTACGTCGACGGTTGGTCCCTGATGGTCGAGAGCCCCGGGGCGGCGAACAAGAACCCGACCTGGGACCCCACCGCCTCCCGCTTCGTCTTCTCTTCGGGACGCACGGGGAACGGGGACCTCTACCTGTGGGATGGGGACGCGGGCGGCGCCGAGCTGCAGCTCACCTTCGACTCCGACAACGGGGAGCTCTACCCGAAGTTCAACCCCTTCGGCGACAAGGTCGCGTTCGTACGCGCCGGGCGCCGCGGTAGCCACGTCATGGTCCTGGACATCCACATGTTCACCGCCATCGCGCTCGTGCAATGGGAAGGCGTCGACAGCACCCGGCCGTCGTGGAGCCCGGACGGCAGCCAGCTGGCCTTCTTCAGCAACAAGGCGAGCGACTCCGTGTTCGAGTTCGGCCTGTGGACCACCGACTCCCGACCGGGGGGCAGCCCGCGGCTGATCGCTCCCCGCGTCAAGGTGCCCTCCAAGGGCGCAGCCCGCTGGACGCCGGACGGGAAGTACGTCCTGGCTGTCCTCGACGACCCCGATCAGGGCGATCCGGTGTGCTTCTTCCCGGTCGATGGAGGTGGGGCACGCTGCCTCGCCGGCGCTCGGACGGTCCGGGACCCCTTCCTGACCGTCCACGAAGACCGCTGGCTCGTCATCGCCACCGCCCAGCAGATGGCGGGCGAGGACCCGCTGCTCTGGCAGACCCTGGTGGTCTTCGAGCTCGAGCCGCTCCCCTGATAATGACTCCCCTCAGCGCCCCGTCCACTCCAGGACGGAGCGGTCGGCGCACAGGTTCAGGCCCCCCTCCTGGGGCGTGCCCCCGAGGGGAACCTCCACGCCCAGGCGGACGTGCACGCAGACGCGGTCGTCTTCGATGGTGATCTCGTCGTCCCGGAACGCCCGAGCCTCGCGGATCGAGCCCGCCGGCTGACCGTCGGGCCAGACCAGGGGGGCGCCCTCGGGGAAGAGGACCCGGACCCGTTCGGTGATGTCGCTGTCGAGGAACCCCGGCTCGTCCTCCAGCCAGGTCCCCGGCTCCGGCAGCGCGCCTTCGAACGACGCGACCACCGAGCCGCACCGGGACTTCAGCGTCAGGAGGGTCCGGCGGTCCCGCTCCTCCGTCGACCGGGCCCGCGGCCAGCTGCCGCCGCTGTGCAGATCGACCGTCGCGCCGCCGACCCTCAGCGCCAGGAACGGCGCGATCGGCCGCCCCTCCGTCCAGCCGACCGCGTCGCGGCCGCTCCCCGTCCAGCCGAGCGCCCGGTCCGTGGCGGACACCTCGATCGGCAGGACGAAGTCGCCCAGGTTCGGGCGATGGTCCGAGGTGAGCGGCACGCCGGGGGGCAGTTCGACCGACGTCTCGTCGACGAACCGATGAGCCACCGGCTTCGCCGTCACCTCGACGAGGTCGTCCTTGCTCACCAGCAGCTCCACCCCCCAGGCGGTGTTCAGCGGACCCCCGGAGAGGCAATGCTGGTGGCCGGGGCGATAGGGGCCGGGCACGGCGACCCGCATGCGCCCGTCCGGGCGCTTGCCTCGCAAGGCCATTCGGAACGGCGCCTTGGCGGCCGGGTCACCGAGCCCCACGACGCGGGCCAACTGGCCGTCGGCGGTGCCGAACCAGGCGTCCGCGCGCACAGCTACCCAGGGGCCGGCAGCGGGCCCGTCCCCCGCGGCCGCGCCGAGCGCGGGCAGGAGCGCCGCAGCCACCGCAATGGACATGATCATGGTCAGCAGTCGAAGCACGCCCTTCAGGTCTACACCACCTCGCGCGCGCCGGCCGACCCCCTATCGCGGGTTGTGCCTTTTGGCCCTGCGCGCCACAACGCAGGGACCGGCGGAATCCCGCCCCGGAGGGCTCATGTCCGAGACCAGAACGTGGGACGGCAACGAAGCGACAGCGGACGTTGCGTACCGACTGAACGAAGTCATCTCCATCTACCCGATCACGCCCGCCTCCCCGATGGGGGAGCACGCCGACGCCTGGGCCGCGCACGACCGACTGAACCTGTGGGGCGCCGTGCCCGAGGTCGTCGAGATGCAGTCCGAGGCCGGCGCCGCCGGCGCGGTGCACGGCTCGCTGCAGGCCGGCGCGCTGACCACGACGTTCACCGCGTCCCAGGGCCTGCTGCTGATGATCCCCAACCTCTACAAGATCGCGGGCGAGCTGACGCCGGCGGTGCTGCACATCGCGGCCCGCTCGGTGGCGACCCACGCGCTGTCGATCTTCGGGGACCACTCCGACGTGTACGCCGCCCGGCAGACCGGGTTCGGCATGCTCGCCTCGGGCAGCGTGCAGGAGGCGCACGACTTCGCGCTGATCTCCCAGGCCGCGTCCCTGCGTAGCCGGATCCCGTTCCTGCACTTCTTCGACGGCTTCCGCACGTCCCACGAGGTCGCGCGCACCGAGCGCCTGGCCGACGAGGACCTGCGGGCGCTCATCGACATGGAGGCCGTGTTCGCCCACCGTCAGCGCGGGCTCACGCCCGATCGGCCGGTCCTGCGCGGCACCGCCCAGAACCCCGACGCCTTCTTCCAGGGGCGCGAGGCGGTCAACCCCTTCTACGACGCCTGCCCCGGCATCGTCGCCGAGACGATGGCCGAGTTCGCTGCCCAGGTCGGACGCGAGTACCGCCTGTTCGACTACGTCGGCCACCCCGAGGCCGAGCGCGTCATCGTGGTGATGGGCTCCGGCGCCGAGGCCGCTCACCAGACGGCCGAGTGGCTCGCCGCCCAGGGCGAGCCCGTCGGCGTGGTCAAGGTGCGGCTGTACCGGCCGTGGTCCAACGAGCACCTGCTCGCCGCGCTGCCGAAGACGACGCGGTCGCTCGCCGTCCTCGACCGCAGCAAGGAGCCCGGCTGCCCCGGCGAGCCGCTCTACCTCGACGTCGTCACCGCGATGCACGAGGCGTCCGCCGACGGCTCGCTGCCGTTCGAGCGCCTCCCGGCGGTGGTCGGCGGCCGCTACGGCCTGTCGAGCAAGGAGTTCAACCCGGCGATGATCCGCGGGGTCTTCGAGAACCTCGCCCAGGAGCGCCCCCGCAACCACTTCACCGTCGGCATCCTCGACGACGTCACCCACACCTCCCTGCCGTGGGACGACGACTTCGACATCGAGCCCGACGACGTCGTCCGGGCCGTCTTCTACGGCCTCGGCAGCGACGGCACGGTCGGCGCCAACAAGAACTCGATCAAGATCATCGGCGGCCAGACCGACCACCACGCCCAGGGCTACTTCGTCTACGACAGCAAGAAGTCCGGCGCGGTCACGGTGTCCCACCTGCGCTTCGGCCCCAACCCGATCCGCTCGCCGTTCCTGGTGCGCAGCGCGCAGTTCGTCGGCTGCCACCAGTGGGTCTTCCTGGACCGCTACCCGGTGCTCGACTACGCCGCCGACGGGGCCGTCTTCCTGCTGAACTCGCCGCACGGCCCCGACGACGTCTGGGACCAGCTGCCGAGCGAGGTCCAGGCGGGGATCGTCAGCAAGGGGCTGCGCTTCTACGTGGTCGATGCCTACAAGCTCGCCCGCGACACCGGCATGGGCGCCCGCATCAACACGATCATGCAGACCTGCTTCTTCGCGATCTCCGGCGTGCTGCCGCGCGACGAGGCGATCGGGCACATCAAGGAGGCCATCCGCAAGACCTACTCGCGCAAGGGCGAGGAGATCGTGCTGATGAACTACGACGCGATCGACAACACGCTCGCCAACCTGCACGAGGTGACCGTGCCGACGGTCGTCACGGCGACGCGGACCCGCCCGCCCATCGTCTCCCCCGACGCGCCCGACTTCGTGCAGCGCATCACCGCGACGCTGCTCGCGGGCAAGGGCGACTCCCTGCCGGTCAGCGCGTTCCCCCCCGACGGCACGTGGCCGACCGGCACGAGCAAGTGGGAGAAGCGGGCTATCGCCCAGGAGATCCCGATCTGGGACCCCGACCTGTGCATCCAGTGCAACAAGTGCGTCGCGGTCTGCCCCCACAGCGCGGTCCGGGCCAAGGTGTCCGCCCCCGAGGCGCTGGAGGCCGCCCCCGACGGTTTCCGCTCCGTCGCCTACAAGGCGCCCGAGTACGAGGGCACGCAGTACATCATCCAGGTGGCCCCCGAGGACTGCACCGGCTGCACCCTGTGCGCCAAGGTCTGCCCCGCGAAGGACAAGTCCAACCCGCGCCACAAGGCGCTGGACATGGAGTCGTTCGCCGAGCACCGGGCGGTGGAGCGTCGCTCCTACGCCTTCTTCGAGGAGCTGCCCGAGGTCGACCGTACGACGGTCCGCGACCGCAACAAGGAGGCCCAGTTCCTGACCCCGCTGTTCGAGTTCAGCGGCGCCTGCGCGGGCTGCGGTGAGACGCCCTACATCCGGCTCCTCACCCAGCTGTTCGGTGACCGGCTGCTCATCGCCAACGCCACGGGCTGCTCGTCGATCTTCGGCGGCAACCTGCCGACCACGCCGTACACCGTCGACCGCAACGGGCGGGGCCCGGCGTGGAGCAACTCCCTGTTCGAGGACAACGCCGAGTTCGGGCTGGGGTTCCGACTGGCGGTCGACCAGGCGACCGGGCTGGCCCGGCAGCTGGTCGGGTCGATGGGAGACGTCATCGGCGCCGACCTGGCGGGCGGCCTGCTCGAGGCAGACCAGTCGGACGAGGCCGGCGTCGCCGCTCAGCGCGAGCGGGTGGTCGCCCTCAAGGAGCGGCTGCAAGGCAACGGGGACCCCCGGGTGCCGCAGCTGCTGGAGGTGGCCGACTACCTGGTCAGCAAGAGCGTCTGGATCGTCGGCGGCGACGGCTGGGCGTACGACATCGGCTTCGGTGGGCTGGACCACGCGCTGGCGTCGGGCCGCAACATCAACATCATGGTGCTCGACACCGAGGTCTACTCGAACACCGGCGGCCAGCAGTCCAAGGCGACCCCCCTGGGCGCCGTGGCGAAGTTCGCGGCGGCCGGCAAGGACGTGCCCAAGAAGGACCTGGGCATGATCGCCATGGCCTACGGCAACGTCTACGTCGCCCAGATCGCCATGGGCGCGAAGGACACCCAGACCTACCAGGCGATCACGGAGGCGGAGGCCTACGACGGCCCGTCGCTGATCATCGCGTACAGCCATTGCATCGCTCACGGCTTCGACCTCTCCGACGGCCTGGCCCACCAGGACCGGGCCGTCAAGTCGGGCTACTGGCCGCTGTACCGGTACGACCCCCGCAACGCCGCCGCCGGCAAGCCGCTGCTCAAGCTGGACAGCCGTCCACCCAAGCTGCCGCTCCGGGAGTTCGCGTACCACGAGGCGCGGTTCGGCATGTTGCTCAAGGCCGACCCGAAGCGGGCACGGACGCTGATGGCGAGGGCTCAGGACGGAGTCGAGCGTCGATTCGAGAACCTCAAGGTGCTGGCGGCCCAGAAGCCGACCGAGCAGGGCTAGGAGGGACACCATGAACCTCGGAACCACGTACCTCGGCATGGACCTGCCCAACCCGCTGATGGCGGGCGCGTCGCCGCTGTCCGATGACGTCGACGCCTGCAAGCGGCTCGAGGACTCGGGCATCGCGGCGGTCGGCATGCACTCGCTGTTCATGGAGCAGATCGCCCGGGAGCAGCAGGCGATCTTCGCCCTGGATCACTTCAGCCACAGCCACAGCGAGGCGTCGTCCTACTTCGCCGAGCCGGTGGACTTCGCGCTCGGTCCGGACGAGTACCTGGAGCAGGTGGCGAAGCTGAAGAGCGCGCTGTCGGTGCCGGTGATCGGCTCCCTCAACGGCACGTCCACCGGTCGCTGGATCCGGTACGCCCGGATGATCGAGCAGGCGGGGGCCGACGCCCTGGAGCTCAACGTCTACTACCTCCCCCTGGACGGGGACGAGGGGCCGCTGGAGGTCGAGGAGCGCTACATCTCCATCCTGGAGCGGGTGCGCGCGGAGGTGAAGATCCCGGTCGCGATGAAGCTGCCGTACTTCTTCACCGCGCCCGTGCACCTCGCCAAGCGGCTCGCCGCCTCCGGGGCGGACGGCCTGGTGCTGTTCAACCGGCTGTACCAGCCCGAGCTGGACGTCGAGGAGCTGACGGTCAAGCCGGTGAGGCCGCTGTCGCACTCCGGCTCGCTCAAGCAGCGCATCCTGTGGATCGCGGCGATGTTCGGCCGAGTGAACTGCGACCTCGCGCTGAGCGGGGGCGTGCACACGCCGGTGGACGCGGTGAAGTCGATCATGTCCGGCGCGTCGGTCGCGCAGATGACGTCGGCGCTGCTGATGAACGGCCCCGAGTACGTCTCCAACATGCTCACCGGCCTGACCAACTGGCTGGAGGAGAACGAGTACGAGTCGGTCCAGCAGATGCAGGGCTCGATGAGCCTGATGCGCAGCCCCGACCCGGAGGCGTTCGAGCGGGCCAACTACATGAGGTCGCTGCAGACCTGGCACATGCCCCACAACTTCTGAGCGCAGCGAAGAGGTTGTCTCCTCACAACTTCTGAGCGCCCGTGCCTCGAGGTATGCGGCTAGATTCCACGTCATGTCCCTCGACCTCTCCAGCGGCCGCTCCGTCGGTGCGTGGCAGCTCTTCCGCCCCCTCGGAACCCTCGACTCCATCCGGATCTGGGAGGCCTTCGGTCCGACCGGCTCGGGCGCCGGCCTGGTTCGGCTGCTGATCCGGCGTCGTGACGCCGGGGGCGCGGTCCTCGTCTGCGCCGAGGCGGGGCTCGACCACCCCCACCTGCGGCCGGTGCTCGGACAGGCGGAGGTCGACGGCCACGCGGTCGTCGCCGTGCCGCCTCTTCAGGGGGTGACCGCGACCACGTTGGGCGAGTGGCTGTTCTCGGCCGAGTCGACGCTGTCGGACGCCGCGCTGGCCGAGCTCGCGGAAGGGGTGGCGTCGGGGCTCCAGGCGGCGTCCGACGCGGTGGACGCCAGCGGAGCGCCGCGGTTCCTCATCCACGGACAGCTGACCGCCGACCATGTCGAGATCGGGTCCGACGGCAGCGTCGTCGTCAGCGGATTCGCCGCGCCGGAGGGGAGCCAGGTGGTCGACCGGGTGGCCCTCGCCGGGCTCCTGGACGCGCTGACCGACGAGCCCGACCCGGCCCTGGCCGAGGTGCTCGACCTGCTTCGACTGGAGCACCCGCCGCCTGGCGGCTATCGCCCGGTCCTCGAGGCGCTCGCCGCCCTCGAGCTGTCGGGCCCGGACCTGACGGCCGAGGTCGGGCGGGCCCGCACCGGTCGGGCCTCCGGCTCGCGCTGGCGCGGCGCCGACGCGAAGCCCGGGGCGACCCGCGCGCAGGACTGGAGCAAGGGAGCGCCCGGGGTGGACGGGAGCTTCACCGAGGTCTTCGAGGCGGACTCCTCGATCGACCCCGGCGCCGACGTCGGCCCGACCCGCGTGCAGGGCGCCGACGCTCCGTCTCCCGGCCCCGCCGACGGCTCCTTCACGGAGGTGTTCACGGGCGGTCCGCCCGCGGCAGACGAGGACTGAACGATCGCCCCGGCGAGGTCAAGATCCGCGCCAGGCCGCCGATTTGGAGGTCATGCGCCATCTCCTGCCCGCCCTGGTTCTGCTCGTCGGGTGCCCTGACGCCGCCCAGCCAGGTCCACCGGCCGAGCCTGTCGATCCCGTCGGGGGGGAGGAGGAGGCGCCGGGCCTGCGGGGCCACCCCGAGGTGCACGTCGGGTCGTTCCAGGCTCCCGACGGCGGCGACGAAGACACGCCCCCCGACGACGAGCGTCCCGGGGACGACGAGCACCCCGACGAGGACGACCCGGCCACCCCCGATCCGCTGGACGAGGACGACGAGGAGGACTCCGTCGCGCCGCCGCAGGTCTGCGAGACGCTGGGCGAGGGGGTGGACCCCGGCGTCGTCGTGAACGAAGACGGCTGGACGGTGCAGGTGTTCGCCGACGGGCTCGGAGACGTCACCGGGCTCGCGCCGCTTCCGGACGGCTCGCTGCTCCTCGGCCAGGGGCTCGGCGCCTGGGGGGCCGAGCCGGTGGCCCGGGTCTGGCCCGACGGCGACGTCGAGTGGTCCCCGTCCCACCCCGACCCGGACGGCGTCGCCGTCGACAGCGAGGGGGCGATGTATGTCGCCGGCGCGGGCGACGTGTGGCGGCTGAACAGCCTGGAAGACGGCAGCCCCGACGAGCTCCACGCCCACACCGGCGGGAACAACAACGACGTCGTGGCCGACGGAGAGGTGCTCTGGGTGGCGCAGGACGGCGGGGTCGTGAAGCGAGTGCAGCCGGACGGCGCGGTCGAGTCCGTCTTCGGAGCGGGGGGTGCGGCCGCGGTCGACGTCGGCGACCCCGGCACGGTGTGGGTGCTCTCCCGCTTCTCCGGCGGGCTGTGGCAGATCGACACGGCGACGCTCGACTCGACCCTGGAGGCCCACCTGGGCGAGCTCGACCCGAGCTACATCACCTCCAACCGCGTCGCCTACAACCCCGGCGACGGGGCGGTCTACGCGTCGAGCTACTTCACCGATGCGGGAGGCCAGATCGTGCGCTGGAGCCCCGACGCGCCCGACGTCGTGGAGCACTGGATCACCGGCCTGGTCGGGGACCTGAACCCCGACGGGCTGCGTTGGCACACCGACGGCTGCCTGTACTGGACCGCGCCGGTCGGCGGGCGCGTCTACTCGGTCTGTCCCTGCCCCTGAGCCTGGCCGTCCGCGAGGGAAGCGACCGTCAGGGCGGCGCGAGCCGGCTGCCGTAGGCTCGTCGCCGGGAGGAGTCCACCCGATGAGCTATCGCTACCCCGCTGTCATCGTCTGTCTGTGCCTGCTCGCCCTGTCCGGTTGCCGCCACCGCGGCGAGACGACCGAGACGACCGAGGACTTCGCCGCCCGCCTCGCCGACGACCTCGTGGTCCTCGTGCAGCAGGTGGAGGACCTCGCCGAGGCGGCGGGGGACCTCGAGGCGCGCGACACCGCCACCGCCTGCTACGAGACGGTCGGCGCCTGCTCCATCTGCTACGACGTCGACGGCCTCCCGCTGGCCGGGACGTTCGAGGCGGGCCTGGAGGAGCCCCCGTGCAGCGCGTCCGTGAGCTTCCGCTCCGCGAGCGCCACCTACTCGATCGACGAGGCCGAGTTCAGCGGAAGCTGGGCTGCGACGAGCCTCGCTGGCGACTACTCGATCGCGATGGTCGGCTCCATGTCGTCGACCCTGGAGACGACGACGGCCCGGGCCGGGACCACCACCTACGACGCCTCGTGGGCGCTCGACCTGGCCGCCACGACCGAGGACTTCGTGCTCGTCGCGTGGGCCCTGACGCTCGACTACGACGGCTTCGGCGATCTGAGCTGGTCGGTGGACGTCACCTGGGACGTCGACGACGGCTGGGTCAGCACGGTCACCGCCAGCGACGGGAGCAGCTGCACCGTCTCCGGCACCATCGGCGCGCCCAGCGTCGAGTGCACCGCAGCCTGAACACCCCGCCGCGGGCGGTCCGCCGCTCTACTTCGGGGTCAGCGCCGCCCGGGCCCGGGCGATCTCGTCGGTGAAGACGCCGTCGACGCCGAGGCCGATGAGCATCTTCAGCTCCTCCTCGAAGCTCACCTCCCCACCGTCGGCGGTCGCCGGGCGGTACTTCGCCTCGGGGCGCAGCGTGTACACGTGCAGCTCCACCCCGAGGTCCCTCGTGATCTTGACGACGTCGGGGACGTCGCCGGTCGGCCGGCCCTCGGCGTCCCGCGGCATCGCGTCGGGGATCCAGAGGCCGAAGCCGGCGGCGTAGCCCTCCTCCGAGTAGGTCTCGCTCATCCAACCCATCGCCATGGGGATCGCGAGGCTGCCCCAGGTCGTGTCCGCCCCCAGGTCGTCCTGCAGGAGGTACTTCGACAGGTCGCCGTAGATGGCGTCCAGGTCGTCGCCCGCGGCCGCGTGGTGGCGCACGTCCCACGGGTTCCCGAACCTGCTCTCGGTGGGCTCGATCGATCCGAACAGCTGGATCAGCCGCAGCTCCGGCTTCAGCTTCTTCATCCGGCGCAGCGGCTCGATCTCGAAGCACTGGACGAAGATCCGGTCCACGGGCACGCCGCCGGCAGCCTCCAGCTCGGCGAGGAAGGCCGTGACGATGTCCTGGCCCCGGGTCATGAAGTACGTCGGGTGCTTCAGCTCGGGGTAGATCCCGACCGCAGCGTGCGACCCCCGCAGCGCGAGCACCTCCGCGAAGGTGGCGACCGGCTCCTCCGTCCACGCCTCGTTGTCGGGCCGCAGCTCGGGCATGCGCTCTCGAGCGCGGAGCGTCCGCAGCTCCGCCAGCGTGAAGTCGTCGACGAACCAGCCCGCCGTCGGCTCACCGTCCACCTCCCGCACGGTCATTCGGGCCGCGAACTCGGGGTGGTCGGCGACGTCGGTGGTGCGCTCGTCGAGCACCGGTCGGCCATCGGCGTCGCGGACCGGCTGCCCCGCGTCGTCCAGCTCGACCTCCGCGAGGAGCACGTCGTGCCGGGCCACCAGCACCCCGTCCTTGGTGAGCACGAGGTCCGGCTCGATGAAGTCGGCGCCCTGCTCGATGGCCAGGCGGTAGGCCGCGATCGTGTGCTCGGGCCGCTGCGCGCTGGCGCCACGATGGGCGATCAGGAGCGGAGAGGCGGAGGCGGGCATCGCGAGGAGGAGGCTGAGCAGCGGGAGGAGAGCGCGCATGCCCCAGTCAACCACCGTCTCCGCCGTGGATCGACGTCCCGGGGAAGAAGGACGACCAGTCGTACCAATCGGTGATGAGCGATCGGGCCGGCGTGTGGCGTCGCCCCGTCGGGGACCGTGGTCACTACGTCAGAACGGTCCGCAGGCAGATTACGATCCGGATCGAAATGATCCGACTACCGGATCGAACGAGACCAATGGATCGGGTGGGGTGAACCTCAGGCTGTGGATAACAGGACCCTTGTCCACCGATCCACGACCGAGCTCGATCCTGGCCCGTTCCTTGCTCCAAGGACGCGCGGAGGAGAATCCGTGGCCAAACCGGGCAACCACCCCAACAAGCTGAGTGATCGGGCAGCCCTGCTGGTTCTGCTGTTCGCCGCGTTCGGCTTCTGGGTCTCGATCGGAGGTGACGGTGATCCGTCGACTTCTTCGATCGACTCGTTCACCGCCAGCCGCACCGGGGACGTCCAGCCCCACCCGGCCCCGGCGCCGGACGGTCCTCTCACGTTCTCGATTCCGGAGTCGACCCGTCCCGCGACGCCAGCACCGCGGGTGGAGCCGACCTGGTGGCAGGGTCCCACGGGTGCGGTCGAGGTGGCCGCCGGTGAGGTCCTGTTCGACCTGCACCCCGACGTCTCCGAGCGCGCGCTCCGCAACGACCTCGAGCGCCTCGGCGCGGTCTGGATCGCCGAAGGCGCCGGCAGCGGCCGCTGGCGCGTCGCCTTCGGGGCCGACGTGCCCGTCGACGAAGCCGCCTCCCGGGCGCGGATGGTCGCGGGTGTTCGGAGCATCAGCGTCAACGCCATCGTGCGCGGCGCGTCCTGCGGCGCGGGCGACCTCGTCGGCCCGCTCCAGTGGGAGGCGCCCGACGTCGGCTTGCCGCCGGTCTGCCCCAGCGACAGCGTCCTCGACCAGGTCAGCATCGCCATCCTCGACACGGGCGTCGCCTACGAGGACTGGTCGGACGCGTCCGGTGACTACGTACAGGCCTCCGAGCTGGCCGGCGTTCCGTTCGTCTTCCCCAAGGACTTCATCAACCTCGACGACCACGCCAACGACGACCACCAGCACGGCACCCACCTCGCCAGCCTGATCGCGGCTCGCGGGCGCCTGCGCGGCTACGCCCCGAACCCGGTGCTGATGCCCGTCAAGGTCCTCGACGACCAGATGGTCGGCACCGAGTGGAGCCTGGTCGAGGGCATGCACTGGGCGATCGACAACGGCGCCGAGGTCATCAACCTGAGCCTCACGTTCAGCCTCAACTACGCGCCCTCCGGCGCGCTGTACGAGGCGATGGCCACGGCCGACACCCAGGGCGTCGTCGTGGTGGCGGCCGGCGGCAACCAGAACACGAACGACCGCGTCGCCTACCCCGCGGCCATGCCGTCGGTGATCGCCGTCAGCGCCGCCCGGTACGAGAAGGACGACGAGAACAAGATCTCCGTCTACAGCAACAAGGGTTGGGCGCTGGACCTGTCGTCTGCCGGCGGCGACCTCAACAAGGACAAGACCGGTGACGGCGTCCCGGATGGGCTGATCGGTCAGACGATCAACCCCGACGACCCGACCGACGTCGGCTACTGGGTCATGGCGGGTACGAGCCAGGCGGCGGCGGTGGTCTCCGCCCAGGCGTCGTGGCTGCTCGCCGAGGGTACGCACCCGGCGGAGGTCCGCACCGCGCTGCTCGTCGGCTCCGGCGCTCCCAAGGACACGGCGGAGTTCACCGACGAGAGCGGCTTCGGCTTCGGCTCGTCGGCGCACTTCCTCGCCATGCTGGACGGTCCCGGCATCCCGGCCATCCCCGAGGCGTTCGTCAACATCGTGGTCGGCCTCGAAGACGAAGGCGCCAAGACCCGCGGCGTCGCCTGGGTCGAGGCGGTGGACGGCACTGGCCAGCCGCTGGTCGGTCTGACGATGTACGGCCGCTTCGCCGGGGCCGACGACACGGTCGTCAGCCAGAGCACCGACAGCGACGGCCGCGCGAGGTTCGAGACGTCCGCGTTCCCGCTCGACAGCGACCTCGACCCGATCCTGCTGCTCTTCTCCATCGAAGCGGTGGAGGTGGACCTGACCGGCCAGCTGAACGCCGACTATCAGTACGCGGCCGGCGTCGAGCGCAGGTTCGACAAGTACCCGGTGGTGCCGGGCGGCTTCTACCGGCTGAGCGAAGGCAACGCATCCCTGGTCGGCGGGGCGCTGGACGAGAACCCCGAAGGCGGCGTCGTCTTCGCGATCGACGCGGCCGACGGCGGCGCGGTTTGTGACTGGTTCGACTGCGGCAAGCTCGACCTGACCTACAACGCGCGCAGCCTGGGCGGCGGGTTCAGCAGCTCGACCGTCAACGTGACGTTCAACCGGACGTACCTGGAGGCGATCGGGGGGGCCGGCTTCAGCAGCAGCACCGTCAACGTCAACTACGGCTCGCCCCTGTGGTTCCCGTGGGGCAGCTCGGACGCCGGTGAGTTCGAGCTGGTCGACCTGGATGGCTCCGGGTTCAGCAGCAGCACGGTCAACGTGATGCGGTGGGACCCGTCGCTGTTCGGCAGCGGGTTCAGCAGCAGCACGGTCAACGTGCTCGCGTACGACTGCAAGCTGTTCGGCAGCGGGTTCAGCAGCAGCACGGTCAACGTGCTCAGCCTCAGCTCGATGTCCTGGGGCAGCGGGTTCAGCAGCTCGACGGTCAACGTCATCCGCTGGGACGGCACGTTCAGCTACGGCTCCGGCTTCAGCAGCTCGACCGTCAACCTGCTGGGCTTCAACTCTCGCCTGTACGGCAACGGCTTCAGCAGCTCGACCGTGAACGCGTTCCCGTGGAGCGGGACGATCTTCGGCGCCAGCGCGGCGTCCGTCGGCGCCAGCGCCGAGGTGGTGGAGCCGCTGGCTGGCTACGAAGCCTACGTCGGCGCTGGCGGCGTCCCGATCGCGCCCTAGCAGCGCGTAGCCGTCCGGCGTCAGCGCCGGCGGCTCGCGATCGCCGGCACCAGCAACAGCAGCAGGAGCGCCGCCGGAGCGGTGGCTCGGGACGTCGAGCTGCAGGCGCAGCCGTCGCCGCCGAGCTCACCCGGGGCGAGATCGTCGCCGGCGACGGGGAGCAGCGCCACGACGCGCACGTCGTCGACGTTCCAGCCGCCCATCTGCAGGCCGCCGTCGGTCACCAGCTCCCACTCCACCTCGACCACCCCGTCGGTCACCAGGTCGGTGACGTCGTAGCTGCGGAAGGCCCAGTGGCCGTCGACGTGGTGGTCCGACGCGTCGTTCTCGCTCGTGCCGGCGTGCTGGTCCCAGATGGGGGAGCCGTTGACCGTGACGAAGCCCTGGTCCCAGAAGCCGTCCTCGACGGTCAGCCAGCGGCGGAACTGCAGCTCCACGCGGGTCGCCTCGGCGGGGATCTCGATGGTCGGCGACTGCAGCGCGTTGTGCACGCCTGGCTGGTAGAGGCCGTTCCAGTTGTCGAGCATGGCCAGGTCGTTGCCCCAGGCGTTGCTGCCGCTGAAGGCGTGGTCGGGATCGCCGCCCGCGCCGGCGGGGGTGCCCCACTGCCAGTCGTCGGCGCCCTCCTGGTCGGGGCCTTCGACGAGCCGGTGGGTGAAGTCGCCGTCGTCGTCCTCGAAGTCGGCGAAGAAGACGTCGGTCCAGCCGGGGCCGCCGACCCAGGACGCGAAGTACGGGTCGGTGATGGAGCCGCGGGGCTCGAGGCCGGCGAGGTCGCCGTCGCTGTCGAGCACCTCGACGTACCACTTGACCAGGGTGCCGGCCTCGGCCGCGGGGATCGTTCCCTGGAACGTGTTGCCCGAGCCGTTGAGCGTCACGGAGCCGAAGTCGTCCAGGTCGGCCCCGTCGCCGTGGGTCCAGCGGAGCACGACGTCGCCGATCTGGGCGTCGCTGCAGTCCGGTCGGGTGAGCTGGGCGGTCAGGGAGACGGGCAGCGGCTCGTCGGCCGGGTAGCTGGTCTCCAGCTCGTCGATCGCGACCGTGAACAGCGGGGCGTCCGGCGCCGCCGGGCCGAGGCCGTGGATGCCGTACTGGTCGTCGATCAGGCACTTGTCGGGGGTGCCGTTGCCGAGGTCGCCGTCGTCGTCGTTGGCGAGCAGCGCCTCCTCGTAGGCGGCCGGGATGTCCTCCGCCCGCGCGGCGGCGGCGCCGAACAAGGCGTCCGCGCGGCGCACGCCCTCCTCCTCGCCGTACAGGTCCACCATGGCGACCCGCGTGTCCCACAGGGCGCCGGCGATGATGAGGCCGGTGATGTGCGTGTCGCCCGCGATGTCCTGCGGCCAGACGCGGTTGGGCGCGATGTCGCGGAGCGGCTGGTGCGAGCCGGCGAAGAAGCCGCGCGCGGTGCCGGGATCGCCGGACAGCGTCGCCGCCATGTAGTCGCCGAGGCCCTCGGAGAGGGCGCCGTCGAAGTTGCCCGCCCCGTCCACGATGGAGTAGGCGTGGAAGCCGTGGCCGTACTCGTGGGCGACGACGTCGTGCACCCGGGCGGTGTTGTTGCAGCCGCCGCCGGCGCGCAGGAAGTTGATGTTCCCGTCGAACCAGGCGTTGCAGCTGCCGTCGTTCAGGTTCACGTAGACCTCGGCCTGCCACGCGGCCCACGGGAAGCCGGGGTTGATCGAGATCGCCCGCTCGCGCGAGGCGTGGGACGCGACGTGGGCGCCCAGCTGCGCCAGGACCCACTCCTCGGCGACGTCATCCAGGTCGTCCGCCGGCACCGCGACCAGGGAACCGCCGTCGGCGGTCAGCGGGGCCATGAACTCGACGATGCCCTGCGAGTCCGACGTGCTGATGTCGAACCAGCGGGAGCCGGCCGTCCAGGTGACCTGCGTGGGGGCGAGGTCGCCGGGGATCTCGAAGGTGCCGGCGTCGTCGGTGTCGAAGTCACCGAGCGGGGAGGTCAGCTCGACCCAGGGCATGACCTGCTCGGCCTGACCCTGCTCCGGGTAGCGGTCGTCGACCCACGCCTTGACGGTGCCCGCGGCGAAGCGGACCTGCTCGTCCCAGCGCAGCAGGGCCCCGGAGCGCGCGTCGACCCAGACGAACCGGTGGCTCGGGAACGCCGTGGACCGCAGCTCGACCCGCCACGCGAGGGCGTACGAGACGGCGTGCTCGCTGGCCAGGGGCAGCACCACGAGCTCGGCGCCCAGCTCGGACGTCTTCTCCGGGGCCCACCCGAGGGAGGCGCGCGCGGCGTCCGTCGCGGCGACCTTGTCCAGGCCCGGGGTGGTCGAGGTCAGCGAACCGTCGATGCCCGGCATCGACTCCAGCTGGCCCATCACGAAGCGCCCGTGCTTGAACCGGAGGGAGACGCGCGCGTCCTCTACCTGCAGGCCGCGCCACGTGCGCTCGAAGGTCACCGTGGTGATGCCCGCCCGACGGTCGACGACGCCGTCGCGCAGATCGGCGACGTCGACGTCACCGAGCAGGGCCGCCGCGTCGTCGGTGATGATCTCCCAGGCGACCTGGCGGGCGCCGAGATCATCGGCGAGGGCAGTCGCGTCGACGTCCCAGCCGGTCCCGTAGAAGCGGACCGGGGTGCGCGTCGCCTCGTCCCAGCGCACGTCCCAGGTGCCGGGGTGGGCGCCCAGGAAGTCCTGCCAGGCGACCTGCCGGTCGAGCCGCTCCTGGACCGCCGGGTGAGCCACCCGCTCGGCCCGCGTCCCCGGAGCGTATCGAACGGGCGCGTCCCCTTCGACCGCCCCGGCGGACGCCGGCGCGAGGAGCAGCGCGGCCGTCACCGCGAGCGCTGACTGACCGCTGGAGCTGAACAAGACTGTAAAGCGATTCTTCATTATTGGCGGGCCTCCGTTTGTGAACGCAACCTAATTCAACAAGTGCAGGCCTGCACGAGAAAGTTGCCGCCGTTGACAACTCTTCACATGGGTTTGACTGCTGTGTAGGGGATGTCTGCCGATCCCGGCGGCGGAGGATCAGCGCGCGGAGTCGTCGTCGTCGGTGGCGGAGTCGTCGTCGTCGGTGGCGGAGTCGTCGTCGTCGCCGGCTGAGTCGTCGTCGTCGCCGGCCGGGGGCGGCGGCACGCGCGCGGGCATCACGTCCAGGTGCAGGGTCCACTCCGACCCGGCGCTGCCGTCCCAGTTGCCGATGCCGATGACGTAGGGCACCGCCGGCTCGAGGCGGACCGTCGTCTGCTCCGGGTTGGCCGTGGTCGCCATGTCCAGGTTGATCGCCTGGTCGCTGCCGAACCCGAGCACTGTGTCTTCATCACTGTCGTCGTACAGCACCAGGTCGAAGTCCTCGCCCTCGGCGGCGAACTCCAGCGTCAGGCCGACGATCGCGTCGTCGTCCAGCATGAACCGGAAGACGTCCAGGTCGCCGTTGAGGTCGTTGGTGTCCGCGTCGTGGCCGGCCGTGGCGGCGACCCCGCCGATCACGTGACGCCCCGTCGACAGGAGCCCGAGGTCCTGCCAGTCGGCCGTCTCGTCGTTGGGCTCGACCTCGTCCGTCACGATCTCGTCGCCGGCGTCCACGGTGCCCATGTCGATGCTGAACGTGCCCGTCGCGGCGCCGTTGTCGGCGACCCGCAGGAAGTACGGGAGCGGATCTTCGGAGTAGAAGGCGAGGACCGGGTCCTCGTAGTCGCCCTCGGCCGTCTCGAAGCCGGCGAAGCCGAGGCCGGTGTAGCCGTCGTCCGCCAGCGCCCAGAGCCAGGGGTGCAGATCCTCGCCGTCGAACGCCGAGGCGCCGAGCACGACGAACCGGTTCGCCTCCTCGACCTCGAAGTGGAACACGTCGAAGTCGCCCGCGGCGTCGAGCGCAGCGGTGCCGACCCCCAGCCCTTCGGCCAGCTCCGGCACGTCCACCAGCGGCGCGATCTCGAAGTTGTCGATCACCTGCGTGCCGCCGTTGTCGATCCCCCACGGCGACGTCCCCGCACCGCGCAGGCCGAAGAAGAAGCGGAGGACGAGCGGGTTCTGGTTCACCACGCCGAAGAAGCGCACGTGTTCGTCGGCGCAGCAGGCCGCTGAGTTCTGGCCCAGCTCGAAGAAGTCCAGCTCGATGCCGACGTCCACGATCGCGCCCGCGTCCACGTCGGACGGGTCGAACGTCATCGCCGGGTCGCCCTCCTCGGGGGTGCTGTCGTCGTCGTCGTCGTCGTCGTCGTCGACCACCGGCGGCGTCACGTCGTCGTCGTCCGCCGGGCCTTCGGTGTCGCAGCCGATGAGCAGCGAGAGCAGCAGGACGAAAGAAGCAGAGGCGATCTGGCGAAGCATGGGCCCTCCCGGCAGGCGTCGGCCGCGGACCCTACAGCAGGTCACCGTCGTCCGCGAGGGAAGCTGGAGGCCCGCGTCGGAGCTCCCGGGCCGCCGCCCCCTTGCGGCCCAGCTGCCGGATGTTGATCGCGTTGATCGTGAAGTGCATCAGCACCGGGGCGAGGAGGCCGCCCTGGTACTCGTACAGCAGCGCCAGCCCCAGCCCGAACACGAACGCCGACGCGGTCCACCACAGGTAGGTGCGCTCCGGGCCGCTGTGGACCAGCGCGAACGCGATCGTGGCCGGCCACAGCCCCCACTCCTCCTGCAGGCAGCCGCGAAACAGGGCCTCCTCCCCGATCGAGGAGAGGGCCGCGAGGATCAGCGCGTCGGTCGTCGTGGCCCCCGCGAGGATCTCCGAGAAGCGCTCTCCGAGGCGGCGAACCCCTGGCACATAACGGTCCATCGCCCAGGACAGCGCGACTCCGCCGAGCCCCAGGGCGACCCCGAGCGCCGCCGCGACGCCGACCGACGGCAGCCCCTCCAGCGTCCACCAGCCGCTCCACAGCCCCCGCAGCCACGCCCAGAGCAGCGCCACCGCCAGCATCGCGGCGTACAGGGCGCCGCCGAGGCTGATCAGCGACCGGGCTCCCTTGCGAGGGTTCAATCCGACGTCCCCGGGCCGACGACCACAGAGACGTCCTTCTGGTCGATCTCCACCCGCTCCTCGGTGCGCGGCAGCAGCAGACGGACCCGATCGCCGAGCAGCGGCTGGACCGTGCGCACCAGCTCCCCCGCGCTCGTCCCGCCGTACTTGCGGTGGAACACGAACTCGAGGTCCTCCCCCTCCGTCCGCTCGACCACGACCCGCTCGCCGCTGGGGAACGGGGGCCGCTCCTCGCCCGGGTAGTGACGCCAGTACAGGGCCTCGACGTCCTCCCACCCGCAGCGGGCCCGGCCGAGCAGGCCGTCGGGGCTCAGACCCTGCTCGTTCAGCACGAACCGCTGGGGGCGAAGCAGGGTGTGGTCGGCGATGAAGCTGAGCGCGAACAGCGCGACCACCGCCCACTTGAGGTCGCCGACCTCCACGACGAACAGCAGCACCGCCGAGCCGAGCGCCGCGAACCGCACCGTGTGGGCCCGCAGCCGGCTGCGAGCCTCGACCAGGCGGACCGCGGCCGGCAGCTCGATCGCCCGCACGGTCGCGAGGACCGGGTGCCCATCGGCCCCCTGCGCGACCAGCGGGGGGCCTTCGACGAGGAACCAGCGAACGCCCAGCACGCCGATGAACACGCCACCCGCGGCGGCGGCGAGGGTGACGCCGAACCAGACGGGGCTCAGCCGGTCGAGCGCCGCCAGCCCCGGCAGCAGCAGCAGCACCGCCGCCGCCACGACCAGCGCGGCGGCTTCGGCCCGGTCGGCCCGCGTCGCGCCGTCCGGCCGGAGCATGTCAGCGCTTCGCCCGGCGGGCCGCGACGTGGGCCACGACCATGCGCCCGATTGCGTCGCCGATGGAGGCCGCGGCGGCCTGGTAGTCGGGGAGGTCGCCGCCCTGGGGGTCGACCACGTGGTCGACGTCGGCGTCCACGAACTCCCACAGCCGCACGAGCTTGTCGCCGGCGCCGAACCCGTCCGCGACGTCGGCGTGCATCGGCTCCATCACCACCACGTAGTCGGCCCACGTGACCAGGTCCATGGACAACGGCTGGGATCGGTGGTCCCGGATGTCGAAGCCGTGCTCCCGCATCGCGTCGGCCGCGAACGCGCCCGCCCGGGAGCCGTCCCACGCGTGGGTGCCCGCGGACCGGATCTCGGCCGCGACGAAGCGTTCGGTCCACGCCTTGGCCGCCCAGGCCGCAGCCATCGGCGAGCGGTTGATGTTGGCGGTGCAGACGAAGAGGTACCGAGGGGGTCGAACCGGCACGGCCGCACCATACCAACTCCGGCCGGGCCCGCTCCGGCGGGGCTCGTTTGGCCCTCCGACTGGCGAACGCGTGTTCAGGGTGGCTATGATCAACGGTTCGAAGTCATGACCGCTCAAATCTCGTTCGACAAGCAGGCGATCTTCGCCGCCATTCAAGAGCTCCTCCGCCAGGTCGTGCCCGACGCCGCGGGGCGTGACCGGCACCACATGGAGCAGCTGGTCTACACCGCGATCCTGACCGCGCACGACAGGCCCAGCACGCTGAACCTCAAGATCATGAACCGAGCCCTGCGGGAGCTGCGCAAGGGGTTCAAGGTCTTCGCGCCGTGGGCGGACAAGCGGAAGATCGCCGTCTTCGGCAGCGCCCGGAGCGAAGAGGCGTCGAACGAGTACCAGATGGCCGTGAAGTGCTCCCGGGGCCTCGTCGACGCCGGGTTCATGGTCGTCACCGGGGCCGGCCCGGGGATCATGCAGGCCGCGAACGAGGGCGCCGGGCGCGAGAACAGCTTCGGCGTGAACATCGAGCTGCCCTTCGAGCAGAAGGCCAACCCGTTCATCCACGGCGACAGCAAGCTGGTCAACTTCAAGTACTTCTTCACGCGCAAGGTCGTGTTCGTGAAGGAGACCGACGGGGTCATCCTGTTCCCGGGCGGCTTCGGCACCCAGGACGAGGGCTTCGAGACGCTGACCCTGGTGCAGACCGGCAAGAGCGAGCCGCGACCCATCGTGATGATCGACCCGCCCGGGAGCAGCTACTGGCGGGACTGGTCGGAGTGGGTCAAGACGTCGCTGCTCGGGCGGGGGCTCATCTCGCCCAACGATCTCGACCTGTACACGATCGTCGACAACGTCGACGACGCGGTCGACCTCGTCAGCCACTTCTATCGCAACTTCCACAGCATCCGGTACATCGAGGGTGAGCTGGTCATCCGGGTGCAGCACGAGCCGAGCCGCTTCCTCGTCCAGGCGCTCAACGACCAGTTCGGGGACATGCTCAACGGGGGCCGCATCGAGCGCTGCGAGGTGCACCCCTACGAGGTGGACGAGCCGGACGCGGCGCACCTGCACCGGCTGCGGCTGAACTTCGACCAGAAGAACCTCGCGCGGCTGCGGCAGATGATCCGCGTCCTCAACGACGCCGTGACCCCGGCTCAGGCGGCGACGAGCCCGTCGATCAAGCCGGTGCACCTGATCACGCCCGAGCCCGACCAGAACGGCGCCGACGACAATGGAGACTAGCGGCGGCGGTCTGCCGGCGGCGCCGGCGGACCTGTCCGGCGGCGTGCCGGCCCGCATCCCGGATCCCGATCCCGACGACCAGCCGGGCAAGGTCAAGCGCGCCTGGCGCTGGTGGCTGGGCAAGGCGGCGATCATCGGGGCGAAGCAGAACCGGGTGTTCGCCTGGCTCGCGTACTACCTGGGCATGTCCAGCGTCGGCCTCTGGATGCGTCACCAGGACCGGATCGATCGAACGACGCGGCCGGTCGGCGACGACGGCTGGCACGAGCGGACCGAGCCCATCAAGAACGACCCCCGCCGCGCCCGCCGCCCCTTCTAGATGACGACCTGGATCCTCGGAATCTCGTGCTTCTATCACGACAGCGCCGCCGCGCTGCTGCGTGACGGCGTGCTGGTCGCGGCCGCGAGCGAGGAGCGCTTCACCCGGGTCAAGCACGACGCCAGCTTCCCGGAGCACGCGATCAACTTCGTGCTCGGCGTCGCCGGCATCACGATCGACCAGGTCGACCACCTGGGCTTCTACGACAAGCCGATGCTCAAGCTCGAGCGCCTCCTGCTCAGCCACCTGCAGAACTACGGCAAGAGCAAGGCCCAGTTCATCGCGGCGATCCCGCTGTGGATGAAGGAGAAGATCTCGATCCGGCGGGTCGTCTCCAAGAAGCTGGGGTGGAAGCGTCGCCCGGTCCTCTTCGCCGAGCACCACGTCAGCCACGGCGCGTCGACGTACCTCTGCTCGCCGTTCGACGAGGCGGCGATCCTGACGGTCGACGGCGTCGGCGAGTGGGCGACGGTGACCCAGGGGGTGGGGCGCGGCAACACCATCGAGCTGGACCGGGAGATCCGCTTCCCCCACAGCCTGGGGCTGCTGTACAGCGCGGTGACGGGCTACCTCGGCTTCAAGGTGAACAGCGCCGAGTACAAGGTGATGGGGCTGGCCCCGTACGGCGAGCCGACGTTCGTGGACGCGTTCCACCGGGTCCTCGACATCGCCGACGACGGCAGCTTCCGCCTCGACATGGACTTCTTCGAGTTCGACTACGCGATGCGGATGACGAACGAGAAGTTCTTCGAGCTGTTCGGGTCCGAGCCGCGGGACCCCGAGAGCCCGATGGAGCAGCGCCACAAGGACGTCGCCCGATCGGTCCAGGAGATCGTCAACGAGGTGATGGTCAAGCAGGCCACGGCGCTCCAGGAGCGGACCGGCCTGAAGAACCTCTGCATGGCCGGGGGCGTGGCCCTCAACTGCGTCGCCAACGGCCACGTGCTGCGGGAGACGCCGTTCGACAACGTCTTCGTGCAGCCCGCGGCCGGCGACGCGGGAGGCGCCCTGGGCGTCGCGCTGTGGATCCACACGATGGTGCTCGGGAACGAGCGCCGGTTCGTCATGGACCGGGCGGACTGGGGGCCGGCGTTCACCGACGACGCCATCCGCGAGGTCCTCGACCACTACGGGGCGAAGTACGAGGTCCTGGAGGACGACGCCGCGCTGGTGAAGGCGGCGGCCGAGCACGTCGCGTCGAGCAAGGTGGTCGGCTGGTTCCAGGGGCGCATGGAGTACGGGCCGCGGGCGCTGGGCAACCGGAGCATCCTCGGCGACCCGCGCGTGGTCGACATGCGCGACCGCATCAACATCAAGATCAAGTTCCGCGAGGGCTTCCGGCCGTTCGCCCCGTCGGTGCTGGCCGAGAAGGCGGAGGAGTGGTTCGACCTGAGGGGGCACGACAGCCCGTTCATGTTGCTGGTCTCCGACGTGCACGAGGACAAGCGCACGGTGCCGGCGATCACGCACGTCGACGGCAGCGCCCGCGTCCAGACCGTGCGGGCCGAGACGACGCCGCTGTATCACGCGCTGATCAGCGAGTTCGAGGCCCAGACCGGCTGCCCGATGGTCATCAACACCAGCTTCAACGTGCGCGGCGAGCCCATCGTCTGCACGCCCGAGGACGCGTTCCAGTGCTTCATCCGGACGCACATGGACACGCTGGCGATCGGGCACTTCCTCCTGAAGAAGGAGGACCAGCGCGACTACCCCGAGATCGGGGACGCGCGTGAGGTGTTCCCGCTGGACTGAGCGGGCCGTCTCATCTGGGAGGCCTCCGACTCGTGTCATGAAGTGAGCCGACGACGGTCGTTTCCTCGCTTCCGCGGAATCGTGGTTCCTCGCTTCCGCGGAATCGTCCCTCCGCGGCGGGCTCGCCGACGACTCCGTATCCTGACGGTCCCATGGCTTCCGCTTCCCGGCTCGTCTCCGCCCTGCCGCTCGCCGCCCTGCTGGTCGGCTGTCCGGCCGACGCGCCGGCGCCCGCGCGCCCGCGCCCGACGACGGGTTGACGACCGTCGATCGCGCCGCCTGCCTGGTCGATCCGAAGTGCGACTACGTCTTCTCGGTGGCCCACCGGGGGGTGTCGATGCGGGCCCCGGAGAACACGATCCTGGCCAACTCGCTCGCCGGGGATCTGGGCGCCGACGCCGTCGAGGTCGACGTCCGGGCGACGGCCGACGACGTGCTGATCCTGATGCACGACTCGACGGTCGACCGGACGACGAACGGCACGGGCAGCGTCTCGGAGATGACGCTGGCGGAGATCCGGACGCGGGTGGCGGTCTCCGACTTCGACGGCGTACCCGATCAGCCGATCCCGACCTTCGCCGAGGCGCTGGCGGCGCTGCCCCCCACGATGCTGGTCAACGTCGACACGAAGTCGAACCGCTGGGACCTGATGCACGCCGACATCGCGGCGGCCGGCATGCTCGACCGGGTCTTCGTGCAGACCGGCGAGGCGGACGAGGTCCAGGAGGTGCGCGAAGTCTGGCCGGAGCTGCTGCAGCAGGCCGACTCCGACACGGTCGACGGGGTCCAGGCGATGCTGCCGTGGGCGCCACACCAGGTCGAAGTCGGGCTGACGGTGACGGGCCCGGAGCTGTTCGAGTTCTGCCTCGCCAGCGGCGTCAAGCCGGCGCAGAACGCCCTGGGGCTGAGCGACGCCGGGGCGCTGATCGAGATCGAGCAGGGCGGAGACGGGAGCGTGGCCTACGGGGTGCTGGTCGATCGGGGCGTGCTCGTCATCCAGACCGACTTCCCCGAGCTCCTGGTCCCGGTGCTCGACCGGGTCAACGCGGAGCGGGGGTGGAAGCGGCCGGAGTAGCCGGGAGCGGCGGGACGGGGCCCAACACCTTGTCGGTCGAGGCTAAGGTGCCTCCGTGGGGGCCCCCCGTCATCGTGCGCTGCTCGTCGTGGTGGGGCTCGGCCTCCTCCTCGGCTGCCCTGGCTCCGACCTGCACGACTTCGACGGGGACGGCGCCCCCGACACCGAAGACTGCGCCCCCGCCGACCCGGAGGTGGGGCCGCTCCACTCCGACGACGTCGACCCCGACGGCCTCGACACCAACTGCGACGGCGTCGACGGGACCGACGGCGACGGTGACGGCTTCGCGTCGCTGGCCTCCGGCGGGACCGACTGCCTCGATGACGACCCCGCGGTCTGGCCGGGCGCGACCGAGGTCCCCGACGACGGTGTGGACAACGACTGCTCGGGAGGCGACGCCACCTGCGACGCCGACAACGACGGCGTACACGCGCTGACCTGCGGCGGACTCGACTGCGACGACACCAGCGACGCCGTCCACCCAGGCGCGGCCGAGCTCTGCGACGGAGCCGACGGTGACTGCGACGGAGTGCTCCCGCCCGTGGAGGCGGACTCCGACGGTGACGGCCTCGCCTCCTGCGCGGGTGACTGCGACGACACGTCGGCGACCGTGCATCCGGGCGCCGTCGAAGCCTGCGACGGGGTCGACAGCGACTGCGACGGCGTCGTGCCCCCCGAAGAGGCCGACGCCGACGCCGACGGCGCGCCTCCCTGCGCGGGTGACTGCGACGACGCCGACCCGACCCGCCACCCCGCCGCGGACGAGGTCTGCGACGGCCTCGACACCGACTGCGACGGCAGCCCCGGCGACGACGAGGACGACGCCGACGGCGACACGGACCCCGCCTGCAGCGACTGCGACGAGACGTCGGACGCCGTGCACAGCTTCGACCTGGACGGCGACGGGTTCGCCCCCTGCGCCGGCGACTGCGACGACACCGACCCGGTCGCCCACCCCGGCGCCGTCGACCCCTGGGGCGACGACGTCGACGCCAACTGCGACTACGCCGACGGCCTCGACGCCGACGGTGACGACCACGCCGCCAACGCCCTCCCCCCCGACTGTGACGACGACCCGCTGAGCCCCGCCGCGCCCCAGACCTTCCCCGGCGCCCCCGACACCGCCGGCGACGACGTCGACCAGGACTGCGACGGCGTCGACGGCGTCGACGCCGATGGGGACGGGGTGGCCTCCGACGCGTCCGGCGGGGCGGACTGCAACGACGACCCGCTGGACGCCGCCGCCCCCGTCACCTTCCCCGGCGCCGACGACCAGGTCGGCGACTCGATCGACTACGACTGCGACGACGTGGACGGCGTGGACGCCGACGGAGACGGCGTCGCCTCGGTCGGCTCCGGCGGGACGGACTGCAACGACGACCCGCTGGACGCCGCCGCCATCGTCACGCTGCCGGGCGCCCCCGACCCCGACGGCGACGAGATCGACGCCGACTGCGACGGGGTCGACGGCGTAGACGCGGACGGGGACGGCGTCGCCTCGGAGGCGTCGGGGGGGACGGACTGCAACGACGACCCGCTCGACCCCCTCGCGTCGGTCACCTTCCCCGGCGCCGGCGACGCCTGGGGCGACGGCGACGACACCAACTGCGACGACGGCGACGGGGTGGACAGCGACGGCGACGGCTTCGCCGTCAACGGCCCCGACCAGGACTGCGACGACGATGACGACCGCGTCTACCCGGGCAGCGTGGAGGTCTGGGACTCCCCTCGGGCGGGGCGCGATACGGCCTGCGACGGCGATCTGTACGACTACCTCGCCGACGCTGACCGGCGGTTCGTCGGGCCCGGGAACAGCGCCGCCGGTGACGCCGTCGCGGGAGGGGGCGACTTCGACGCCGACGGCGTGCCCGATCTGCTCGTCGCAATCCCCCTCGCCGACCCGCCGGCCTACCAGGCGGGTCAGCTCGTCCTCCTCTCCGGGGTCGACGTGCTCGCCGCGACCGAGCCGCTCGGACTCGACGACGCCCACGCGACCATCGCGGGGCTCGAGCCCTTCGAGCGGCTCGGGTCCTCCGTCGCCTGGGCCGGGGACGTCGACGGGGACGGCCTGGACGACGTCCTCGTCGGAGCGCCGCAGTACGGCGCGGCGGTCTACGCCCCGGGCCGGAGCCTCCTCTTCCTGGGAGCGACGTTGGCCGCGGGCGGGGCGTTGACGGCCGCCGACGCCGACGCCAGCTTCCACGGGGACCCCCAGACCGAGTCCGGCTCCGCCGTCGCGGGGGTCGGGGACGTCGACGGGGACGGCCTGGACGACCTGCTCGTGGGGGCCCCCGCCACCTTCCCCGGCATCGACTACCAGGCCCGAGCCTACCTGCTCCTCGGCAGCGACCTCCCCGCAGGCGGCGCCTTCGGCTCGGGCGACGCCCACGCGACCGTGGTCGGCGCGGCCGACGGCGACCGGACGGGTTGGGCGGTCGCCGGGGCGGGCGACGTCGACGGGGACGGCCTGACCGACATCCTGGTGGGGGCGCCCGCCGGCGGCGCCGGAGCCGGGGTGACGGCCCTGTTCCTCGGCAGCACCCTGGCCGCCGGCGGCTCTTTCCCCGTCGCCTCCGCCGATGTCTCCTTCGTGGGCGCGTCGGCGGGCGACGCGAGCGGCTCGGCCCTCGCTGGCCTTGGTGACATCGACGGGGACGGGCTCGCCGACTTCGCCATCGGGGCGCCAGAAGCGGGCGGGACAGGCGCCGTCTACCTGGTGCTCGGCGGCTCGGTGCCGGCCTCCGGCTCCGTCGACCTCGCCGCGGCGGACGCCATCTACGCCGGGGAAGATCCGAGCGACCAGGCGGGGGGCAGGCTCGCGCCGGCGGGGGACGTCGACGGGGACGGGAGCGGAGATCTCCTGGTCTCGGCGATCGACAACGACGACGGCGTCAACCTCGGCGGGAAGGTCTACCTCCTGCTGGGGAGCGAACTCGCGCTCGGCGGGACCCACGACCTGGGGTCCGCTGACGCGGCGTTCGTCGGCGAGTTCCAGTACAGCGGAGCCGGCGAGGGGCTGGCGCCCGCCGGGGACCTCGACGGGGACGGCGCCGACGACCTCTGGATCGGCGCCGGGTACAGCGATCCCCCGCAGTCGCCCGGCCAGGCGTACCTGCTGTTCGGGAGGCTCTGAGCGTGCCGGTCCGCCTCCTCGCCCTCCTGCTCCTCGTCGGCTGCCTCCCCCAGTCCGGCCTCCCCGACTTCGACGGCGACGGCTGGCCCGACGCCGAGGACTGCGCCCCCGAGGACGCGGCGGTCTTTCAGTCCAGCCCCGACCCTGTGGACGAGGACGGCCTCGACGCCAACTGCGACGGCGTCGACGGCGTGGACCGTGACCAGGACGGCGTCGCCTCGGTCGCCTCGGGGGGCGCCGACTGCAACGACGGCGACCCGGCGGTCCACCCCGGCGCGGTCGAGGAGCCGGGCGACGGGATCGACAACGACTGCTCCGACGGCGACGCCCCCTGCGACGCCGACGCCGACGGGGAGCTGGTCCCGGCCTGCGGCGGCGCCGACTGCGACGACCGCAACAGTCTCGTCCCGGCCGACGTCGAAGTCTGCGACGGGATCGACACCGACTGCGACGGCGTGACCCCGGACGACGAGCTGGACGCCGACGGCGACGGCGCCTCGGCCTGCGAGGGCGACTGCGACGACGGGGCGTCGACCGTCGGCCCCGGCGCCCTCGAGGTCTGCGACGGCCTGGACACCGACTGCGACGGGGAGCTGCCGCCCGCCGAGGCCGACCTGGACGGCGACGGCTGGAGCCTCTGCGCCGGCGACTGCGACGACGAGGACGCCGCGCTGAAGCCCGACGGCGTGGAGGTCTGCGACGGTTTGGACAACGACTGCGACGGCGCCCCGGGGGCCGACGAGGGGGACTCCGACGGGGACGGCGCCGTCGCCTGCGACGACTGCGACGACGAGGACGCCGAGCTCCACTCGTTCGACCTGGACGCCGACGGCCTGACGTCGTGCGACGGCGACTGCGGGGACCTGGACCCCGCCGTGCACCCCGACAACGTCGACGCCTGGGGTGACGGCGTGGACGCCGACTGCGACGGGGTCGACGGCATCGACGCGGACGGCGACGAGTGGCCCGCCAACGGGTCGCCCGCCGACTGCGACGACGCCGCCCCGGCGCTCTACCCCGGTGCCCCCGACACCGTCGGGGACGGGATCGACCAGGGCTGCGACGGGCTGGACGGGGTGGACGCGGACGGGGACGGGGTCGCGTCCATCGCGTCGGGGGGGACCGACTGTCTCGACGCGGCCGACGAGCCCCTGGCCCCCCTGACGTTCCCCGGCGCCGACGACCTCGTCGGCAACGGCGCCGACACCAACTGCGACGGGGCCGACGGAACCGACGCCGACGGGGACACGTTCGCGTCGGTGGCCTCCGGCGGGGCGGACTGCGAGGACGACCCGACGGTCGGCTACGCGGCGTCCACCTTCCCCGGCGCCCCCGACACCGTCGGGGACGGGATCGACCAGGGCTGCGACGGGCTGGACGGGGTGGACGCGGACGGGGACGGGGTCGCGTCCATCGCGTCGGGCGGCGACGACTGCCACGACGACGGTTCGGACCCCGTCGCGGCGATCACCTGGCCGGGCGCCGCCGACTCGTGGGGAGACGGCGCCGACACCAACTGCGACGGCGTCGACGGGCTCGACCTCGACGACGACGGCTGGGCGTCCAACGCCGGCGGCCCCGCCCAGGACTGCGACGACGACGACGACGGCGTGTTCCCGGGCAGCCAGGAGTCGTGGGAGTCGCCCGCCGAGGGCCGGGACACCAACTGCGACGGCCACCTGTGGGACGAGCTCACCGAAGCCGACCTCTGCCTCGTCGGCGAGGCAGCGGGGGACCGGGCGGGGTCGTCGATCACCCGGGTCGGGGATCTCGACGGGGACGGGGTCGACGAGCTGGTCGTCGGCGCTCCGTGGGCCGGAGGCGAGGCGGGGCGGGGGTACGTGCTCTACAGCGGCTCGCTGCCGGCCACCGGCACATTCGGCCTCGGCGGGGCGGACGTCGTGCTCGAGGGGGGCCCGGGCGATCGGTTCGGTCAGTACCTGGTCGGCGGCGGCGACGTCGACGGCGACGGGCTGGGGGACCTCCTCGTCGCGATGCCGGATCCGGTCGCGGGCAGCGCGGGCTCGGTGGGGCTCTTCTTCGGGGCGACGCTCGTCACGGGCGGCCCCTTCGGCCCCGGTGACGTCGACGTCCTGCTCGAGGGAGAGCTCCCGGGCGACTTCGTGAGGAGGGTCTACGCGTTCGCCGGCGACGTGGACGGAGACGGGCTGGACGACGTGCTCGTCGGGGCACCGGGGAGCAGCGAGGCGGTGTGGAACGGCGGCAAGGGGTACCTCGTCCTCGGGTCGGCCATCGCGGGGGGCGGCACCTTCAGCCTCGGCGCCGCCCACGCCGCCTTCACGGGGGAGTCCAGCGGCGACAGCGCGCCGACGTCGGTGACCGGCGTCGGGGACGTCGACGGGGACGGGCTGGATGACGTGCTCGTCGGGGTGGCCGGCAACGACGAGTTCGCCTACGCGGCCGGCAAGAGCTACCTCCTGTTCGGGAGCACGCTCGCCGCCGGTGGGACGATGAGCCTGGGCTCCGCGGACCGGAGCTTCCTCGGAGAAGACGGCCTCGACAGCAGCGGCCAGCAGGTCTTCCCGGGGGGTGACGTGGACGGCGACGGGCTGGCCGACCTGCTGATCGGCGCCTTCGCCAGCGACGAGGGCGGCACCGAGGCCGGCAAGGTCTACCTGCTGCTCGGCTCCACCGTCGTCGCCGGGGTCACGACCCTGGCCGACGCGGACGTCGGGCTCGTCGGCGAGGCCGGCTCCCGGGCGGGCTGGGCCGCCGCGGCGGTCGGCGACGTGGACGGCGACGGCCTGGACGACGTGCTCGTGGGCGGCTGGGCCAGCGATGACGGGGGCGGTCAGGCCGGCAAGGCGCAGCTCGTGCTGGGCACTACGCTCGCGACCGGCGGCACGCTCCAGCTGGCGGACGCCGACGCGGCCTGGGTCGGCCAGGCGGGCGACGAGGTCGGCCGGGTCGTTCGGCCGGCCGGCGACCTCGACGGCGATGGCTTCGACGACCTCTTCATCGCCGCCCTGCACGCCGGCGGCACCGGCGAGGCGTGCGTCATCTACGGCCCCTTCTGAGGTTCAGCGCCGGCCTCTCGACGAGACCCGCCGCCGCAGCCACGGCGCGACGCCGAGGAGGAGCAGCACGCCACCGGCCGACTCCGGGCCCGCCGCGGCGTCGCACACGCAGGCGCCGCGCCGCACGTCGGGGACGCACTCCTCCCCCTCCAGAACGGTGCCCGGACCGCAGCTGATGCCGTCGTCGTCGTCGTCGTCGTCGTCGGCGGCGCTGTCGTCGTCGTCGTCGTCGGTGGTGTCGTCGTCATCGACCGCGTCGTCGTCGTCCGCTGCGTCGTCGTCGTCGGTCGCGTCGTCGTCGTGTCCGTCGGGTCGAACACGTCGGGGACGCCGTCCCCGTCCGAGTCGTCGAAGCCCTCGACCCCGTCGGGAATGCCGTCGTCGTCGCTGTCCAGGTCGAGGTAGTTGGGGACGCCGTCTCCGTCGGCGTCGTCGTCGGACTCGTCCGAGTCGCTCAGGCCGTCGCCATCGCTGTCGAGGTCGAGGTGGTTGGGGATCCCGTCTCCGTCCGAGTCGCCGTCTCCCTCCACGAGCGTCGGGATCCG